>CAYTGC010000026.1:0-35022 GCA_964437195.1 uncultured Myxococcales bacterium | reverse complement strand
TCTCTATGGAGCATTAGTCCGTGAACGACCTAGATGCTTGGTTAGAGCTTGACGACGAGACGATTCCCTTAGACGAAGACTGCTCGATCGGACGTACGCAGAGCAACACGCTGCCGCTTCGTGATGACAAGGTATCGCGCGCCCATGCCAAGATTTATCGTCAGCAAGACGACTTCTTTGTGGTCGATCTGGGCAGCGCCAACGGAACATTTGTAAACGGTCGCCGGGTTGTCCAGCCGGTGCAGCTTCACAGTGGCGACGTGGTGGCGGTGGGTCCGTTCGAGCTGACCTTCCGTCGCAGCGAACACTCGATGTCGATTCCGCCGCCGGAAAACGATGAATCGCTCAACGTCCAGACGCTGGTTCATGTTCGATCGGTCGACTGTTATCTGCTGGTGGCGGACATTATCGGATCGACGCAGCTTGTGACGACGCATAGCTCAGATGCGCTGCCGTTTATCACCGGACGCTGGTTTACGCGCTGTCAGGAAGTCATCGAGCGCAACAAGGGATCGATCAATCAGTATCTGGGCGACGGACTGTTCGCCTATTGGCAGTCGAACAATGTCTCGCCGCAGCAGGTTGCTGAAGGACTGCGCCAGCTTGCATTTTTGCAAGCATCGGAGGAGCCGCGCTTTCGCTTCGTCCTTCACTTTGGCCCCGTCTCGACGGGCGGTGTGGTCGCAACCGGAGAAGCGCCGCTGTTTGGGCAGGATGTTCACTACGTCTTTCGGATGGAAAAGCTCGCTCCGCAGCTCAACCTGACGCGGATGATGAGCCACTCGGCCCGCGAGCTGCTCGGTCGCTTCATTCCGACCACCGAGGCAGGCGCGCATCCGCTGAGCGGCATGAAGGGCGTTCACCGGATGTATTCGTTCTAGAAGTCTCGCTGCGCCGCGCTACCTGCGGAACCGCTTGCCATCCCATGTGTAGCGCTGGTTTTCGATCGCGATGCGGAGGTTTGGCGTGCCGCGTCCGTGCTGCTGGAGGAATCGACGAACTTCGGAGTCGCTGTAGCGCGGGTTTAGGTGGCCTGCGAGGATCAGCTTGTCGCTGTGGTCGCGCGCGATGATTCCCGCGTGTTCGATCGATCCGTGTCCGAAGGTCTGTTCCTTGATGTGTGGGAAGTGCGCGTCATACAGCGCGAGACTGGTTCCTAACAGCGCGGCTTCTTCTTGGGCGCGCGTCGCTTTGGTTGGTTCGTGATCGCACAGATAGGCAATGGTTGGTCCAGAAGGAACGGTGACTCGGTAGCCGAGCGCGTCGAGAAACTGCCGATGGTTGCCGCTGCCGCTGTAGTGATGCAGCGCGAAAGGCTCGACGTCCCAGCCATGCAGACAGACTTTGTGGCCTTCGCGGAGTGTCAGGAATTCGAGCTGTGAGAGTGTTCCTTGCGACAGAATCCGCAGCGGAACAAACGAAGGATGTCGCAGTCCATCCTCTACCGCACGGAGCGCTTCTGCCGGTCCACAAATCGTCAAGCTGATGCCGTTTTCTCGACGCCAGAACCACTCTGCATCTTTGATTCCTTCCCAGTGATCAAGATGGGAGTGACTGACCAAGACCACAACATGGCGTACTTCAGAGAGTCGGCCACGGGAAAACAGCTTGGCAGAAAGAGCAGTAAGTCCTCGCCCCGCATCGAGAGCAAACAGGACGTTTCCCTGCGACAGCGAGTAGCTGGAAGTGCAGTTCCCAATCTTGGAACGAGCCGGCAGAAGGTTGCGCGATCCCCGGCAACCCCAGATGTCGAACACAATCGACGAGGTAGCCCGTTTTTCTGGAACCTCGGGTGGCGTCTGGGTTGCTTTGTGCTTCGTCTCGGGCACTGCCTAACCATTTCATCACACTCGCGACGGCTGGGGAATCCAAAAGAGAGGACGACGCTTGCAGTCAGTGAGTCCGCAACCTTACGACCAAGCCCCCGGCGTGCGTGGACAGTCGCTGGCGATGGTGATAGGCTGCCGCCGCCAGTTTGTACTACCGACTTCCAAGGAGAAGATGACATGCGACTCAGTGACATGAAGGTGATCGTGACCGGCGGCGCGCAAGGCATGGGGGCGCACTTCGTGCGGCGACTGCACGAGGCGGGTGCGCAGGTGGCTGCGGGGGATGTGAACGAGGCGGGTCTGGCGGAGCTTCCTGCGGGCGTTCATCGTCGGCGCTTGAACGTCGCGGACGAAGCCGATGTGCAAGCGTTTGTGGCGTGGGCATACGGCGCGATGGGTGGGCTCAACGGACTCATCAACAACGCGGGTATTCTGCGGGACGGACTCCTGGTGAAGAAGGACAAGAACACTGGCGCCGTCGTCAAGATGTCGACCGATCAGTGGAACGCTGTCCTCAACGTGAACCTGCACGGCGCGACCTTCATGGTGCGTGAAGTCGTCGCCAAGATGGCGGAAACCGACAGTCGGCCTGGCATCATCATCAACATGTCTTCGCTCGCGCGGCATGGCAACCGTGGCCAGTCGAACTACGTCTCGGCGAAGGCTGCGCTCGCGGCCAATGCGGTGACCTGGGCGCGTGAGTTTGGTCCGCTCGGCATCCGCTGCGTAGCGATTGCACCGGGCATGATCGAGACCCCGATGACGCAAGGCATGAACCAGAAGGCGCGCGACGCGCTGGTGGCCGCAGTTCCGGTCGGTCGCGTGGGCGTTCCTGAGGACATCTGGATGGCGGTGAAGTTTGCGATCGAGTGCGACTACTTCAATGGTCGCTGTGTCGACGTAGACGGCGGTCTGGCGATGTAAATCGCGCGAGCGTGCAGCGCAAACGACTACGTTTTGCGATCGAGCACCTCGCGGATTTTGCGCATCAGTGTGGGGGGGGAAAACGGCTTTTGGATGAAGGAATCGACTGCGGTTTCGACACCATGCCGTGTGATTGCATCATCGGTGTATCCGCTCATGTAGAGCACCCGAATGTTGGGCCTGTGCTTGCGGATTTCGTCGGCCAGGGCACGTCCGCCCAGATCGGGCATCACCACATCGGTCAGCAGAAGATGAATGTCTCTTGCGTAGGTTGCACATCGTTCGATGGCGTGGGTGCCACCGCTGGCGTCGATGACGGTGTAGCCGTGCAGTTCGAGGACTTGTCGCACCAGCTTGCGCACCACATCTTCGTCTTCGGAGAGCAGAATCGTCTCTGTCCCCGTCGGAGATTCTGGTGAACCCGGCGGTTTGACGGTGGAGGCACGTTTCTTTTGTGGCGGCAGAAGTACGCGGAACGTCGTCCCTTTGCCGGGCTCGCTGTCAAAAGAAACGTAGCCTCCGGCTTGCCGAATGATTCCGTACACCGTCGCGAGTCCGAGACCGGATCCTTTGCCGACGCCTTTGGTCGTAAAGAAGGGCTCGAAGATCCGCTGCCTCACCTCATCGCTTATGCCGTTTCCGGTGTCTTCCACCCAGAGCTGCACGTAGGTTCCGGGCGGTGGCTCTCGGTCGGGGTCGCTCGACGGGACAGAGGTCTCGAAGGACGAGGTCCCAATCGTCAGCTTTCCCCCTTGCGGCATCGCATCGCGCGCATTGAGCGCCAAGTTGATGAGCACTTGCTCAAGCTGTCCCAGATCCATCTTGACGGTGGCGGATGATGCACGCAGCTGGGTAAGCAGTGTGATGTCTTCCCCAATGAGACGACGCAGCATCCGGGTGGTGCCTGTGACCACTTGGTTTAGGTCGAGGATCTTGGGCTCGATGATCGCGCGTCGACTGAACGTGAGAAGCTGAGCCGTCAGCGTTGCCGCCCGCTCTCCCGCAGCGAGGATGTCTGCGAGTGGCTCTTGCAGGGAATCGCCATCGGGCAGCCGCGACAGAATCCGCGAGCTTTGCCCGTTTATGACGGTGAGCAGGTTGTTAAAGTCGTGTGCGATTCCGCCCGCAAGCTGACCGATGGCATCCATCTTCTGCGCTTGCCGTAGCTGATCTTCTAGCTTGCGTCGCACACTGATGTCGCGCACTACGCCTGTGTAGTGGGGCTTTCCGTTTATCTCGAACGACGCAATGCTGATGTCCGCTGGAAAAACCGTCCCGTCTTTTCGCCGCGGGTTCATTTCTCTTGGCGTACCAGGAAGCGAACCCGGCGTCTCTGTCCGTCGGTTGGCCTGATACGCCTCGGGAATCAAGCGCGTGATGTTCTGTCCCAACAGCTCGGTGACCGTATAGCCGAAGAGCCGCTCGGTCGCTGCGTTGGCCATCACGATCCGTCCATCGATATCGGTGCAGACAATGGCGTCGGTCACACTGCTCAAGATGGCGTGAAGCAGATGACTTGCGCGCTGCTCTTCGCTGCGGTCCAGCATGGCGACCAGAACCGAGTCTGTCCCATCGATGCGAACTTTGGTGGTCACCACACTGACAGGAATGCTTTCGCCATTGGGACGCAGAAGTCGGCCATCACTTGCACCCAGTCGAATCTTCTGGTCCAGCAAGTCCTCGATTCGGCGTCGCAGCGGTTCACGTTCTTCCGGCGGAACAAAGTCCTCGACTGGCCTGCCTTCGAGGTTCGCTTCTTCTGGATATCCCGCGAGGCGAAGGAACCGCGGATTGGCGAATCTCACGACCCCGCGGCTGTGCATCAGGATGCCAACTGGCACAAGATCGAGAAGCTGGCGGTATCGCTGCTCACTTTCGCCCAGCCGTCGACGCGCCACTTCCTTTTCCATCGCGACACCGGCCAGATGCGTTGCGGTTGCCATCGCATTGGTGACGTGTTCATCGAAAGCAGTCGCGTCGGTTCGATAGATGGCAAATGTACCCAGTACGTTCGCTGTGGTCGCCGTACTGCTGGTGTTTTCTGACAGAATGGGAACGGACAGACAGGCCCGAAGTCCGTGTGGCAGCGCTGCACTGCGGTAGTTTTCCCACAGCGGATCCGTCGCGATATCCGTCGTGAGCACGGGCTGCGCAAGATATGCGCAAGTGCCGCAAGATCCATTGGCCGGTCCAATCGGGACGGTCTGGACCGCGCGATTGTACTCCAGTGGAAGCGAGGGTCCGGCTGCCAGACAGAGGACCGATTCCGTTGGGTCTTTGATAAAGATGGAACACAGACCCCCATCCACCAGTGTCTCGACGAGACCCACCAGATGATGCAGGATTTCACTCAGCGGTTCTCCCCGTACGATCCGGCTTAGGATATCGGACTGGCCCTTGATCAGAGCGGCTTCTCGACGCTTGTTGGTTACATCGCGGACGGTGCCGATGACTGAGACAGGCTGTCCAGCGTCGTCTCTGTGTAGCATCCCGAGCGCAGAGATCGATCGAAGCCTGCCATCGGGTCGGTAGGCACGTATGTCCAGTGCGAGCGGAGTCCCATTCTCCACCGTCTCACGATAGCTCGCTTGCGCGGATTCCAAATCCGCTGGATGGAGCGCTGCGGCGATCGATGTGAGGGTTCCGTCAAAGTGGCGAAGTCCAAAGAGCGAGTACACCTCTGGGGAAAGACTCACCTTTTGGGTTGAGAGATTCTGGACCCACACCCCCATCCTCGATGTGGCCATCGCCATCTGAAGCCTGTCACGATGTTCGCGAATCTCTGCTTCGATCCGTCTTCGTTCCGTGATGTCCACATGGGTGACGACCACTCCCCCCTCTTTTCGTGCAAGCGGAGTCACCGTAAGTGAAAACCATCTCGCCATCGTTGGAGAATCACAGCGGTATTCCTGCTTGTACTTGGGCAGCGTTCCCGACAGCACTGCCGAGATTCCGTTGGCAACTTGGAGGGCTTCCTGCCTGCAGCCGTTTGTGGCCTGGCGGCAGATCTCCAGATAGTTGGTACCAACGGAAACGTGCTCAGGCTCAGTCCCCGGAATCGGAGCGTTGTCCACCGCAAACTGCTGCCACGACCGGTTGACGGCAATGATCACTCCGTCGCGATCGAGCACCGAGATGTGGGCATCCATGGAATCCAGAATGCCGTGCACAAACGCTTCACGCTGACGCAGCTCTGCCTCGGAACGCTTGGCAGCTGAGATATCCTTCGAGATTCCCAAAATCCCGATCGTGCAGCCTTCGTGGTTGGTCACCTTGCGCACTCGAGCTGAAATCCAGACACGCGATCCGTCCTTGCGATAATCCTCGAACTCGCCATCCCATTCATTTCCTTGCAGACGCTGGCCAATGGCTTGCTGGATCTCGATACGTACGGCGGGTGGAAACCGATCTGGATAGGGCCGACCTATCATCTCTTGGCTGGTCCAGCCAAACAGCCGGGTGGCCCCTTCATTCCAGTAGGTTACGACTGCCTGCGTGTCGGTTACGATCACTGCATCATCGATGTTGCGCAGGATGAAATCTGCCCCCGATAGGTCCGGGGAAACCGTGCTTTGTGTACCCATCCCCAGAGACATCATACTCCACCCGGTTGGCAGGTGGGAAGATGCGGCAATGCGCCGCAGATACGACCTAGTGTGCGACGGGGAACCGACCGCTGGCGATGAGTAGATCGAGGTGTGCTTGTCGCGCCGCATCTTCGGCTTGGGTGGCGAGGGTCTCGGCATCACGCGCCCGCCGCTCGGCATCCAGCGATTCCATGTTGGATGTCGCGCCGGCGTGGAAGGCCTGTCGGGCCATTTCCGCCGCTTGGCGTGCGGCCTTCTCCGCGTGTCGCGCTGCGTCTACGGTGCTGCGTGCTTCTTGAAGCGCAAAGTGAGCAGATCGGACTTCTGCTCTTGCTTGGATCTGGTTCGACCACAGCGAGATTTTCGCCTGTTCATACAGGGCCAGCCGTTCCTGTTTCTGTCCGTATCGCAGTCCTCCATCGAACAGATTCCAGCCCAGCTCAAGTCGTGCTTGCCAACCAAACAGCGGCTGCACAATCGATGGGGGATCTTGAAAAAACGGCGCAAAGCTCGCAGTGATTGTCGGCAGCCAGTCTGCGAAGCGATGGCGTAGCAGGCGCGATACCGCCCACGCTTTGGCTTGTCCGAGCCGAAGATCGGTCCGCTGCCACAAAGACTCGGTAAGTGCTTGGGATTCATCGGGAGCCGCATCCAGCCTGGGTTCACCGAGTACGTCGATCGGACCGTCATGGCCGATCATGGCTCCCAGCAGCTCTTGGGTCCGGCGCAGCGTCGCACGGCTTTGGTGAAGCTGCCCCTCTGTGGCTTGCCAGTCTGCGTGCGCCCGGACTTCATCGAGCCGATTCCCAACGCCACCGTCCGCACGACGCTTTGCATGCGCGTGGTGTTCTTCCGCAAGACTGCGGGCGCGTTCAGCCACTTCCAAAAGCCGCCTTTGGGTCAGCACCAGCAGATAGGCACGAGCGGCGGCAACGGCCACTTTCTGTCGTGCATCTTGCTCTGAAATCTCCGCCACTTTTACGTTGTCGCTTGCATGCAGCCACTGGGCCCAGCGCGCGGGCGCAATGATCGGAACCGCAAAGGTCGCATTCCCAGCGATCTGATTGGCCCCGGCAACCAGGCGCTGCATGTCTCCAGAACCGAGCACGCGATCGCCGTCCAGTCGATTGTAGGTGGCCGACAGCTGCAGGGTTGGTAGCGATGCAGCGCGGGCCTGCCACAGCAGTCCAATCAGCCGTCGTGTCTCACTGCGCGCGAGCAGTGCCGCAGAGTGATAGGAGAGAGCGCGCGCTATCACGTCATCAAAGCCGATTCGCGCGATCTCGGCGTCTTGGGCGAGCTCGCGTGCCTCTTTGGGAAGGATCGCTTGGGTCAGCTCTGCTTGGGCCGCGGAAGAGAGCGTTGGTTCCGCAGCCAGTGATGGAGTCGATGCGAAAAGGAGCCCAACAACCAGACCTCGATTACGCATGAACAGACTCCTTTTCGGCAGCGCTCGGACGCTCCTCCTCATCATCGTATTGTCCCGGCATTCCGTAACTACCAAGCAAGCTGTACATCACCGGAATCAGCAGCAGCGTCATGCAGGTCGATACCGTGAGTCCTCCAATTACGGCCCGTGCGAGAGGAAGGTTCGTTTCACTTCCTTCGCCGATTCCCAAGGCCATCGGAATCAGTCCGACAATCGTGGCAATCGTGGTCATCAAAATGGGGCGAAGCCGTGTCCGTCCCGCGTGTACGGTGGCCGTGACCAGATCTTCTCCCCGACGGCGAAGAACGTTTGCGTAGTCCACGAGCAGCACGCCGTTGCTCACCACTATGCCGACCATCATGATGATTCCCATGAAGCTGTTGACCGATAGCGTGGTCTTGGTCACATACAGAGCCACCATCACGCCGGCAAGACCAAGCGGAACCGACATCATGATGATGACCGGCTGGAGCAGTGACTTAAACTGCGATGCGAGCACCATGTACACCAGCACAATCGCAAGCAGGGCCGACAAGAGAAGTCCGGAAAACGCTTGCTCTTGGGCTTCCCGCTGACCGCTCACTTTGACGGAAAATCCTTCAGGAGGCGTGAGGTCCCGCAGCGCTCTTTCAACAGCCGTTGCCGCATCGCCCAAGTTGCTTGTCGCTGAGATGTTTGCGGTGACATCGATCGCGCGCTGAAGATACTTGCGACTGATCTGGACCGGTCCACTCCGCCTATCGAGCCGTGCAATCGACGCCAGTGCCACCATTTGGCCTTGCGGAGTCCGCACAAAGATGTCCCCGATATCATCCAGATCATCGCGGAATCGATCACTTGCGCGGACGTTCACAAAGTACTCGTTGCCGGTCTTCGGATCGCTGTAGCGAATCGGCTGAAACTGGGTGTTTCCCGACAGAGTGGTCAGCACCGACTGCGCCACCTGCTGTTCACTGATTCCCAGGACTCCGGCTTTCTGACGATCCACTTCGATGTGAAGCTCTGGATAGTTTTCTTCTCGCGTGATCTGCAGGTCGGTGAGCATCGGTCGTCCTTGCGAATCCTGAAGGCTGCGCAGCTTGCCCAGGACTTTCTTGGCGAAGACTGCCCCGATCTCTTGGTCTTGCCCGAGGATTTCTATATCGATCGGAGCCGGTTGTCCGATGTTGAGGATGCGCTTGACGATTCCGCCGGTGAAAAAGAAAGTGACGATGCCTGCGGTCTTGTCACGCAGTACGCTGCGCACTTTCTCGACGATTTGGGTGTCACTTTCCTTTCGCTGACCGCGTGGAACCAGTGCCACTTGGATGTTGCCGCTGTGCGGTCCGGTGTTGCCGGTAAACAGCGCAGTACGTCCACCGGGAAGTCCGATGTCCGACAGTGTGGCGATGTGAATCGGCTTGCCGCCTCCTTTGGGGACCAGCACGTCGTCCATCAGTTTTTCGAGGAGCAAGCTTATCTCTTCGCTGCGCTCGACGCGGGTTCCTATGGGGGCTTTGTAGCTTAGCGTGAACTGGCTCTCATCGGTCTGGGGGAAGAACTCGCTGCCAATCCGAAAGTAGAGAGGGACTGTGGCGCCACACAGTGCCAGGATGGCGAGAATCGTCAGAAATCGATGCCGAAGGACCGCTCCCAACATGCGTGCGTACAGAGCGTCGAGCGAATCCAACGCACGACCAATTCGCTGGACGAAACCGGGCCCCAAAGCCTGATGATGATCTGCCGGTTTTTTCAACCAGTACAGACACAAGAGTGGCGTCACCGTGCGCGAAACAAAGAAGCTCATGAGGAGCGAAAAGCTGATGGTGAGCGCGAGCGGAATGAAAAGATATCGCGCCACTCCCGTCAGAAACAGAACCGGAAAGAACACCACGACGGTCGTAATGGTTGAAACCAGAATCGGCATCGCGACTTCCTGCGCGGCTTTCAGCACGGCCTGTTTGCGGCTGGTTTCGACCGCCATGTGCCGGTGGATGTTTTCCAGTTCAACGATTGAATCATCGACGAGACGACCGACTCCTAGTGCAAGCCCACCCAGCGTAAACACGTTGAGAGATTGTCCGGAAAAGTACAGCAGAATGAACGTCGCAATGATCGACAGCGGTATCGAGATCGCGACAATTCCCGTTGCTCGCAGGGACAGAAGGAAGATCAGAATTACCAACACCGCCAGCCCACCCCCTTGCAGCGCTTCATGCTCGAGCGCCTTCACTGCATTGCGAATGTACAGCGACTGATCGAACGAGATCACAAGCTTTACGCTATCGGGCACTCCGATCAGCTTCGGCAGGGTCGCACGCACTGCATCGACGACGGCAATCGTGTTGGCTTGCGGTTGTTTCAGAACGCGCAGGTACACGCCGCGAACGCCGGAAATCCGCACGATGTTGGCTTGGTCTGCTGTCCCATCCGTGACTTTGGCGATGTCCGACAGACGAACGGGAGGAACTGGATTGGGCCCGGTGAGATTCTGTCCCGGCTGCACAATCACTTGCTCAAGCTCGCGCGGATCTTTGACTTGGGTGTTGGAAAAGACGTTGATGTCCCGATCCCCCGTTCGCAGGTTTCCACTCGGCAACAGCAAGTTCGAGCTACGGACGGCACTGACCACATCAAGGATTCCCAAGCTGCGGGCGCGCAGGGCATCGCGCTCGACTTCGACCTCGACTTCACGCTGTTTTCCGCCACCTGGCGTCGCTGATGCAACACCCGCAATGCGTTCCAGTTGCGGTTCGATCACGTTGTACGCCAGGTCATAAAGCTGCTTTTCATCCAAGCTGTCCGACGACACCGCCACCGTCACCGCCGGAATGTTGGTGATGTCGAACTTGATGATGAATGGCTGCTGGATTCCTGGCGGCAGCGTGTTCAGGACTTGGGAAACGCGCTGCTGCACCTCGAACTGGGCGTTGTCGAGGTTGACGCCGTACATGAACCAGGCACTGACAATCGAGACGCCTTGACGGGAGACACTCTCGACGCGATCAATTCCCGGTGCGGCGGAGACGGCTCGCTCGAGCGGAACGGTAATCGCTTTTTCAATGTCCGATGGACCGGCGCCCGGATAAAACGTCGCGACCCGGATGACCGGAATCGTGATGTCGGGAAACAGATCCACCGACAAGCGCAAAAGTGACTGGAGCCCTAAGACGACAGTCATCAGCGAGAGCATCAGAATCAAAATTGGGTTACGCAGCGCCAGACGGGTCAACCACATCGGATGCACTTCGTAGCTTCAGTCCGGTAGCAAACACAACCGAGAATTGTCGCTGTCTGAAGTCCGAGCGATGATCCGGTTGCGGCCCGGCGCGCTTGCGTAGTACACGGAATGTATGTCGAGCCTCAGACTGCTGAACCCGCCGGACTGGGCACCGCCGCGTGGGTATTCAAACGGTGTCCTGGCCGAAGCGGGAAAGCGCATCTTGACGGTGGCTGGGCAGGTCGGTTGGAAAGCCGACGCGACGATGATCGAGCCACAAGCCGGTGAGGATGCGTTTGTCGCGCAGTTTCGCCAAGCGCTGCGCAATGTCGTCGATGTGGTCAAGACGGCGGGCGGCAGTGCCGAGGATGTGATGTCGCTGCGGCTTTATGTGACCGACAAAGCGCGGTATCAGGCAACGACGCGTGAACTGGGTCGCGCTTATCGTGAGCTCTTTGGCAGGCACTATCCAGCGATGGCCTTGATCGTGGTCGCGGGCCTGCTAGAAGACGGTGCGCTCGTCGAGATTGAAGCCATCGCCGCGCTTCCGTAAGCGGACTTTTCGGCGTCGAGTCTCAGCGCTCCTGTAACTGCCGCTGTCGAGCCGTGGCTTGCAGAAGCGGTCGTTTCTTTCTACGATCGTGGATCTGTCGGTAGGTCCGACGCTGCCCATGCAGGCCCGGGACACCACGCGAGTCACGCTGCCTCTTACTCTTGCGGTTGCGCTATTGGTGCTGCTGTCGCCACTGCTCTTTGCGTCGGTTCGGCACCTGGACTTTTTGTGGCTCGATCGACTGACACGGCAGGCGGCAGCGAGAGCTGAGGGCGATCGTGACATCGTCCTTATCGACATCGACGACTACAGCCTGCAAGCGATGCGGGATGTGGTCGGGCGCTGGCCTTGGCCAAGGGCCACGCACGCTGAGCTTGTCGAGTGGCTGACTGCGCAAAAAGCGCGCTCGATCGCATTCGATATCTGGTTTAGCGAGCCCGATCTTCAGCGGCCCGAGTTCGACCAGTACTTCGGCGAGGTGATCGACCGATCGCGGAGCCTGTTTCTGCCGCTCTTGGCCCTGCGTTCGCAGGAACCGCTGCGCCTGTTGTCGAGCTATCCGCCGAGTGTGCCGATCACACGCAGCCCCAGTGCCGATCCACAGGCCAAGCTGGACTTGCTCTTGCCCGCGATGGGAAAGCCTGCCAATTGGCGTCTCGGACTCATCAACTATTTGGCGGACGCAGACGGGATTGCGCGCCGCTACGGACTGGTCGCCGAGCCGCGTCCGGGCTGGCGGATTTCATCGCTGCCGCTTGTTCTGGCGGAGTCGCAAGGGCTCGACGTGACCGGGATTCCCGAAGCGCTTGCGGTGGCCTTCGTTGGTCGCGGTGGTCAGTCGCCGTATCTGCGCCTGAGCTATGCCGATGTGTGGCTGCGCGTGCAGCGTGGGCAGCCCATGCCAGAGCTGGCGCAAAAGACGATCTTTGTGGGCTCGACTGCATCGGGGCTGCATGACCTGCGACCGACTCCGCTCGGGGCGCAGTATCCGGCGCTGTATCTTTTGGCGAACGCGTTCGACAACGTGAAAAACCGCACCTGGCTGCTCCACAAGCCCTGGTTCGGTCCGGCGGTCGGCATACCGCTGCTGCTCGTTTTGTACGTCGCGCTGCGGGCCAAGCGGTCGCTTCTGCGCACGGCACTCCTTGGCGCGGGACTGCTGGTCCTTCTCGTTTTTGTGAGCCTTGTGGCGATGCGGCTGCGGGTCCAAATTCCGGTCGTGACACCGCTTTTGTCGGTGCTGCTTCTTCTCGGCGTGGCGACGGCGGATCGATACCGGCAAGAGCGGCGTGCGCGACAGGCCACGGTCGATCTGTTCGGGCGGTTTTTGGACCCGGTGGTTGTGGCCGAGCTGGCCGAGCAAGGACTAAGGCCCGAAACGCTCGACGGGCGGCAGTGCGAAATCACCGTGCTGTTTTCCGACATTCGTGGCTTTACCAGCATGTCGGAAACCGCCGACGCCGCCGAGATCATGAAGCTGCTCAACGCCTACTTTACGCGCCAGGTTGGGGTGATTTTTCGTCACCACGGCACGCTCGACAAGTTCATCGGCGACGCGATCATGGCCTTTTGGGGTGCGCCGGTTGCGGATCCGCAGCATGCGCTACACGCGGTGCAGTCGGCGTTGGAAATGGTCGAAGAGCTGGAAGCGTTCCGGCGCGAGCGAAATCTTCCGAACTTTGATGTGGGAATCGGCATTCATTCAGGCCCAGCGGTCGTCGGGATGCTCGGCTGCGAGCAGCGAATGGAATACACGGCGATTGGCGACACGGTGAATCTGGCCAGTCGGCTCGAAGGTGTGACCAAAGGAATTGCGCGCATCCTCGTCTCACAGCGGACTGCCGATTTGTGCGGCGATGCGATCGCGTTTGTGTCCCACGGGGCGCACAAGGTCAAGGGCCGCGAAGAGCCCGTGTCCGTCTATGAACCGAGGAGAAAGTGAAGTGATGTTTTCCTCTCGATTTGTCTTGTCGACGATTTCTGCCAGTGCGGTGTTTGCTTGCGGGGTCAGACCGGTCTGTGCGGACAGCGGGCAGATTCTGTCGAGCACGGAGCTACGGGAAAAGCCCGAGGCGTCTGCGCAGGTCGTCGGCCAGCTTGCGGCTGGAACTGCCGTCGAGATAGGCCCTAGACAGGGTGCGTTCTATCAGGTCAAGACGCCGACGGGCCAAGGCTATGTACGGATGCTGACCGTGCGGCTCTCCAGCGTGGCGCGGACCGGCGAGCCTGCACCGAGCGCTCCTATCGCACTTAGCCAAGCGGCCCGATCATCGACGACTGTAGCCACCGGCATTCGCGGTCTGTCACGCATGGAACTCGAACGCGCCGAGGAGAACACCGCTGCCGTCGCCCAGCTTGAGCAGCATCGGGTTACCGCCGAAGAAGCGCGGCAGTTCGGCGCTGCAACCGCGACGCAAAGTCCGTCGGGCACGAGGTAACGCGATGCGTCGCGAACGCCCTTTCATCGGTCGGATAGGACTTGTTGCGCTTCTCGCTTTTGCGGGCTGCGTTCCGCTGGGAAACTTTTCACCGACTCGACTCGACTGGAACTCGCTGGCGAGCGCAGGACAGAAGATTGAAGCGGCGGACAGGCAGCCCTCCGAGTCAGAAGAAGTCGAGATGGGTCGGCACATGGCTGGGATGCTGCTTGGCGCCGCGCCGCTCGAGCCGAGCGTTTCGATGCAGCGGTATGTAAACCTCGTTGGGCGCTGGCTGACGCTGTGTAGCACGCGACCCCAGATCGAGTGGCGGTTTGGGGTGCTCGCCGATGCGGATGTGAACGCGTTTGCGGCGCCGGGTGGTTATGTGTTTGTGACGCGCGGTCTTCTCGACCTTCTGGCCAGTGAAGCAGAGCTTGCCGGAGTTCTTGCGCATGAGATCTCGCATGTGACCGCGCAGCATCACCTCAAGGCGATGCGGAACGAAAACCTGATGAGCGCAGCAGCAGACGTGGGCGCGGCGGTTGGCCGAAGCGCTGGCTTCACGGGGCCTGGCACGCGTGAGTTTGGGCAGAAGGTCGTGAACGCGGCCAAGCAACTTTACTCTCGTGGACTCGACAAACGCGACGAGCTCTTTGCCGATGAGGAAGCGCTGCGTCTTTTGTCGCGCGCCGGATACGATCCGTATGCGTTTGTGGCGGTGATGCAGAAGCTCGAAGCGCGGCTGGGAAACGACAGCAAGATGGCTCTGCTTTTGCAAACCCACCCAAGTCCTGCCGATCGACTAAGGTCCATGGACAGAGTGCTGCGCTCCCTGCCTCTGCCGCAAAGTCCTGCCACGCGGGAAGACCGATTCGAACAGAGTCTTCACTAGTTTTGCACAAAGCGAACGCGGCCTTCCTTTTCCCTGTCTCGACGGGAACAACGGACAAAAACGAGCAGAGAGCTGTCCGTTCGGGATGGATTTTCGGACGCCAGATTCATACGCTGCGGCGCATGGAACCAAACCGACTGCGTGCTTTTTGGGCGTCTCGTCAGGGCCTTCTGGAACCGCTTGCTGGTGCGAGCTGCGCTTCTGTTCTGCAGCGCACGGGCTGGGCGCGATCCGTCGGTGGTGTGAACCCCTATTTGACGCTCTTTGCGCGAGCCGGAATCACCCGAAGTGAAGCCGATCGGGCTGCGGAACATCTGGAAATCTACGAACTCCCAAGCGCTCGCGGCTGTACGTACGTGGTTCCGCAAAGTGACTTTGCGCTGGCGCTGAAAGTCAGTCAGATCGACGGAGATTCCGCAGAGATCAAGGTCGCCAAAAAACACATGGGAGTCACCGACCGGGAACTTTCCAGCTTGTCGGAAAAAGTCCTTGCCGCGCTAGAGAGTGGTCCCAAAGATCCGGCAGCGCTGAAGGATTGCCTCGGGGACGCGGTGCGAAACTTGGGTGCGGAAGGAAAGAAGCGCGGCGTAACCACCACGCTGCCGCTCGTCCTCGGACGCCTGCAGTCACTTGGGGAAATTCGTCGGCAGCCGGTCAACGGGAGGCTTGACCAGCAGCGCTACAGCTACGTGCGCTGGACGGATTCGCCGCTGGGCAACAGTGTCCTGAGTTTTTCCGACGCGTACGTCGAGCTGGCTCGGCGCTATTTTCGGTTTGCGGGTCCGGCGAGCCTTGCTCACTTTCGCTGGTTTTCAGGGCTTGGGGCTGGCGCTGCCAAAGCCGCCGTCGCACCGCTCGGACTCGTGCCGATCGAGGACGGCAGCGAGCTGCTCTGTTTTCCCGAAGACCTGGATTCGCTCCTGTCATTCCGTGTTCCCAAAGATCCGATCTATCGCTTGGTCGCGAGCATTGATGGCGTCGTGCTCCACCGTCGGGATGTGGTCGCTCTCTGTGATCCGAAAGACCTTACCAAAAAGGTGTATGGGGAACGCGGAATCGTCGAGATTGGGGGCCTGACCGACCTCCGCAGTCATCCCATTTTGGATCGGGGGCGCATCGTGGGTTTGTGGGAATACGAGCCTGCGAGCGAGTCGATTGTCGTCGCGACGTTTGTGAAAGTGGCGCAGTCACTGCGCAGCGAGATCGAACGGACGGCAGCTTTTGTCCGTGCCGAACTCGGAGACGCGCGCTCGTTTGGCCTGGACAGTCCAGAAACGCGGCAGCCTCGCATCGACGCCCTTCGCAGCATGGGCACCTAGCGGCAAGTCTTGTTGTCGTGCCTGTGAACTCGGTTTAGATTGCCGGGCGCCGCGGCGGCTGCGGCAGAAAGTGTTTTTTCGCGATGCTCTCGGCCAAGACCTTCCGTTACGAAGTGCGCGATTCCGTCGCGCAGATCACCCTCGATCGACCGGAAACCCTAAACTCCCTGACCTTTGCGGTATATCGCGAGCTGACCGATCTGTTTCGGGCGCTGCGCGATGAAAAAGAAGTACGCGCGGTGCTTCTTACTGGCGAAGGGCGCGGCTTCTGCTCGGGCGGCAGCGTGACCGACATCATCGGGCCCCTTTTGTCCATGACCGATCCCGAGCTGCTGGCGTTCACTCGGATGACCGGCGAGCTGATTGGCAACATTCGGGCCCTTCCCAAACCCGTCGTGGCGGCGCTCAACGGAACGGCGGCGGGCGCGGGCGCGGTGATTGCGCTGGCGTGTGACATTCGTGTGGCAGTGGACACGGCGAAGCTTGCCTTCCTGTTTGTGCGCGTTGGTCTGGCCGGGGCCGATATGGGGGCCGCATGGCTGCTCCCGCGTGTCGTCGGTCTGGGCCGGGCGTCGGAAATTCTGATGCTCGGCGAGCCAGTGACGGCACCGCAGGCGCTGCAAATGGGGCTGGTCAATCATGTGACGCCCGACGCTGCATCCTGTTTGCAAAAGGCGCGTGAGCTGGCGCAGAAGCTGGCGCAGGGACCAAGCTTTGCGCTCGGGATGACCAAGACGATGCTCGATATGGAAGCCCACCTGAGCCTGCCGCAAGCGCTGGAAGCCGAAGCGCAAGCGCAGCAGATCTGCATGGGCACCGTCGATTTTCGTGAAGCCCACGCAGCGTTTGTGGCCAAAAGGCAGCCAAACTTTGTGGGACGGTGAGCCATGAGCCACGCTCCCTATAGCCCGCCTCCGCTCATCGACCAGTTGGCGGCCATTCTGCCGTCGCCGCTTGGGCAGGTCGCAAACGCCCATGCGCTTCTGACCCAGATTGCCGAGCTGCCCGCGATTCACTTTGGATTAAGTCCAATGGAAGCGGCACAGACTGCGCTTGCGAGCTTGGCACAGGCTGGCTTGCTTCGCCATGCAGTGCCGACGGCGGGAACGACGCGAGTCTCGGTGGCGGCGCTGTGCCTTGTGCGGGCGGCGCTGGCCTATGTGTCACCGCTGTACGATCTGATGTTCGCGATGCAGGGACTCGGCAGTTACGGGGCGTTTTTGTCGGGGACGGCGCCTGCGGACTTTGCCGATTTGGTCGCAAAAGGACGGGCGATCTGCGGCGTTGGCCTTACCGAGCCGGGCGCAGGCAGTGATGTCTCGCAGATTGCGACGACGGCCCAGCGAACGACGGATGGCGACTTCGTACTCGACGGGGAAAAGACGCTGATTTCGAACGCGGGTCTGGCGACGCATCTTTGTTTTTACGCGCGCACTGGCATCCATCCCAAAAAAGGTCTATCGGCGTTCCTTTTGCCGATGGATACACCAGGAATCACCGTCGAGCCGATGCAGCTTCTGTGCGACGATCATGTGATCGGCAGAGTGCGTCTGCGTGAGGTGCATCTGCCAGCGTCGGCGCTTCTCGGTAGCGAAGGGCAGGGGATGCAGCTTGCGATGCAGACCCTGGAAGTGTTTCGCCCTACCGTCGGAGCAGCAGCCCTGGGGATGGCGAGGCGAGCGCTCGACGAAGCGCTTTTGCACACGCGAACGCGCCAACAGTTTGGTCAGCCGCTGTCGTCGTTTCAGGCCACGCAGCTTGCCATTGCCGAGATGGCCACGGACTGCGAGGCAGCGGCACTCTTGGTTCAGCGCGCCGCGCAGCTTGGAGATGAGGGACAGAGCCTCGGAAGTGCCAGCTCGATGGCCAAGCTGTTCGCGACCGAAGCGGCGCAGCGTGTGGTCGACCGTGCGGTGCAGCTTGGCGGCGGACAGGCGCTTGAGCGCGGCCACGTCCTCGAAAGGCTGTACCGCGACGTGCGGGCGCTGCGCATCTACGAAGGGACGAGCGAAATTCAGAAGCTGATCATTGCACGGCACCTGCTGCGCTAGCGGCGCCGCTTCTGTGCGTTGTCGTCGGCGCGAATCGCTTACAGGCAGTTTGTCTGGCTGCGAATGTGCGGCACAAGACCGCTCGGAATTGCAGGCTGCGACGACACCGAGAAACGAATCGGGAAGATCAGATCGCGCGTCTTATACTGCACGTCGACGAACGACACGCCCGCTGGGATGGAGATTGGCAACACCTTGCGATACGTCCGGCTGCCATCGCGGTCCAGCTTGACGTTCGTGTACGTGTACGAGCTGTCGCCGCTCACGAAGAGTCGAACCTCGTCCACGACGAGTGAGCTGGGCTCATCGACCAGCGCAGTCACAACGGTCCCGGATCCGACGGGGACAAGCGAAACCTGCGGTGTGGCTGGCAGCGTACGAAAGCGGCTGTCGGTGCCAAATACATGGCCAAACCACATGCGCTGACCGCCGTCGGCACGGGTCATCGCGCGCGACTCGATCACCGAGGCGGATTCAACCCCCGTGAGCTTGTAGCAGCCGTGATCAAAGTTGGCGGCCAGACTGATTCGGGTTCGGTCGCTTTTGTCCGGCGATGGGAGTGCTGCCACCGTCTTGGCCATGGCCGTCAGCGGGAAAAACTCGTCGGTGGTTCCATTCACAAGCAGCAGCCTGCCTGCCGTCTTGGCCAGTGCTTGGCTCGGATCGATGAGGTCGGTCATCAGCTTTTGCCACTCCCGACTCGTCGTCCCAAGACCCGCTTTCGATAGCAGTGCGTGCTGCCATGCATCGGCGGACTGGGTTGCTGCGTCCCAGCCAAGTGTTCCCGACAGCGCGACTCCGGCCCGAATCCGATCGTCGGCACCTGTTCCGAGCAGCGTTGCCACACCGCCAGCCGAAAAGCCGGTCAACCCCAGCTTGGTCTTGTCGACCTCCGCGCGGGCCGCAAGGCAGGTCACTCCGCGGAGTGCTGCAGCCGTATGTCCCCAAAACCAACTGCCGCGTACGTCCGTCAGTGTGTCGAACATTCGATAGCCGCTGCGATCGCCTGCGGCGGCGCCTTCCGACGTGTTGTCCGGAACGGTTCCGCCGCCGGGGCCGGTATACGAAAGGACAAAAGCCGACACACGCTCGGAAAGTCCAATCGTTGCGCTTTCGTCTGCCCAGCCACCGAGACCGTGCGCAAGGACGATCCCTGGTCTTACGCCACTTCCGTCGGGACGTGCCGCATAGCCGCGGATTTCAATCGGGACCAAGGTGCCGCCGCGGGACTCGACCGATCGGTAGCGAACTTTGTAGACGCGGTACATCGTCGTGCCGCGCAGGACCAGTTTTTCCGACTCGAAGCGACAGTCGGCCTCTGCGGTGTTTCGCAGCAGCGGCAGATCGGAGTCCCACGAATAGGAACCAGTCAAAGCCGACGCTGAAACCACAGGCTCGGCGTCTGACGACTCACCGGCTGCGCAGCCGGCCAGTGCCAGACCGAAACAGCCAAACCACAGAATTGCTCGTGCGGATTTTGTTTTGCGCATGTCGTCACCTTACATCGGTTCGACATCCCATCGACTTGTCCATCGATGATTGCGATACAGTGGTTTGGTGACAGCGTCTTCGGCAGGTCAGCTAACCGGATATCAAAAGCGGCTGTTTGTCCTTTTGTCGGTGGCGACGTTCTTCGAGGGCTACGACTTTATGGCGCTGGCGCAGCTTCTGCCGAATCTGCGGGCCGAGCTTGGGCTGTCGCGATCCGACGGTGGCTGGATGGTGGCCTTTATCAACTTGGGGACGATGCTGGCGTACTTTCTGGTGCGTCAGGCGGATCGCTTTGGTCGTCGCCGTCTGCTTGCGATCACCATCTTGGGTTACACCGTCAGTTCGTTTGCTTCGGGTCTGGCCTTTGGCGTCGGCAGCTTTGCGTTTTTTCAGCTTCTTGCGCGGCTGTTCCTTATCGCCGAGTGGGCGGTTGCGATTGTTTATGCGGCGGAGGAATTTCCCGCCCTCCGTCGTGGCATGGTCATCGGTGTCATCCAGGCCTCGGCAAGCCTTGGGGCGATCGTGTGTTCGGCGCTGGTGCCGCTTTTGCTTCGGACGTCGCTCGGTTGGCGGACGGTGTATTTCGCGGGCTCTGTGCCACTGGTTCTGGTCGCAATTGTGCGTCGCAGTTTGCGCGAAACCGAGCGCTTTGCTGCCTACTCATCGGAAGCACGGCTGCGCCCCGCGACCCCGAGTTTGCTCGATATCCTCAAGTCTCCCTATCGTTTGCGTGTGATCGCGCTGTCGCTGATTTGGTTTGCGTCGTACTGCGGAATCGGGAATGTCATCACGTTTTGGAAAGACCTGGCCCTGACGGCTCGCGGTCTCAGTGATGCACAGGCTGGTGCGCTGATCTCGCTTGCGGCAATATTAGGGATGCCACTTACGTATTTTGTGGGAAAGCTCTTGGATCGAATTGGACGGCGCAACGGAGCGGTGCTGATTTTCGTCGGTGCTGCGCTCGGAACAATTGGCAGTGCGACGTGCTCGGCCAAGGGCCTACTGGTCGCGGCGCTGACCTTGTGCGTCATCACGGTCACGGGATCCCAGATCGTGATGAATGCATTTACTGCCGAGCTCTTTCCGACTGCGCTGCGATCGTCCGCGTTCGCCTGGTCGAACAATCTGCTTGGCCGGATCGGGATGGTGCTGTCGCCTGCGCTGGTAGGAATCATCGCAGAGAGGTCGGGCTACGTGGTTGCCCTCCAATCCATCGCAGTGTTTCCGCTGATCGGACTGGCGCTGATTTTGTTTCTGCTGCCCGAAACACAAGGTCGAGAGCTTGAAGACACGTCGCAGCTTGGGATGCCGAAAGTGTCGCTGGGACAAGACAAAAAGTAGGGTTGGGAGTCCTCCCCTTCCCACACAAACGGAGACGTACGTCGTGACGGAATCACTGCTTGCACATGAGCTGGGACACGGGAAGACGCAGGTGAAAACGCGGGTGGTCGATCCGCATGGCGCAACCGGACATGGACTGCCGCTCATCATCGAACCCGCGCAGAACACAGAGCCCGAGCTTCTTTTGGCCTGGGCGACGGCACAGCGCGAGCGAATCAGCGCCGCGATCGCACGTCACGGAGCCGTTCTTCTGCGTGGCTTTCCGATTCACACGGCGCAGCTCTTTGAGGATGTATTGCGAGCGCTCGGCGCGGATCTGAAGAACGACTACCAAGGGACCTCGCCGCGAAATGCCGTCACGAAGTACATCTTCAACGCGAGTGAGCTGCCTGGTTTTTATCCGATTCCGCAGCACTGTGAGATGAGCTTCCTGCGCGATCCGCCGCGTCGTTTGTTCTTCTGTTGTCTGGTTGCACCGTCGAGCTATGGCGGCGAGACCCCGCTGTGTGACTTCCGCGCTGTGTATCGCGACCTCGATCCCGAGGTTCGTTCCCGCTTTGAGTCACGCGGCGTTCGCATCATTCGAAACTACGGCGGCCCCGAGGGAAAAGGCCGCTTTGATCTGTGGCAGCTCAAGCCGTGGCACGACATTTTTGGAACGACCGATCCGCAAGCGGTCGAAAAGAAATGTCACGAAACAGGCCAACAGTTCGAGTGGCTTTCCGACGGAAGACTTCGGCTTATCAACACAACGCCTGCGATTCGCATGCATCCCCAAACCGGCGAGCCGGTCTGGTTCAATCACTCGCAGGTCTTCCACCTGTCGAGTGCCGAGGACGAATACCGTCGCATCAGCAAGCGACTGCCCGAGCTGCGCTATCACGTTCTGCGCGGAATTGCGGCGCTGGGTGCGGCGTACAAGCGGTGGCGACTTTCCGATGCGGATCAGGCGATGCAGGCGCTCTATGGGGACGGATCGCCGATTCCCTGTTCGGACATGGTGGCGGTGCGTGATGCGATCTGGAAAAACCTGGTCGTGACGCGTTGGCAGAAAGGCGATGCGGTATTGATCGACAACTTTGCGGTGTCGCACGGTCGGCTGCCGTACCACGGTCCACGCAAAGTTGTCGTTGGTTGGGAATAAAAGCTCACACAAGGGAAGCTGCGGGCTTGACCGAAGGGGGGGAATGTGTGCGAGTGTGCGCACATGAAGAACCGCATCCCTTTTGTTGTTTTGGCGCTCGGTGGCCTGGGTTTCTCGGTTGTGCTTGCATCGCAAGGTTGTGACAAAGACGACCCGCCCGTGCCGGATGACAAGCAGGACATGTCGGCGAAGCTGCCGGATCTGTCGCACAACCACTCGGGGGACATGGCGACGGGAAGCCCAGACCTGGCGACGAGCGGTGACATGGCAATGGCTGCGGCGGACATGGCGGGAGGCGGGCCAAAAGTCACCGGCCTGCCGAGCTGCACCGACCGTGGTGTGACCGCTGACATGGTGTTTTCGTCCGTAGCGAAAGCGTCGTGCGCCAATGGTCGCTGCCACTCGACCGGAGCGGCTGGCTTGACCTTTACCGATGGTGCCACCCTGAAGTCGGGCACCGTTGGCAAGAAGTCGTCGCAGGCGGCGATGCTCGACATCGTGAAGGCAGGCAGCGTCGATGGCAGCTACCTCATCTACAAGCTGATGAACCAGCACATGGCGCCGGGCGTCGGCGGTCGCGGCGAGCTTATGCCCAAAGGTGGAACCAAGCTTCCCGATGCCGATCTGTGCAAGTTCATCGTGTGGGTGCAAGAAGGTGCCAAGTAGCCTTCCCCTCGGTTGACAGGCGCGGACCGGGTCGCCCTGTGGCCAAGCTTGGCCACTCAATGGCCAAGATATTTGTGCCCTAGAACGCTATTTTTCCCGATATAATCGGGACGATGCGCAGGCTGCTCTTCGTCGCCGTATCCTCCCTGCTTCTCTCGCATGTGGGCCCGTCCCACGCTGCTGCTCTTGCTGCCGAGACAGCCGTCCTCCCCGGCGAGGACTGTGTCAAGCTCGCGCTGCGGGTGTACGGCGGTGGTGACGCCGCACTTTCGCACCTGAAGAAAAACAATCCGGGTGTATGCGACGCGCCGCTGGCCCCAAGTGCCAAGCTCAAGACGCCGCCGCTGCCGAAGAAGGTGCCGCAAAACGAGACGCCGCGACTGTCATTTGTCGGTCCGGCGGTGCGCACCAAAACCAAGAGTGGCTGGATGGAAGCGCTGCCTGGGCAGCCCGTCGACAAGCGCATGCGCATCGAGACGAGCGGCCAAGGCGGCGTCGAGGTGACGGCGGGCGACAAGGTCAAGCTTCAGATTCCGCCCAACTCGAAAGTCGTCATCAGGAACTTGCCCAAGAGTGGCAAAGCGGCCGAAGTGCAGCTAGAGCAAGGCTCGCTGCGCGCCGACATGGACAACCAGGCTCCGACGGGGCCGATTACGGTCAAGACGCCTGGCGGCGACGTCAAACTGCAGGGTGATGCTCGGATCGATGCCGAAGCCAACCGCGCCTCTGTGCAGGTCTACGAAGGCCAAGTGGCGGTTCGGTCCAAGGGCACCACCGTCAACATCAAGGCCGGCCAGGGATCGGTGATTCTGCGCGGAACCGGAGCGCAGGCTCTGCACGATCTTCCCGGCGCACCAGCCTGGCAGGCGCAGAGTGCGAGCGAGGATGGCAATCGACCCTTCATGGTGCTGGCGATGGCGGGACTGCTCGAAGCGCAGCCGCTCGGCGAGGTCGTCGTCGACTTTGCCCCGGTGCCCGGTGCCGTTCGTTACATCGTCGAGGTTGCCCGCGATCCCGGCTTCAACGATCGTCGGGCAGGTGGTGAAATTTCTGCGCCGCCGCTGCGGGTTCATCTGGCACCTGGCAAGTACTTCGTCCGGGTCAGCGCTGTGGATGGCGACAAGTTCGTCGGTCCCCCATCGGCTCCCCGTTCGTTCTACATCATCAACATCCGCACCGACGGGACACTGGTGGCCCAGAACACGCCTGGGCAGCCTGGGCCGCTGACCCTTTCTCGCACCGAACGCGTGGCCCTGCACCTGTCAGGAGCTGGTCAGCCGCTTCTCGCGACGGTTGATTCTGGGGAACCACTCGACTGCTCCGGCGAACAGAAGCTGGCACTTACCGACGGCCAACACAAGATCCACCTCCAGCTTGGCGAGGCCGAGTCCGAGCTGCTCGTGTCCGTGACTCCACTGGCGCCGCCTCCTCCGGTTCTCGTTGGCAAGCTCGACGGACTGATCCTTCCGGTGCCGCTTGCGGTTCTCGGTCTGCCGGGCCGGACGGTGCAGCCGCGCACGCAGGTGTATGCTCTCGTTGGGGCTGGCTCGACACAGGCCTCTCAGTCCTTCACCGTGGGCCGTCTCGACGTGGGCGGCGAGCTGGCGCTTCTGCAGCAGCGACTCTCGTTTGATCTCAACGTGCCGCTGCTCTATCACTCGAACCTCGTACCGACGAGCGATCCGTCGCTGGCGCAGAGCGGAGCTGCGTTTGGTGATGTCTCGCTCGGGGCGCGTGGTCTGCCACTGCAAGCGCTGGGCGGACGGCTTTTGCTTGGACCACTTTTACGGCTCCAGCTCCCGACGGGTTCCTTCCCGCGTGAGGCGACCAAGGGTCGGCCAGTCATCATTGATCCGGCCATTGGTTTGGCGGCGATTCTGGGACGCTTTGGGCTCCAGACAACCCAGGGCATTACCGCTGCGGTCAACTTGCCGCAGAATCAGGTGCGCTGGGCCATGAGCTACATCGCCGAGGTCCAGCTGTGGAAGCTGGCGCTGCTTGCTCAGCTCGACGCTTCCCTCGGTCTGACGGCGGGCGCTCCAGCGGCAGCCTCGGTCGGCGGTGGCGTCCGGCTGCATCTGGAGCCGTTCGGCATTCTCGTTGGGGCGCGCGGCGGACTTGGCCCTGCCGGTGTCGATGTCTACGGTCGCTACTACGCGTTCCTGGGCTTTGAGTGGTCACCATAGCCTAATCGAGGACGACATCGACGAAGATGGGCAAGTGATCCGACGGTGGAACGCCGTCGGCATCGCGGACTTCAACCACGCCTGCGTGATCGGCACGTAGGTTTTTCCCAACAAACCAGTCAAGCTTTGCTGGAACACGGCCTTTCCAGGGTCGCAGCCGTCGCTGAAGCCAGCGCGTCGGCCAGTGCCCGACCTTGCTTTGGAGCTTGGCTTCGGCAAACGGACTCTCGACGTCGTAGTAGTAGCTGCCGTGGGCGCGGTCATTCCAGTCGGCGTGCGCAAACCCCAGGTCGTCGAGCACCGCAAAAATCGGCTGCTCGTAGCTGGTCTCTGGCGTCATATAGCCGTGGACGGTTGCGTCGAACCCCTTAAACACAAACTTGTGAACCAGGTCGGCCATCAGCGCCAGCTTGCCGGATGCGTCATACGTCGTCGTGTTGAAATCTCCACCGACGACAACTCGCTCGCCGTGGCGCAGCATCTCGTCGAGCAGGGCGCGAAGTTGATCCGCCCTCATCTGCGGCGACGCGTTTGAGTCAAGGTGACACGTCGATACCCACAGCGAACCCGTCGGAAGCTGAAGCTCCGCAGCCAGCGCTCGCTTTTTGCCCAGTCGCTTCTCGCTCTTCGACGAAAACTTGTCGCGCAGCTCCGGCAAATCGAGATTGCGCGTCGCGGTCATGGGCCAGCGCGACAGCACCGCCGAGCCGGCGAGTGCAAGCGTATTTTCCGTGCCCTCGGCATTCTCCATCACATCATCACCGAGGACCAGATAGGAAACGCCGAACGCATAGTGCATTCCGAGCCTCTTTGCCAGCTCCTTGGCAACATGCCGGTTGTGCGACCGTCCCATTCCCAGATCGACTTCTGACAGCAGGATCACGTCGGCGCGGGCAAGCGCTGGCTCGTTCTGCAGTGCCGCCAAGATCTGCGAAAGCTGACGGCCTCGCTGGATGTTCCACGCCACGATTCGAAGTCGCCCTGCCGGAGATCGCGGCAGAGGCGGACCAGACAGGACCCCGTGTTCGATGGCGGACAGCAGCGGCGAAAGCTCCGGCTCAATTTGTGGATATAGCGAGCTCTGGAGGAGTGCCTTGCGATTCCGCAAAGCGCGCAGCGCGGCGTAGTGCGGCGCCAGCCCATGCCGAATTTCGTTCTGGATCGAAAACTGCGTATCCGACGGAAAAATCGAGACGGAAGCCGCCGAAGAAGAGGTCACCATGCTCATCGCCCGGCCTATATACCAATCCCTTCACGGCGGCAGAATCGAATCCGGCACGAATTTTCGTTGACTGCATGGCCAGGTCTGTTTTTGTTTGCGCCATGTATGGAAACCTCGTTCCTCGGT
This sequence comes from uncultured Myxococcales bacterium, assembly GCA_964437195.1. Classification (GTDB taxonomy): domain Bacteria; phylum Myxococcota_A; class Polyangia; order Palsa-1104; family JAEUJZ01; genus JAEUKA01. The sequence continues at coordinate 8,643 of CAYTGC010000026.1, read as the reverse complement.
CGGTTGGGCCGCTGTTTTGGGCGCTGCTCGGCGTCGGTGTCGCGTCGTGCAGTTCCGGCGGATTTGTGCCTGACGCGGGCAAACCGTCGAGCAAGTCGGATGGTGGCAGCGACGGCTTGATCATCGAATCGGTGAGCCCAGCGCGTGGACCCTCGACGGGAGGAATCAAGGTTGCGGTGCGTGGACGGCGTTTTGACAGTGGAATGCGGGTATCATTCGCTGGAATCGACGCGGGGCTGGCCAGTCTGACCGGGGAAGAAGAGATCACAACGACCCTGCCGCCGAGCGGTGGAAAGCTTGGTCTCGTCGAGGTGAAGGTCAGTCGTCCTGATGGCGTGGAAACCGGCCGCAGCGACGTGTTTTCCTACTATCCTGGGCAGCTTTCGTTTGGCGCACCGAAGAACTTTGTCGTCGACAACAAGCCGACCAGGTTGGCGCTCGGCGACCTCAACGGGGATAGCAAACTCGACCTGATCGCTGCCAGTCGATCCAGCGGCAGCTTGTCGCTTTTGAGCGGCAAGGGCGACGGTAGTTTTGACACCTACAGGCGCGTCTCGGTAAGTGGCGCTCCGACCTCCATGCTGCTCAGCGAAGTGACGGGCGATCAGTTTCTCGACATCATCGTCGGAGGGGATGGCGGCGGAGCGACGCTGTGGATGTTTCCGGGCAAGGGCGATGGCACGGTCCTGCCTGCCCGCAGCTTGGCATCGGCGTCGACGGCTTCGCTGGCTGGTGGCGACTACAATGCCGACGGCAAATACGACATCGCGGTGCCGTATTTTGCTTTTGCGGCCAACGGCATCGGCTTTTTGTTCGGCAAGGGCGACGGGACGTTCACAAACGGTGGCAGCCAGGGACTTCCGTCGGGGAGCTTTGGAATTAGCAGTGCCGACTTCAATGGCGACGGAAAGGCCGACTTGGCCGTCACGCTGTATGACGACAGCACCGTCGGAATCTTGCTCAGCCAAGGCGGCAAGTTCAGCAGTCCATCGTACCTTCGGGCCGGGGCCGGGCCGCATGGTGTCGTCGCTGCCGATTTCAACGGCGACAGCAAAGCCGACATCGTGGTCACAGATCCTGACGGAGGAGCGCTGCGCGTCTTTCTGGGCAACGGCAACAGCACGTTTCAGCCAGCAGTCGTGATTCCGACGGGAGGCACCAACCCGCAGCCGGTGACGGCAGTGGATCTCAACCTCGACGGCTGGCTCGATCTGGTGACGGTGAATGTCGGCTCGACGGGGACGGTGACGCTGCTGCTCGGCAAGGGGCAGGGGCAGTTTGCTACGCCGCAGCAGATTTCGGTACCGGGGACACACAACGATGTCGTCGCTGCGGATGTGAACGGCGACCGTCTGCCGGATCTGCTCCTGCCGATGTCGAACGCTGCGTCGGTGAGCGTGCTGCTCAATACGTCACGATAGCCGATGGCACTATTTCCGTCGCCGCCCGAGGAATATGCGCAGCTTGTCGCTCGGGTCGATGCATTTTTTTCTGACGTCGCGTCCCGGTGTGCCAGCGCCATGGCTTGTCAGCCGGGCTGCGACGGCTGCTGCCAGGTTCAGTTGACGTTGAGTCCCGTCGAATCTGCGTCGGTGTCGGCGTATGTTGAGCAGCTGGATGCCGATTCCCGCGCCGTCCTGCGCAAACAGCTTGAGGCACAACCTGAAACCGCGTCGCCTCGGTGCTCGATGATCGACGGAAATGGCCAGTGTTTGATCTATCCCGCCCGTCCGCTGGTCTGTCGCAGCCAAGGTCTGCCACTGCGTTATCCGCCTGAACTGGTGCCGATTGAAGCTGTCCGCGCTCGGGTTCCGTCGGGGGTGGTCACTGTCTGCCCGCTCAACTTTACGGCTCAGACTCCGCGACCATCCGATGCCCTCGACGCAGAACGCGTGGATCAGATCCTTGCATTGCTCAATCATCGCTATGTTGCGATCTACGGTCTTGACGGGCAGTCCCGCTATGGGCTGGCTGACGTCGTCGGTGCAGCGCTTGAGCCGTAGCCCGCCGCACCGCTGCGACCGTCACTGCTTCTGACACTGGCGAAGCTGAAGAAAGGGAAAGCCGACTGATTCGTCGGTGGTCTCGACTTGGTAGGGATGGGTATCGTTTTTTGCATATCCCGATGCAGAGCCGCCGTTGGCAAGGGCGATTCCGTGTGACACGGTTGTTACCGACCCCGAGAAGCTGTGACGATGGCCGCGATTTTCACCGCTTTTGAGAGGATTGCCACCGAACTTCTGACCTGGGGTTGCCCGTTCCGGAAGACCGACGATGAAGCGCCCTTGGCTTGCGCCAGCCTGGACAAAGCCCGTCGGACACTCTTTCTGACGGAAAAACACCAGCGTTCCGGCAGGCAGTGGGCGGAGCCTTGGATCGGGTTCGGCGGTCTTGTGACAGATGAGGAGCTGCACATACGGCAGCGCCGCCGAGGACTTGCTTGCCATACCGGCGAGTGGATTGCTCCCGCCACGAGCCAGACCATGGTTTGCTTCGCCCGCGATTCCCGCGTATCCCACCGTCGACAAGTTGATGTTTGCAGCAACGGTGTGGCCGTGACCACGTTCTTCCGCATCTTGCAGTGGCGTTCCAACGCTGACATCGACAGGATCGGCTCCAGCCGTGGGAACCAAGGTGCGACCGGCGGCCATTCCAAGTTTTTCCCAGCCGACCGGGCAGTCTTTGCGCTGAAAAAAAGCAACTGCGGACGCAGGAACGGAGTCCCCGGCAGCGGCAGCGAAATCGGGTGGTGTCGTCGGTGACTCCGCGGCGAGGTCGGCTGGCCCGTCCGCTCCGGCTGGTGGGTTCGGATTGCAAGACAGCACGGAAGACAGCGCCAGCACGGTTGTCGAGACAGCAAGTGGATCGAGTAGGCGGCCTCTCATCATCTTCGACCTCATTGCCGCACACAACCGAGGAGCTGCACAAAGGGCAGACCCGTCGGGGCCGGTTCGGTGTCTCCGTCGTCTTGGTATTTGCGGGCCGATGCGCCCTGGCCATTGCCACCGTTGGCTGCTGAGATCGACTTGTACGGCAGATCTGCCGTCACCAAAAAGGAATGCGTGTGCGTCCGATCTTCCTGCGTGGTCAGCGGTGTACCGACGAGCTTTCCAACCGCATCACTGTCCGTCACACCGACGACCAAACGGCCGCTGGTTTCCTGCGCGGTGCGCCATCCTTGCGGACATGCCGCGGTATCGGGCGACACAAACGACAGCATCCCGCGCGGTGCATCATCGAGACTGCCGGTCGGATCATCGCCTTTTGCCGTGCGCATTCCGACGGCGAGTCCGCAGAGCAGCACCGGCACGGCCAGCCACTTCCAGATTTGAGAACGGTTCATCCCAAGCTCCATGTGCGGAGCCTATGCCGGACGTGGAATCGAAGGAAGTCGAAGATTGGCGGGAAAGCGGGGAGGGCGAATCGAGCGCGCTACGGCATCACGGCGGTGCCATCACCAGTTGGGACAGCGGCTTGCTCGGCTTCCCAGGTGACGTGGATGTGAACCTGATGTCCGCCTGCGGTCGCGTCACCAGCGCGGAAGGTCGAGGTGGTGTCGATATCGTGGTAGGTGAGTCGGCCTTCTCCGATGCGCAGCCGTAGCTCGCCTTTTACTTCGCCGAACAGCTTGGTGCCCTGGTTTTCACCCGAGACTTTGCCTTCCATGTTGATGTAGGCGACGCCCTGTTCCTTCTTGGTGTAGGCGCAGGTCATGTCCCAGTTCTTCGATCCGCCCGTCGGTGTCGGGATCGATGCACGAATCGGCCAAGACTTGCCGGATTCGATGTGGCCAGGATCAAACTGCGGGCCGCGGTCGGCACCGTAGACCCATTGAGCGATCAGCCGCACATAGCCGAGCTGGCGCTCCATCTGCTTGCCTTCTTTGGTGTCCTTGATGTCGTCGGGAATCTTCACATCAAAGTTGGTCACGTCGCCGCGTGGACTCATCGTGTAGGCAATCTTCACCGACTGAAGCGCCCGTGCCAGCGGCTCGCCGGCCTTCTTGTCCTTGGGCGAATCTCCAACCGGCTCGACGTCGAAGAACGACGCGGAAAAGTTCATGCTGCCCGACGGATCAACGGTCTGGGCGACGTGCTCTTCCTTGAAAAGAAACGCGTAGACGGCCGGTTTTTTGGCACCGAGGTCGCCGTCCTCGAATCGGACACTGACCTTGCCACTGAGCTTGTCGTTTTGCTTGGCAACATAGCGCAGCAGATCACCAGGTGGTGGAGGCGGAACCGTGATCGCCGAGGGCTTTGGGCAGCCCGTTGTCGTCACGAGCGCCGCACAGAATGCCAGGGCCAACGGGGACAGCGGAGCACGAGCAGTAAGGAAACGCATTGCAAAAACTGTATCCTTAGAAACTGATTTTTGTCAAGGTGTTCATCGAGTTGCAGCGCATGGCTTGTCAGTCGCCGAACTCGTAGAATCGAGTCGGCCATGTGGATACCTGTTGCGCATCTTCTCGATCGACTGCGGCAGCCGAAGACGCGGGCCGATGAGGTGCGTCGACTGCGCGAGAGGCTTCGCGACGAACCGGTGGGGACGAGCGTCGGGGATGACGAGCGACATTGCTCATCCGAGCTGCTGCGCCTGCGCAAGGAGCTGAAGCTGGCCATTGGCAGCGTGCAAAGTTGTCGGACCTGTGCGGTCGGTCATCCAGCACCCCATGGGCACTTTGCCGGGGGTCACTGCTGCGGGCTGCAAACCGAAGACGCTTGGAATGACGACGAGGTTGCAGCGCTGCGGCTTTCTGGAACCTTGCCGCGCGATCTCCACTTGCCCAAGGGCGACCATGCCGGTTGTGCCTTTCGCGGCCCCACGGGTTGCTCGCTGTCCGTCGAAAATCAGCCGAACTTGTGTGTCCGTTATCTTTGTCCTGACTTGTTTCGCGAGGTCTACGCTCGAGGCGACGGGGTCAAGATCGAGGCGCTCTGCGACGAGATCGAGGCGGTCTACCTCCGCTTTATCAAGCTGCGCGCGGCTCGCTTGCAAGCGAATGAGTAGCGACACCGAGTTGGGCCCGTGAACCTGCTATTTTGTCGCAGCCGAGACGGAACGAATCGAGATGAGCGCAGCGACAAACGACCCCGGATTTGGTGTGTACGTACACTTTCCCTACTGTCGCCAGCGCTGTGCCTACTGTGATTTTGCCGTGGCTGTGCGACCAGAAATACCGCACGAGGAGTATCTGCAAGCGCTCCTTCATGAGCTGGCGGCCAAAGCGCCGCTTTTCCCCGGGCGACGCGCGCGCTCTGTGTATTTTGGCGGAGGCACTCCGTCGCTGTGGAGTCCCGATTGCTTGGCTGCAGCGCTACGGGCGATCTTGTCGACGTTCCCAGCCGAAGATCTGCCGCGCCTGGAAGTAACGCTGGAGTGTGATCCGGGTGAGGTGTCCTTGGATCAGCTTGTGAAGTGGAGAAGGTCGGGCGTCAATCGGCTGTCGATCGGCGCGCAGACATTTTCCGCTTCAAGGCTCAAGGCGCTTCGCCGCCAGCATCTTCCGCATCACATTGATGAGCTTGTTCTTCTGGCACGGGAATCGGGCTTTTCGAATCTATCGCTCGATCTGCTCATCGGGATGAGCGGACAGACAGACTCGGAGCAAAAAGAGGACTTAGAAAAGCTTCTTATTTTGAATCCAGAACATGTCTCACTCTATCAGCTCACCGTCGAGCCTCACACGATGTTGGCGGTGCAGATTCGCCGTGGTCAAGCGCTGCCGCCGAATCCAGATGCCCAAGCGGACTCCTATCTGCTTGCCCAACAATCGCTCGCGGCTGCGGGTTTTCGTCAGTACGAGATTTCCAACTTCGCCCGCGCACGTCCGAATGATCCAGACCATCGTGCCGTACACAACCGCTTGTACTGGACGCACGGAGAGTACTTGGGAATCGGTGTGTCCGCACATTCGTTCCGCCACCTTCCAGGGCATTGCGGGGAACGCTTTGCCAACCTGGCTGGCCCTTCGGCCTATCTGCGTGCCTGGCAAAAGCCATGGGCTACTGAGTATCAGCTGTCGTCGGACAATTCGACGCTGAAGCTCTATGAGAAGCGCGATCGGGACGCCCTGTGGAGGGAGTCTCTGTGGCTCAAGCTACGCGAACTAGATGGTGTGGATTGGGCCGCTTTTGTTGCGCAGCATCAAGTGGATCCGCGAGAAATCTGTCAGGCTACGATTGCGGATCTCCGCAACCGGGGCCTGGTGGTGGCTGACCCCGGGTCGCTGCGTCTTTCGCCGCGTGGAGTGCTGTTTGCAGATGAAGTAGGGGCCGCATTCTTGTAGCCCTTGTGTGATTCATCAAGGTTTTTGCAGGTCATCCAGCTCTTTTTCGATCTGCTTGCACTGGGAATCATCAGCGACGAGAGAAAAGCAAGCGGACAGGCTCTGTTTGGCTTTTTCAATGCTGCTCCGCGGATTCTGTCCTTGCTGCTTTTGACGCGCACCAAGCACTTGATAGATTCGCGCACGGCTCTGCTGCAGTTCCAGCGAATGATCACCCTTCTTTTCGGCGTGATCGAGATGCGAGATCGTTGCTTCGACTGACTTGAGGAACTCCGCTTCGCGTGCGGATTCAGGAAGCAGAGATCGCGCGCGGGTCAGTTCCAAAAGGGCCAAGTTTGCAGAGCAGTCACTCAGGCTCGGCTTTCGTCGCTGACATTCTTCTCCATGCCCGATTCCAGCCGCCAGAGAATCATCGATCGGCAGTTTGTGTTGCAGCTCGTAGTCTGCGATTCGACCGTAGAAGTACGTCAGGTTTGAGTGTGCAGTTACATACTGTGGCGACAGCCGAGTGGCCTCGGCGGTATAGCGAATGGCGGACTTTAGGTCCTCACGCGGGTCGCCCCCTTTTTTTTGCTGAAGCTCACTGCGGAACAGATACGCTCCAGCCATTCCGTTGTAGGCCCAAAGATAGGACGGATTGATGGCGATGGATCGTCGCTGGTGTTCAATCACTTCGCTGACGTCAATGGAATGCCGCAGATCTCTTGCGTCTTCATAAAACAGTCCCAGCAGCTTGCCATCACCGAGCGCATTCTCAAGCCCTGGATCACTGTGACTGTGGCGAAGTCCGGCGGTCGCAACAGCGATCAATTCCTTGAGCTGCGACCGAGGGTCCTTTCCGTTGTCGAACAGGTACTGCGCCATCGTCAGATGAAGCCCTGCGAGCTCGCGATATCCGACTCCGTTGCTGGGGGCGACCACGATCGCACTTTGACACGCGGCGACCGCTTTGGGAAAGCCGTCGGCAAAGGGGTGGCGTGACTCGTAGTGCTGCTGGATCAGGTGTCCCCACGCCTCGGCCCGGGCCTCGTGGGTTGCGACGTCGCTGCGTCCGCGTTCCGCGGCCTCATCATAGGCCGCAATCGCCATGGTTAGATCGGCGTCTGCCTTGTCGGTTGCACCGCCGATGAATCGGGCAAGTGCTCGTGCCTGCCAGACATCTCCCTTGAGCTTGTACGCTTCATACAGCCATGGTGAGCTTGCGAGCGCGGCATCTGCATGCGCGATCGCTTTGTCATACTGTCCTTGATAAAGCGCCAGCAGACCGTCTCCGATCTCGGCGGACTCGAGCTTTACGCCACGACTTTGCGCAAGATGCATCATCGCGGGCTGCATCAGCTCCTGCTCGAGCTTGCGCTGGCGAGCGCGCAACCACTCCAGATCACCGCGCCGTCGATCGGCCCGCATGGTCTCTAGGAATCGCTCTCCCATCAGGCGTCCCAGCGCATAGTGCAGTTCAGGAGACGTTGATCCGAGATCCGCTGCCTTCTGCAAATGACGCAGCGCAAGGTCACTGGCGTGTAGTGCCATGTAGCCACGGCCGAGAGAATAATGCGCGAGCTGTCCGCCCTCACGACCTAGACTGGGAAGCTGAGCTTCGAGCTGTCGCATGCGTGCCCGAACGATGTCTTGCTCGCGGGTGACATCGTGCAGCGGAAGTTCATAGATCGCCCGCATAAACCACTCGATCTCTTTGGCGTCTTGTCCAAAGAGCCGGGCGCGCTCCACCTGTTCTTTGACAAGCTTGGCTTGACGCGTCTGTGCAAGGTGGGCTCGCACGCGATCTGCGATCATCGCTGAAAAGAAGAACAGCGACAAAAGGGACAGTGCAAACAGATACTTGTGTTTGCGTAGCTGTTTTCCGATTCGGTATCCGAGACTAGCCTTGCGCGCGACGATCGGTTCGCCATTTACGTAGTGCTGCAGATCCTCAGCCAGTGCCTTTGCGCTGTCATATCGGAGGCTCTGCTCCTTTGCCAGACACTTGAGCGTGATCGTCTCCAGATCGACCGGAAGGGAACGAACCAGATGGCGCGGTGGGGGCGGGTCATCTTGGAGAACTTTGAACAGGACTTCAACGATGGAGTCCCCAACAATCGGTGGACGCCCGGTCAGCATCTCGTACAGTGTGGCACCCAGGCTGTACACGTCGCTTCGGCGATCAATCTGTTCCACAAGACCCGCAGCTTGCTCTGGGGCCATGTAGTTGGGGGTTCCCATCACCATCCCAGCCTCGGTGAGGCCGCTGTTTTCCTTGCTCTCACGAGCGATGCCAAAGTCCATTACGATGGGCCGCAACCGCCCATCCGGGCCCTGCTCAACCATGATGTTGGCGGGCTTGATGTCTCGATGGATCA
>CAYTGC010000025.1:0-35163 GCA_964437195.1 uncultured Myxococcales bacterium | reverse complement strand
AGGAAGACCTAAACGACTCCCAAAAGCGCGACATGGAGCAGTTCATCAAGAACTGGGACAAGAACAAGGCGCGGTATGAGGAGGTGGCAGGGAAAGCGGGGATTCCGGCGAAGCTCGTCGCATCGCTGCACTGGCGCGAGTCCACCGGTGACTTCGGTACGTACCTACATCAGGGCGACCCGCTGGGCAAGGCGGCTGTCAACGAGCCTGACCATGCGCACCAGGGCGTTCCGATCTTCAATGAGTGGGAACCGGCCGCTGAGCATGCGCTGGGCATGAAGAACGGGATCAAGAAGTCGTACAAGATCGACCAAAACACCACCGACGAACCAGCGCTGGCCAGCTATGCCGAACGGTACAATGGACTCGGCTACCACAACTATCATTCGATGGCGAGTCCGTACGTGTTTGCCGGTACCGATCAGTACAGCAAGGGAAAGTATCGATCTGACGGTGCAGGTGGCTGGGACCCAAACTACAAAGACACCCAGCTTGGCGTGGTTCCGATGCTGCGGCACATCGATCAGCATGAAAAGGAACTTGCTGCCAAGGCCGCCGCGGCGAAGAAAGCAGCAGAGTCCGAAGCACACCCGACTCCTCACATCGACGACAAAGCCTCTGCTCCGAACTTGCACTTTAGCCAGTAAGCCAAGACCACAACTGCGCGCAGACATTGGGGCTGGTCGGTAGGCCCTTTCGCCGTGTATCGTCTTCCAAGCTACGCCGGAAAACGGGCGGAAATCCTGTCACACAGAAGTCACAGAGAAAGCGACCACTCTTGACGCGATGTCAGGATCGAAAGAGAGTCACAGAATGATGGGCAAAGGCTTTGGTGGCCACAGACACACGATACGGACAGGCTTGCAGCTGGGGATGGCTCTTTTCCTCGTACTCTCCGTTTTTGCGCGGTCGAGTTCCTTTGCCAAAAATCCGTTCTTGAGTGCCAGCGGGGACGATCGGGCGCTCGCGACTTTTTCAGGGACAGAGTGGGGTGACGAGCTCGGTCCCAAAGACCTACCGCTGAGCGCACGGGTGGTAACGGTTCGACGAGAAAAGCTGACCTGGGGTGAAGTTTTTGAGATCTCGTTTGAGTCCATTCGATCACAGACAGGCAAGCCGCGGACCATCAATCCCCTTCTGCTGGTGGTGACAGACAAGGAGATCGTTCGCATCAGCGCCGACAAGCCGAGCGAAGCCATCGCAAAGCTGAAGACGCTTGCGAGTCAGCCGAAATACGAACCGGCAGATCTTGTCGGTCTCTCCCAAGGGAGCAAGACCTACAAAGAGACAGGTCTCACCGTCGCCAAGATTGCCACCAAAGGCGACAAGCTTCGCTATACCTGGAATCACAACAGTGGCCACTACTTGATCCTGGAGTGGCAGCGTGGTGTGGGTCTCACTGAGATCTCGCAGAACCGTGGAGCGCACGCAGATGGTTTTCGACTTCGGCGCGGAATTCTTCCGCAGCGTTAGATCGAACCAGCAACCATGAACATGCTTCCGATCATGAGAGTGGCGCGTCCGACGGACAATCTGTCTTGCGTGGCCAAGATGTATGAAGATGGGCTGGGTCTGCTACGGCTGGGTGAGTTTGTCGATCACGATGGATTCGATGGCGTCATCCTCGGTCACGCGCAGAGTCCGTACCACTTGGAGTTCACCGCGCAGCGAGGACACTTGGTTGGCCGGGCACCGACGCAAGATCATCTGCTGGTGTTCTACATTCCAGATGAGTCCGCGTGGCGCGTGCGTTGCGAAAAGATGGAGTCCGCCGGTTTTTTATCGGTGTCTTCCTACAATCCATACTGGGATGCGCATGGCCGGACTTTCGAGGACATTGACGGATACCGTGTGGTGATTGCCAAACTCGCTTGGACCAGATAGCGAGGCTGATCTGCGCGTTGGGAATCCGGTCGCAGGCCGCCGTTTCGACAGCGGTGGGCGCATCTCGGCTTGGGCACTCTCAAGTGCGAGAAGGTGTCCACGTACCGACAGGATACTTTTTAGCAAAGTCCTTCAGAGATCGGCTAGGCCGCGGTATTTTGAGTGCTAAACTCGGTACGATCACCACTGCGCGTTCGTGTCCAATGTTGGGCGAAGACAGTTGGTCTTGGGGGAACACTATATGTCGGATACACCACAGCCCGTACACCCTGCACCTTTGGCGGACACCCTGGTTCCGCTTGATGGAGGTTGGTTTCGGCGAGAACGGGAGCGCGTGGCACTGGGACGTAAACGCGTTGCAGAGCGTCTAGGAATCACAGAGAGCAAGCTAGCGGTTCTGGAATCGCGCAAACAGTCCGTTCCCACGGAGTGGCTGCCCATCTTGGCAAGCCTCGAGTTTCGGCTTCCGACCTCTGCACCTGCGGTGGTCACGCCAAGCGCCGAATCAGGCGGAGCAGAAACGGAAAAGACGCGGCCATCAGACACTCCCAACTCGATTCCGCCAGCGCCTGTTGTGACTGCTCCTCCTGTCGTAGCTTCTTCTGCTGTGATGCCAACAATGACGCCTTCAACACCTGCTTTGACTCCTGCTCCTGTTTCCACCACGGCTCCTGCGCTGGTTGCCAACCAGCCGGTCAGCGTGACTGCTGGCACAGCCGCTACGCAGTCGTTTTTCTGTGGTCACTGGCTGCGGGCTCGACGCACCGCCAGCTCGCTAAGACTCGATCAGGTCCTGACAGTCCTGGGCTGCTCCGAAACGGAACTCCTCACCATGGAGGAGCACAACATTCGGTTGCCGCTGCGCTACATCTCGAAACTTCAAAAGCTGGCACTTCTGTCTTCCGAAGAAGCGCGGGTTGCGGCCAAGCTGCCGAGCACTGCGCGACTGGACGGAATCTGGCTTTCGCGCCAGCGTGCCCAGCTTCGCATGACGCGAGAGCAGCTTGGATCGGCCTTGCATGCCAGCGCGGCCTCAATCGATCTGATTGAGAGCAAGGCATGGCCCCTTCCGGCTGCGTGGATCTCGATCGTAGAGTCGCTGCAAAAGGCGCGAGGGGCGGGAACAGCAACGGCTCCGCTGGCCCGTCCGTTTGTGCGGAGTTACAGTGCCTCGCGTCGGCATGGATCACCTTTGCCACCACCCGCAGCAAGCGGTGTCCTCAAAGCGAAAGAGCCATCTGCCGCTCCGGTCGCGAAGGAAGCTGCACCCTCGACGCCTGTGTCGAAGCCCGTGGCCCCACGACCCGCTTCTGTGAGTCCGACGAGCAGTCCGCCAGTTGCACCGGTGAAAACCACTCCCACTGTCTTGGGCTCGCAAGGCGGGCTGGCAGAGTCCATCGTGGACGATCGCATGCGGTTCGGAAAACGGGCTGGGCTCTCTGCGAATCAAGTGCTGTCGCTCATCGCGCAGGACTTTCTGGTGGCAAAGATCCAGATTCCGCTGAGCCACGATGCGGTGGCTGCGGCGATGCGGACGCTGCTAACGCACAAACCAGGACCTGTCTAGCACTCTGTCTGCGGCCTGATTCCAGGCGGTGTCTGTCCTTACTCTCCGAGGACGCGCAGCAGATACGACTCATAGATTGGATTGGCGATCTCTAGACCCTGTTCCGAGTCGGTCGTTGTCAGAAGTCCCACATCCAGCAAATACGACTGGACTTCGTTGCTGCGGTCGAGAGCAACGTCCTCCCCACCCAAGAGTCGCAGCAGCAGCTCCTGCGCTTCACGTCGATCCTTTACTGCATCGCCAACCGAAAGCAGGTGTACGCAGTCCTCGGTCAGAAGCTGGTTGCAGATGGCTCGAATTTCCTGCACGGTCGGGGAAGGAATGCTGGGCGGAAGCTGTGGATCTTGGCGCGGCTCTCCGCGTTGCTCGTCGATCTGGTACATGATGCGACTGACGAGCCAGGGCTGCCCACGCGTCTTGTTCCACAGCTCCTCTCGTGCTTCTCGGCTCAAGAAGACGCCACTTTCACGCGAGTACTCTGCGAGCAGAAGCTCTGTCTCGACTTCTGACAGATTGGACAGCTGTACCGGTAGCGCGATATTCCACAGAGAACCACTTCCGCGGGTTTCATCGACGGTGGGTCGCAGCTCGTCACGGAGGTCGCGGACGTGTGTCTTTCCGCACAATACAATCGCATGCACAAACGGACGACTCTCTTCCGAAAGTGACAGCGCAGATCGGAAGCTCCTCAAAAGGGATATGGTCAGCTTGCGTGGTGGCGCATCATACTCGTCAAGAAGCAGTACCAGAGGCTTCCCGAGACGTTTCTGTACATCGCCAAGATAAAGACAGAAGGACAGACTCTGGGGTTCGGTAGGATTCCATTTGGGAAGTGCTGGAATTGGATACGCTGCGTGCAGCGTTCCTTCGATGTGGCGGCACAGTCCAAGCAGCGACTGATCTTCGGCGACTTGCAGCGAGCACAGCGCCACCGCCAGCCCATCTCGACGCAACGCCTGGGCCAGCTCGCGCAGAAAAGTCGTCTTTCCGCTCTGCCGTCCGCGATGGATGAGCAGAGACTCACCGCGCCGGAGCGACGCAATGGGACGCCTCAGGCGACTTCCCCAATCAACCATGAAGTCGCGTCCGGAAATACATGGTCCGGTGATGTGAAAGCGGCGAATCATGACAGTGATTGTGGCGTGGTTCCCAATACACCGGAACAGGAATTGAGTTCACCGTCTGACTGGCGCATAATACAGTTGCCTCATCTGAGGGGATGGGGCGACATCAATCATGGGGCACGCCGCGAAACGTAGTGTATCCACCTACCTTGCACTCGTATTCGTGCTAGCAACGGTCTACGCTGGGATTGCGCTCTTCGGTCTGAAATTTGCGACGCTCAACAAGCAAGCGTCTCCGGTTTGGCCGGCGAGTGGTTTCGCACTTGCGGTGCTGTGCCACCTTGGCCGCCGCATGAGTCCCGCGATTGCCATCGGTGCGTTTGTCGCAAACTATCTAAACGGGGCACCGCTTCTCATCGCGCTGGGGATTGGGCTTGGAAACATGCTCGAAGCGGTGGTTGGTTCACTGATCTATGACAAGGTCAGCACGTACCACAAACAGCTCGAGTCTTTCACTGAGCCGAGTGCGCTGATCAGCGCATCCGTGCTGTCGACTCCTGTAAGCGCGAGCATCGGAATTGTCTCGTTGATGATCGGTGGCGTCGTTCCTGTCCGTGCGGTCTGGACAGCGGGTCTTACATGGTGGGTCGGAGACTTTCTGGGCGATTTGATCATCGCACCTGTGCTCCTCCGACTCTTTTCCGTGAGCTGGCCTGATCTCGCGTTGACGTGGCACTCGGTCGTCGGATACGTGCTGTTTCTGTTCCTATCGTGCAGTCTTGGACTCCTTCTGTTTGTGCAAGGTAGCACTGGACCGCTGATCTTTGTGGTGTATCCCGTCACCCTGATCGCATCGATCGTGTGGGGTGGTTTTGCGAGTCAACTCTTGGTCCTGTTCGTTTTTTTTCTGACCTCGTATCTCACCACAAAAGGAGTGGGTCCGTTCATTGGGCGGACGCTGAATGAGAACCTGGTCCATCTTCAGCTCTTCCTAAGCTCTCTCGCTCTGACGGCCAATGTCTTGCCCGCTCTGTCTCTTGCCCGGATGCGATACACAGCGATTCCGGTGCTCCTGATTGGATGGACTGGATCGGGGCTGCTGATGAATTCCTTCCAACAAACAGAGGCGGAGTGGGATCGACTCCGGCTCGATCACTTGGTCGGTGAGACGGAGTCCAACATTCGCAGCCGGTTCAAGTCTTATGAAGACGTTCTGCGCGGTGCGGTTGGGCACTTTGTGGTGTCGCAGAACGTCTCTGCGGAGGACTGGCACGACTTCATTTTGTCCCAGAAGCTTGCAGAGAATCATCCCGATGTACTCGGCGTAGCCGTGGTCTGGCCCGTCAAACGTGCAGAGACGCGGGAGTTCCTCGACAAAATGAGCACGCTTGGGATGCCTGGGCTTGCGCCGCATCCCCTTTCGGCAGCAAGTGGGAACAGCGCCCAGTCTTCGGAGATGTTCATCGTTTCCTTCATCGAGCCGCGACCAAGGAATGCCGAAGCCCTTGGCCTTGATCTCGGGTCGGAAGCGATGCGCAGAGAAGCCGCGGAACGCGCGCGTGACACCGGAGTTCCCACGCTGACCAAGCGTGTGACGCTGGCGCAGAACAAGTCAGGATCCCCCGGATTCATCCTTCTGTATCCGATGTATCGTCGCGGAGTGAAGACTGACACAGTGGATGCACGGAGGCAGGCTTTCCTTGGTTGGATCGACGTCGCATTTGTTACAGAGAGCTGGCTCCTCCGGTCGCTTCCCGAAGAGTCGGAAGAGATGGAGATCGCGCTGTTTGAGGGCCCGGAGGTGGCAAGGGACAAGCTGCTTTGTCAGATTCATCCCGGGCGGGAATCGCTTCCTCTGCAGTTCGAGCGGGTGGTCCAGTTGGAACTCGGACAACAGCAGTTGACGCTGGCGTTCCAGCGGACGTCTCTGTTTCGTTCCTCTCATGATACCAGCGGGTCTTGGGCTGCAACTGCTGCTGCCTTTGTGTCGCTTCTTTTGGCCAGCTTGATCGTGAGCTTGCGCGAAACGACGCGCCGAGCAACCGCAATCGCGAGTGAAAAGACGCTTCATCTTCAGCGCGCGGTAAGGCAGGCGCAGGAGGCGACGAAGATCAAGTCGGCATTCTTGGCCAACATGAGCCATGAGATCCGCACCCCTCTCAACGGAATTGTTGGGATGACCAGTCTCTTGCTGCGTACTTCGCTCGACGCGGAGCAGCGTCGCTTTGTCAGTGTTGTGGGTGCAAGCTGTGAGTCTCTGCTTACCATCGTCAATGACATTCTGGATCTGTCTAAACTGGAAGCCGGAAAGGTCGATCTCGAGATCATTCCCTTTGCAGTCGTCGAGAGTGTGCGTGCAGTCATCGAGCTATTGCGACCCCTTGCACAGCAGAAGGGCCTCACTCTTTCGCTTTTGGTCGAACCCAATCTGCACGAGGTTTTGCGTGGGGACGTCACGCGGTATCGTCAGGTTCTGTCCAACCTGCTGAGCAATGCGGTTAAGTTCACAAACCGAGGGGGAATCACCGTGACACTGGCTTCACGTCGGCTTTCGGAGAGTCGCTGCGAGCTAAAGACGGTGGTGACAGATACTGGAATCGGAATCTCCGAGGGAATGAAACAGCAGCTCTTTGTCCCGTTCTCTCAGCTCGATCCATCGACGACACGGCGATTCGGGGGCACAGGTCTGGGTCTGTCGATTTCCAAAGGACTGGTCGAGATGATGGGCGGGAAGATCGATTTTGAAAGTACTCCCAACCAGGGGTCTTCCTTCTTCTTTACCATTGTCTGCGAGCCGGGATCGCACAGTGATGAGCGACGCGTTCCACAGCTCGACTCCGTGAGTGAAGCCATGCTGTCCCGCGATCGACCGCTACAGATCTTGGTCGCCGATGATCATCATGTGAATCAGCTTGTGGCACGGAGCTTTCTGGCCAAGCTTGGATATCGGGCCGACAGTGCATCGAATGGAAGGGAGGTCCTCCAGGCGGTGGAACAGAAGAAGTACGATCTGATCTTCATGGACTGCCACATGCCAGAGATGGATGGCTACGAAGCAACGGAGCACATTCTCCGCAGCACGGTGGGGCGGAGTCGGCCAAAGATTGTGGCGATGACTGCCAGCACACTTGCCGAGGATCGAGAGCGGTGTCGGCAGGTCGGGATGGATGACTTCATCGGCAAGCCGGTTCGCATGGCAGATGTGGTGGGCTGCATCTGTCGATTGTTTCCTTTGTCCGGCGAAACGAGCCGAGTCACTGTCGCCGAGCCACCTGCAAAGAACACGTCGGGGGCCGAGCCGATTCAGCAGCTAAGACAGAAACTTCTAGAGCAGCTGGCTGGGGACGATCTGGTGCTGCGTGAGGTGATTGCCGCGTACTTTGCCAATGAAGTCCAGCTTCTGACGGATGTGCAGGATGCGGTGGCCCGACGTGATGCCAAAGCACTCCAGTTTGCGGCGCACACGCTCAAGGGAGCGGTTGCTACCTTTGTTGACGAACCGGCACGTGAGGCAGCCTTCGTCTTGGAACAGATGGGGCGGAAGGGCGACTTGACTGCTGCGGAGTCAGCGCTAGCGGCTCTGCGAGATGCACTGGCGCGGCTTCACACAAAGCTGCGCGGTGTCTTGGCTGAGCCGAGTGCTTCGAGTGGTCGCTCGGGCGGTCCTTCGTCACAGTCACTTCCACCCGTGTGACGCTGCTCCACGACACTGGCAAGCTGGATGCGCTACTTCTGATCGGTGGAAACGGACTGATTGCCAATCCGCGCTTCGCCAGCCGGTGTTGCATCCTTGGTCAGAACCACATCGACCGCGCGCCCATCGTCATATTCCGGTGGGCTTATCACCCGTGGACGATCTGCAACGTGGGCGAGTGGGCCGGGTCGTGCGGCCACCGAAGCGTGGGCAGGAATCCGAGCAATCGCTGCACGCAGCCCCGCATCTTCTTTTGCGGTGACGAACAAACGGGAATCATACCGGGTTCCCAACCTGGCCAGTGGGGACGCACCGTGCAGAAGGTGGGAAACGGCAAGGAGTGCGACCAGGAGCCATGCAGCGGCGAGACTCACATCGCGACGCAGCCTCGACATAAGCCAGGGCTGGGCTGTGTGAAATCCGACTACCGCGGATGCCACCAGGAATGGAACCATCGCCGTGGTGTAGTGCGACTCGATGCTGCGAACGCGCGGAAAAGTCGACAGGAAGTTGATTCCCAAAATCGGCAAAATTCCGATCGAATAGCGGATTCCTAAAAAGGGCAGAAAGCCCAGCGGCCACAGCAGCTCGATCACATAACGGAGTCTGTCCCAGGTCAACTGCTCGACGGCAAAATGGATCGGATGGCGGAGCATGAGCCAAAGGAGGTCGCGGCCAGAAGAGACTTTGGCTCCCGATGATGCAAAGTGCAGTGCATACGAACCGAGCGGCGGCAGAAAGCGCGGCTGGATCACCACAATGTAGATCGCGAAGTACAGAATCAGCGCCGCAGCGATGCCAAGAAACGTCCAGCGCGGGTAGCTTGTGACCAGCGCACAGGCTGCGAGCACCAAGGCAAGCTGAAGCGCGATGTCTTCACGACAGCAAACGGATAGGAATCCGAATAGGAAGGCTCTGCGGAGTGCTTTTTCATCTATGGCATCGAGAAAAGCTGCGAGCGAGGGGAGGGCGAGTGTCACGGGATGGAAGTCGTGTAGCGTGGCGACGGTCACCGTCGGATAGAGCAGACTCCCAAGGGATAGAATCTGGGCCACTCGATCTGATCCGAGCTTCCGTTTGGCGAAACGATAAAGCGGAATTGGGAGAAGGCTCACAGCAAGCGCTTGCGTGATGAGCAGCAGCTGCGCAATGGGAAGACCGATTCGGGCCAGGACTGCAAAGGGGATCAGGATCGGCTCTGCATGCAGACCAATCAGATTCGGGGATGCAACGAGCGGCACGTCATACTGTGCGTGCGCAAGCCCCCAGACGATCCGGATGTAGTAGGAGAGATCGATCTGTGCGTGGAACGTAGAGAAGCGGAGGAGGGACAGCGCGGCGTAGCAAAGGGCATACGCCGCGCACCCGAACCAGACGATCGGCACTAGCCCGACATCGAAGCGATGAAGTCGCCGTTCGAGTCGGTCTTGGCGATCTTGTCGCGCATAAACTCCATCGCATCGACGACGTTGAGCGGGTGGAGCAGCTGGCGCAAAATCCAGATCCGGTTGAGGTAGCGATCGTCGACGAGCAGCTCTTCCTTGCGGGTGCCGCTCTTGTTGATGTCGAGGCACGGGAAAATGCGCTTTTCCATCAGCTTGCGATCGAGGTGGATTTCCGAGTTACCGGTTCCCTTAAACTCTTCGAAGATGACTTCGTCCATGCGCGAGCCGGTGTCGACGAGCGCAGTGGCGATGATGGTCAGCGATCCGCCTTCCTCGATGTTGCGGGCGGCGCCAAAGAAGCGCTTCGGCTTGTGCAGCGCGTTTGAGTCCACACCACCGGACAGGATCTTGCCCGACGGCGGAACCACGGTGTTGTAGGCGCGAGCGAGGCGCGTGATCGAGTCGAGCAGGATCACGACATCGCGCTTGCACTCGGCGAGCCGCTTGGCCTTTTCGATCACCATCTCGGCGACCTGGACGTGGCGAGCGGGTGGCTCGTCGAAGGTCGAGGAAATGACCTCGCCCTTGACGGTGCGCTGCATGTCGGTCACTTCTTCGGGGCGCTCGTCGATGAGCAGCACCATGAGGTAGACCTCAGGGTGGTTTGCCGTGATCGCGTGGGCAATGTCCTGAAGCAGGACGGTCTTGCCAGCGCGCGGCGGCGACACGATGAGGCAGCGCTGTCCCTTGCCAATCGGGGCCAGCATGTCGACGATGCGCGTCGAGTAGTTGCGGTGATCGTATTCGAGCCGCAGCCGCTTGTTGGGATACAGCGGCGTCAGGTTGTCGAACATGATCTTTTCGCCCTGATGGTCCGGCGCATCACCGTTGACGCGGTCGACCTTCAGAAGGGCGAAATAGCGCTCGCTGTCCTTGGGGGGCCGAATCTGACCTTCGACGGTATCGCCGGTGCGCAGGCCGAAGCGGCGGATCTGCGAAGGCGAAACGTAGATGTCATCGGGACCGGGCAGGTAGTTGTAGTCAGGCGAGCGGAGGAAACCAAAGCCGTCGGGAAGCGTCTCAAGAACGCCATCACCGTAGACCTCGCCGCGGTGCGACGAGTGGTGACGGAGAATCTCGAAGATTAGGTCCTGGCGGCGCATGCCAGAGACGTTCTCGATGTTGAGCCCTTGACCCATGTGGATCAGCTCGGACATCTTCTTGCGCTTCAGCTCAGTCAAGTTCATCGGGTTCGTTCCTCGGTTGGATGGGCTTTGGGGCGGATCAAAAGACAGTGGGAAGCCAGGACCAAAAGGTCTGACTGCGTCTTTATGACGCTTGCCCTAGCGTTCAGGGAATCGGCTGGTTTGAGTGGATTACGACGATAGAAGCTGCTCAGGACGAATCGTGATTGATTACAGCCAGACCACGGTACGACAAGCGCGAATTTGTGTCAACGAAGAGATGAGAAGTTAGCGCCTGGTTAGACGCCGTAAATGGCAGGGGTTTCGACTCCGCTTGCGCCCGGAGTGCGACCTGTCGCATCGGTTGTGCGGTCTGGCGCTGGGAAGATGGGTTCGCTGGGCGGCGGCCAACGCCACAACATCCGCGAGGCCAAATAGAACACCGGACCCAGCGCAATCACCAGCGCACCAATCGCCACGGCGGGCAGACCCCACATGCCTGCTTCATGCCGACCAAACCACAGCGACATACCAAGCAGCGACACCGGCAAAAGTCCGATCAGCGCGATGACAAACACTCCGCCCGGGATGCGGAAAGGCCGCAGCAGCTGTGGCTCGCGCACCCGCAGGATGATGAGCGAAACAAACTCGATCAGCACCAGTGCGCCGTAGAGCATCACGTCGATCTGGACCAGTCGCTTGAATCCAAGCCCGAGGCACGCAGTGTAAAGAATGGCGGCAAACAGGATGCTCCGCTTGGGGGCGCCGGTTTTGGGGTCTTTGCGTCCCAGCCACGCAGGCAAAATCCCATCTCGAGCCATCGCGAGCGGCAGGCGAGAGTAGCTGGCGATCAGGGCATTGAACATCCCAAGTCCACACAGCGCACCGCCCAGCGCAATGGCAACTGCCAGATAGGGTCCACCGAGCCGTCTGCCCGCCTCGACCCAGCTTCCGGTGGTCCATTCCGGCTGGGGCAGACCCGAGACCACGCCGCAAAGGACCGGGACTACATAGCAGCCTGCGACAAGGAGGACCGTCCAGAACATCGCCCGCGGATAGGTACGCTGCGGACTCTCCACTTCGGTCGCGACCGGCGAGGCATTTTCCCAGCCCATGTAGTTCCACATGCAGAGCAAGATTCCGTGTAGCCACGGCATCATCGCTCCGTCGGTATGTGTGCGCATATGGAGGTTCTGGCTTAGCCCTTTCGCAAGGGTGAGCGGGCCGAAGCCAGTCAGCGCAATCCCGACGAACGCGACAAAAGGAAGGAGAAGCGCTGCCCCCATCAGCTGGCTGGCCAGTCCGACGGTTAGCGTGCCGCGCAGGTTCCAGATGAGCGACAGGACGATCATCGTCAGCGCTGCATACCAGCCCATTCCTCCGACGGCGGTATCGGTAAGTCCAGGGAATAGCTGTCCCAGGTATGTCACCACCAACATCGGATAGATCGCCATGTCAAACAGGCTCATCGCCAGCGCCATCCACGCCGTCTGGACACCCCAGAACGGACCCAGCGCGCGACGCGCCCACGCGTAGTAACCGCCTTCACTCGGCAGCGCGGCGGTAAGCTCACCGACCATCATGGTAATCGGCAGGCTCCAGATGAACGGCACGATGAGGAGGAGCAAAAGCGCCCCGCCGAAGCCGTGCCCGGCGATGATCTCCTCGAGGCCATACGGACCGCCGGACACGACAAAGAACGTGGTGGCGATGAGCGCGCGAAGACCCAACTTGCGGCGCAGCGACGGATGTTCCGCTGTGCTGCCTGAATTTGTCACATTCCCCGGGGAAAAACGCTGTCCGCGCGGACGAACCGCTCGTCTGTGCCGTACACTTTTTCGTGTCGTGGCAAGCTTGGCCACCGAGGAGGTGTGTTTCATGCTCGTTCTAAGGCGCAGTTTGAAACACACCGACGAGCCAGCGCAAGCAAGAATTTTGACTTTTGCGTGAACTTAAAATGCTTGGCCAAATTCGGCGGAAAAACGTGGCGCGTAAACGCTTCCTGAAGACGGACGTTCTAGAGGAAAGCCGAGGTCGAGCCGGATGACTTCGCGGTTAAACTGTGGCAGACCCAGCCGCAGGCCAAAGCCGACATCTTGACGATAGGTGGTGCCGCTAAATGTTCCGTCGCGCAGGTAACCATTGAGAACTGGCGGTGCATCGCCACCGTCGTAAAAAAGCACTCCGCCGACGTGAATGGTCCACAGGTTGAGCGCTTTGGTGCGCAGCTCGGCGTTGACGCGATACAGACTGCCACCTTGCAGCGCGCGCGGGGCATAACCGCGCAGACCGCTGTCTGAACCGAGCGTCATCCGCTGCTGCTCGAGGTCGCGCCCACGAAGCTGAATCCGGGCCGAGAGGTGCAGCCGCAGCGGTCCCACGGCAGGCGTGATCTCGCGGACTTGGGCGGTTAGATACTCATTGACTAGGTTGCCGCGCGGGTCGACGCCATACTGCAGACGCATTCCGGCTTTGACTTCGTATGAAAACAGGTTGTCGCGGAGGTAGTGCAGGCTGGACAGAGTCGCCGACGGTTCCAGATAGTCGCTCGAGAAACCGAAGATGTGCGAGGCATAGCGCAGCTCCAGCGACAGATCGGGCCCGAGCTTAAAGTCCTCGCTGAGCGCCAGCGTTTGAATGTCTTTCAGTCGGATAAACCGCGCCACAAACAGGTTCAGACCGATAAACGGGCCGCTTGCACTCTCGCTGCGCGGCAGAAGTCTTTGATACGCACCGCGTGCTGCATCGGAAACCGTCGTCGGAAAGTCATCGGGCAGACCGTACTCTTGGTTTTGGACTCGGAAGCCGAAGCTCACATTGAGCTTGTGAACGACGCCCGCCGAGTACTGCACCTGCACCTGGCCCGCGATCTGCTGCCGCTTGTACACGTCGGGCACATCTTCGCCGCCGATGTTGCGCTGATAGATCGTTCCGCCGGCAAAATAGCGCGCGATGTCTTTCACGACTTGCAGCTTGGCTTCCCAGCCCAGGCGAGTGCGCAGCGAAAACAGCGGTCGTCCGACTTGGAAGTAGAGCTGGCCGCCTTCGACATCGCTCGTCTGGCGGTTCAAAAAGAGGCCACCAATCAGCTTCATTTGGTGCCGCGATCCCCAAATCCGATAGTCGGTGTACGACATCCCGAGGGAATAGCGTCCCGGATCAAAGCCAAAGTCGAACGACAGTCGCTTGTTGCGCCCTGCGAGGTTGTGCTCGGCGAACTGAAAAGACAGCACATCGAGCCGTGCCTGATCGAAGCGAAACTCGGTGTTCAGGCGCAGGCTCCACTGATCCTTGGTGACGACCAGAACCTTGACGCGATCCGGCGTCGAGCCACGCACGGCGACGAGCCTCGCCACCGACAGAATAAACAGCGTCCGCAGGTTGCGGCCACTCTCCTCGAAGACATCGCGACGAAAAGGTTCTCCGACTTGGAAAAGCAGCTCGCGGTGGATCACTTCGTGCCGGGTACGGACGTGAACCGCGTTTAGCCAAGTCCACGGAATGTACTTCGACAGCGGAAAGTCGCCCTTTAGAATTACGTCGCTGGCGTCGATCCAAACCTCTTCGATGATCTTGCCTTCCGGCAGCGGATCAATGTCCAAGAGCGTGCGCTTGTTTCGTTCCAGCGCGTCTTGGATCAGCTTTTCTTCGTACTGACTCCGCAGCGCAGGCGCACCATCGGCATGGACGACACAAGCCCAAAGCAGCGACAAGAGCGACAGCCAGCAAAGCCATGGCCGCGGCTTCCGTCGCCCGGAATGCCAGTCGTTACGAAGCACCGCCGCCCGACGCTGCATCCTTTTTGCCCAGCTTCATCCGTAGGAACGCAATGATAGCAGGCAGAATCGACAGAAAGACGACGACGATGATGACCAGCTCGATGCGCTTGGGGATGCTTGGAAACAGCGTGCCGAGGAAGTAGCCAAGCATCGTCATCGAGGCAACCCAGGAAATCGCCCCGATGATGTTGTACATCGCAAAGTTTCGATAGGTCATTTCACCGATGCCAGCAGCGACGGGTACGAACGTTCGCAGGATTGGCATAAAGCGCGCGATGATGATCGTCTTGCCACCGTGCTTTTCGTAGAAAGCGTGCGCCTCGCGGATGTGCTCGGGGTTAAACAGCCGCGACTTGGGCCGACTAAACAGCGCTGGGCCGGTTCGTCTGCCGATGTAGTACGACACCGCGTCACCGAGGATCGCCATCACCGACAGCGCCGCGTTCATCTGCAAAAGGTCGAGCCCGTACTTCGGATTCGCCGCGAACACACCTGCCGTCACCAAGAGGGAATCACCCGGCAGGAAAAATACCATCGCGCCGGTTTCGGCAAAGATGATGGCCATCATCACAAGCAGCGGATATCCCGTCGAGATGGCCGAAGCGATCAGGTCTTCGGGGTTGCGAAGCAGGTGGAAGAAGTAGCGCAAAAGTTCCATGGAGGGCTTTGTTCCAGTCGGCAGTTAAGGTTCTGCGCCAAAGCCAAGCGGCCTGGCCAGGGCAAAGCGAGCTTGTAACACATCAAGTCTTCAAATTCCCAGAAAGGCTCGATACGATGGCCATGCGCTTTGCTGTGAACTGGTCACAGGTCTACTTCGCTATGACGGACACTGCTGCCACTTTGCCGATCCAGCTTTTCCAGTCGATTCTCGATGGTGCGAGCGTGCTGGCGATCTTTGCGCTCGATCGAGATTATCGCTACCTGGCCCTCAACGATCGTCATCGCCAGATGATGAAAGAGGCGTGGAACATCGAGCCGCGCGTCGGCCAGAGCATCCTCGCCGATGTGATCGGAACCGATGAGGTAAAAGCTCAGGCCAAGCTCGTGCTCGATCGGGCGCTTGCGGGCGAGCGGTTTACGTCGGTAAATGAGTACGGCGGCGATCCGGAGCGCCAAAAGACCTACGAAGGTCGCTACGCGCCGCTTGCGAACGAGCAGGGCGAAGTCTTCGGCGTGGTGTGTGCACTGCGCGACATCACCGAAGAGCACAAGACGCAGCTCGAGCGCGAGAAGCTGCGTGGTGATCTGGCGCGACAAAACGAAGAGCTGCTGCAGAGCGCCGCAGAGAACGCCCAGCTGGTTGAGCGGCTGCGGATTGCAGTCACCGAGCTGACGACACCAGTGCTCGAGCTGTGGGAGTCCGTTCTGGCGATGCCCATCGTCGGAATTGTCGATACGGAGCGCGGCGAGCAGATGTCGGTGCGGCTCCTCGATGCGATCGAGAAACACCGCGCACGCTTTGTCATCTTGGACCTTACCGGCGTAAACAACCTGGATACAAGTACGGCCAACCGCTTCATGCAGCTTGCGCGCGCCGTGAGTCTGCTCGGATCGGAAGCCATCATTGCTGGCATTCAGTCAGCGGTGGCTCAGACGCTGGTGTCGATCGGTGTGGATCTCAAAGGTCTACGCTCGACGAGAAACCTCAAGCAAGCGCTCGAGTATTGCATTGCCCGACGCAACAAACAGACTGCGACAAATCCAGGTCCGGTGGCGGGCAGCAAGGTCTGATTCGCGTGGCCAAGTCGCTCCGGCTCCGCTGTGATCACGCGACCGATCACGTGGTGGCGGCATCGCTCGCGCAGCGCTTTGCCCGCGACTGTGGATTCGGCAGCAGGTCGGCGAGTTCGGTCGCAATTGCCGTCGGTGAGCTTGTCTCCAATGCGGTGCGACATGCGGGTGAAGGAACGCTGGAAATCATCGTTCTGCATGGCGCGACAAGAGGTCTTGAGATCCGCGTAAGCGACAGTGGGCCCGGAATCGAAAAAGCGACGCTGTCCGGTCCGCACGATGATCACGGTCTGGCTGCGGTGATGCGGCTCTTGGATCAGATCGATATCGACAGCGGACCAGATGGAACCACTGTGATCGCTCGTTACTACCTCACCCCGTCGCGCTAACCACCGACGGTCAGCCGATGGTTCCCAGACAGTCGGCCAGCTCGAACAGCAGATACTCCAGCACATACTCCTGCGGCAACATCGCACCAAGCGGACAGTAGGTTGGGAAGGGTCGCGTCCCTTCTCTCTGTCGGGTGTGATACGAGCTAAACAGAACCCGTCCACAGCCCGATTGGGGCGGGTATTCAAACGTCGCGGTGAGCGGGCGCAGCTTTCCCAACGACTCTGCTTGCAGATAAACACTCGTCGGAAAACGCATCGGATCCTGGGCAGTCTGGGCCACCTGAACCCAGCCCGGTAGCAGATCAGAGATCGAGATCTTGCTGCCAGGAATCGGGCTAGGAAGTCGCAAGAGAAAGTCGCGGAGTCCGGTCTGGGCAGGCAGGACATCGGCCAACAGGGGATCGCCGGTTCCCCCTCTTTTAATCGCGGTATGAAAGCCGTGCGGCATCGTGACCGAGCAGTCCTTGTCATCTTCAAAACAAAGGAAGGGAGCCAGCTCGGGAACTTGCGCAATGAAGTCGTAGGACCAGTCGGTTGCATACAAGCGACCGCCGCGTCGCAAAAACGAAACCAGGTTGGTGCGCACGGACGGATCGGCAAGCAGTCCTTCGGAATACGCTGTTCCCGAGCAGTTGAGAAACACCATCTGGTAGCTGGCGAGCCGCGCAGGATCACGAAGCAGCGATGACAGAGGTAGCTGTCCGGGCAGCGATTCCGTCCCCGGTTTCTGGTTGTCATACAGGTGGACTGCCGCCTTTTTTTCTGGGGTCGCAAACTCTTCTGCCGAGATTCCAATCTGCCGCAGGACGCACTCGATTGCATCATGATCGCCGGCTGCCACCGCAAGCTTGGGCAAATCACCTTCTCGAGAATTGCGCGGAAGTCGGGTCTCCTCAACGGTCAAATCCGTCGTCGCACAGGCCGGAACACGGATGTGCGCAAGCCGCCGGAATCGTCCTTTTTGCACGACCAACGGAATTGATTCTCCAGCCGGAACTCCGCGCAGATCGAAGCGACCCTCGCCATCCGAATAGGTGAAGACAACCGCTCTGCCGCGAATCGGATCGCGACACAGCTCGCACGAAAGATCTGCGGACAGGGGCGGAATCGGCTCTGTTTCTGGAACGTAGACGACGGCTTTTCCGATCGGATCGAGTCCATTTGGCGTCGTCACTTTCCCACGCAGCCGGGTCTCCTTTCCGGCTGCACAGTGCGAGACTTTGCAAAAAAGTCCCTGACAGGGCGTGTCCGGTGGACGCGGCGGATCACCCGTGGTTTCCACCTGCGCGCAAGACAGAAGTGCGCACAGAAAGATCACGCCGAGCCGCCACTTCACAGGTGATACTCCACGGTGTAGCTGGCGTTCTCTGGTGCGGGTGAACTGCACGTCTTCTCGACGATAAAGTAGATGTCCGAACCACCAGAATACGCGCCGCTGCCCGTGCTCTGGCTGCCTGAAGAGTTGCCGTTTACATCGATGGTGATCGTGCGCTTGTTGGTCTGTGCAGTCAGCCGATAGCAAGAGGTTGCGCTGCCGCCAGTCACGGAAAACGTCAGCGAGATGTCGTTTACACACAAAACTCCGCCGGTCGCCCGCACCACCCAGTAGTCTGGCGCCGCGCCCACCATGCCGGAAAAAGCAGCAACCGGAGGATTTTTGTGTTCACGCAAATCCGACGGAACCGATGCCGCAAAGGAGTCCCGACTGGCGGTGTCCGAACAGTCTTTGCTACCGCGGCTCGCTGCGGTTGGTTGGGTATGTCCGGGCGGAATCACATCCAGCACTTCACAGCCGTTGGCGGCGCTCTTGTCGACATCATAGTTGTCACCGCGGCAGCTCATTCCGCACGCGGCAGGCATCTTGCTTCCATCGCAAAATACTTCATTTGTCGGCAGTCCCATGCCGGGACAGACATTGCCGCATGCGCCGCAGTTGCTTACGGTATCAAGCGGTGTGCAGCTTCCCATGCAGCAGCCCGTTCCCATCGCGCAAGCTTTTCCGCAGCTTCCACAGTCGGTTGCGGTGTTGATTTTCTTGCACGTCTTTCCACAACAGTCTTCGTCGCTGCCGCAGGCATTCCCACAGCTTGCGCAGTTCGCCTTGGTGCCGATCGCATCGGCTGCGAGCGCGAGCGTACAGCCCGGTGGGTCCATGTCTCCGCAGCGCTTAAACTGTGGCACTTGTGCTGCGCAGCGATCGTATCGTCCGCCCGCCAAACAAGCACGCTGGCCGATGCACTGACCCGCGGAATTTTTGCGACTACAGTTTTGTGGGAGTGCCACCCGATCGCAGTATCCACCGAGTGAATCCAGGCACAGCTTGGTCTTCGGCGCGCAGAGCTTTCTCGACTTCCCTCCATCCGTCACAGCCAGACATTCATAGTCCGCAGGACAGACTGCAGCAGACAGAGAACAGTCCAGGTGACACGCCGCCGCGACATCTCCCGCGGTTTGCAGACAGCGCTCGGACATGATGCCGCACTCTGCATCTTTTTCGCAGCTCGCACAGTGATTGGGACTTGGGGGAACGCACAGACCGCTTGTGTCTCCGGCTCGCTCTGGCTGGCACGTCAGGGATCCTGGCAGCGCATCACAGTCGGTCTGGGTCTTGCATTTTCCGACGCAGATTGCGTTTCCTCCGCTGCCCACTTTGCGACAAGCGCCACTCATACATTCCGTGTCGCCATTGCAAGAGGAACCGATGGGCTTCCCAAGATCTTCGAGCATGCGCAGATCAGGAGGGGAGGGCGACAGGTCGGGCTGTGACTCCGAAAGATCGGGCGGTTCTACGGGCGGCTCTGCCAGATCTGCGGATGGGCTTGCTTCTGGTCCGGGCACGACTTTGCTGGAGCAGCCGATTTCTGGGCCAGCGCAGAGCGCCCAAATGCTCCACGCCAGAACGAATTTCCGTCGGAAAAACTCACCTTGGCCAAGACTTTTGCGCGCCATCGGACACCTCTTTCTGTGCGCATCCTAACGCCGCTTTGGGATGGATCGCGCCAGAAGATTGTGACGATTTTTTGTGCGCTGCCTGCTGTGGGAAGGACCGCAAGGTGATATGACAAAAATTCCTGCCTGCGGCAAAAACAAACGCAAGGAGCCAAACAATGCGCAGTGGAACGTGGAATCGGTGCCTGGTTTTTTGGGGAGGGATGCTGCTGCTGCTGGGCTGTGGGGGACCGCCTGTGTTCGATGTTCCCGATCGTGCTGACGGAGTCCGCTTACCGCTGACGGCTCCGTGCGATGCGATGGACGACACCCGCTGCCTTCTTCCGTTTCCATCGAGTACGTTTATGCAGGTGGATCCGAAGACCCAGACCGGACTGCGGGTGAAGATTGCCGCGGACTCCCTTCCTGTGGGAGACGATCCGGCGCCGCTCAATCGGGCGGATGGTTTCTCGCGGGTGACTCCGCTGGTCACGGCGTTTGTGGGCAGCATCTCTGATCTGCCGCTTTCCCGCGATGGACTCGGATCGCTGCGGCTTTTGTCTGCACAGGTCGGATCGGCGGACTATGGGAAGCCGGTTCCTCTCCGTTTTGTCGTCGAAAAAGCGCAAGGAGAGGGTGGTCGGCCAGAGTCCTTTGTGTTTGCCTATCCACTGCGTCCTTTGCAGCCAGCATCGGACTACGTTGCGGTGGTCCTGGATGATCTCAAGACGGAATCGGGACAGACGCTCTCTCCTTCTCCGCAGGCGCGGCTCGCGCTGGGTCTTTCATCGCCACAAACGGAAGCGGAAGCGAAGCTCTATGCTTATCATGCTCCGACGCGGAGACTGCTGGCAAAGGCAGGCATCGAACCGAATCGGGTGCTGCGAGTCTGGGACTTTACAACACGATCGGAACAGGACTCCCACACGGCGCTGCGGACCATGCGAAGTGGCGTCCTTACCCAAGTGGCGGCTGGAAACGTCAAGGTTGTCATTGACTCTCTGTCTGTGGGCAAAGCTCCAGTTTTGGCGACGGTGATTGGTCATCTGGAAGGACTCCCAAAGTACATCGAACCCACCCCCGGAAGTGCGCTCCAGCTAGATTCCGAAGGTCGTCCACAGCAGCTTGGGACACGCACGGCTCCATTCCGGATCGTGATTCCGGTGGGAAGCGGGGACTACCGCTTCATCATGTTTGGTCACGGAACCGGCGGCACTTTCGACGACAAGACGTTCGATGCAGAGATCGCGGGAAGTGGGGCAGCCAAGGTCGGGGTGCAGTTTGATGGCTGGACAGAGAGTGACGTTCTGCAAACGCTGGCCGGGATTCTCAAGATTGCCAAAGGGTCGCACTACGCCACTGCGATGCTCTTGCAAGCGCTGGCGGATGCAGCGGCAATACAAGTGATGCTTCCGCAGAAGCTTGGTGATCTGCTGTCGGCACCGACGCTGGCTGGGGTCGCAAATCCGGCACTAGGAAGGAGGCCGAGGGCGGATTCCGTGCTGTGGGCCGGTGGTTCACTTGGCGGAATCATGGGTCTGGTGGCGGTCTGCGCGGATGACTCGCTGCGGTACGGCGTCCTCAATGTCCCGGGGGCGGCCTGGACCCACTACATTCCCAAGTCGATCCTGTTTGGCATGTTGGCACCGCTGCTCGATTCTACCTATCGCGGCCTGGAAAATGCCCAGCATGTGCTGGCGATAAGCCAGGGAATCTGGGACGATGTCGACGGAGCGGCGTGGTCTTCTGCTCTCAAAGATCGCGGTACGGCATTCCTTATCCAAGAGAGCATTGGCGATCCGGTGGTTCCCAATGCAGGAACAGAGATGGTGGCGCAGGTCACTTCTGCACAGCTGGTTGGCGCAGAGCTTTCTCCGCTTGCGGCATCGCTTCCACGCAAAAAAGAAGTGATGGGCGGCAGTGCAATCACGCAGTATCGAGTCGCTTCAACCGGAGCCTATGACGTCCACGGTTTTGCGGGACGGGACACTCCGGCGGGGCGGGCAGCGCGATCCCAGATCGTAGACTTTGTCCGTTCGATTTGGCAGACCGGCACCGCCAAGATCACAGTTCCTGCCGACTGCCCGGCGGAACGCTGCGACTTTGGCGGAGTCATGCCATAGCCGTCGCTGTCGACAGAGTGCGTGGGCGGGCTCGGCTTAGTCCGCTTTTTGTGTTTTGGCGAATTATTTGATCTGCGTCGATAGCTGGGCTACCCAAGGCCACATGAAGAGGTTTTCCAGACGGTTTTTGGGTACGACGCTCTCGCTCGGACTGGCGCTGGGTGTGCTGTCCAGCGGCTTCACCGCAGGCTCGGTGTACGCCGAGGAGCGGAACGCTGACATCGCACAGATCGAACACGACATTGCGGAGGCCGGACGGACCGGCGTTTTGCCGCAGCTACAGAAAGCGTGGCAGGTCCGCTTCGATGGCGCTGTTGGTCCGGGCGAGCGGATTTCGCTCGAGGTCATTCCGGCGATTCCTGTGCAGGACGGAGACCCGGAATCGAAGCGACGCTTTGATCGTCTGCGCGAGCAGGTCAAGCTGGCGTTTGAGCAGCATCGGCAAGATACCGGCGTGTTCACCATTGTCCTTCGCGATGGCACCAAGCTGCTTACCGCTCAGGGAATGGTGATTCCGCTCAAGTTCGTATTCCGTCGACTGGTGATCACATCGGCAGAGACCAACTTTGCGGGCTACGGACAAGCCGGTTGCTCGATCACCACGCAGTTTTTTGCAACCGGTACTAGAGAGCCTCTGCGCCTGGGCGAAAGTCCGAACTTGGCGCGCTTTGCCTTCAGTCGCGAAGGCATTGCGGTGCTACAAGGCTACCAGGGCCAGCACGGCGAGTACGTTGTGTTCCGTCGGCAAACCAATGATCCGGTCGAGGTATCGCTGGAATACACCGATCCCGAGCTCGGACAGATAACGCGCTTTTCGCCGGTCACACTTCAGGTGTGTGTCGATGCTGCGCAGCCACCGGCGCCGCCACCACCGCCTCCTCCGCCTCCGGTTCAAGCAGAGGAAGTTGCGCCACCACCGCTTCCTCCCCCGGTCGAGGTCGCACCACCGCCAGAACCACCGACGCTGCCGCGCGGAATGACGTGGGGTTTGTCCGGATCAGCAGGACTTGGCCTTGTCGCTGAGCCTGGTTATGGCAGCGGGGTTGCGGGCTTTGCGTTCGGCGCCGCTGGCCGGATTGGCTACTTTTTTCATCCTCAGTTCGCTCTGCTCGGTGAGCCGCGGGTGACGGGCATGGCTGGTCCGTCTGTGGTTTCCTACAAGGTAAGCGCCGCGGTGGTTGCGCAGTTTCATTTCCTCCACTCATGGGTCTTTTCGGCGGGTCCATCGATCGGCTTCGCCGGATCTGATCGCTACAACGGATCGAGCTGGGCTGGCGGATTCCTGACGCGCTTTGGTGCAGACATTCCGCTTCGCAACAGCGCCCAAGGACGACCGCGCGCACTGTCTCTGCGCCTCGAAGTCGAGCCGCTGTTTATGCCGATCCACGTAAGTGGCCAGAGCGCAGTTGGATCGATCACCAACATCGGCTTCTCCGTGGGTTTTGAGAGCTACTGATGTCGTCAGAGGCGGCAGCGCTGTTTTATCCCAAGACCTGCTCGGTGAAGTTTCGGTGCGAGCGCTGTGGTCACGGTGCCGATGGGGTCTTTCATGATCCCGATGCATTTGGCGATCGCGAGCCGATCGGTGGTCGCAGCCCATGGATGCAGCAGGCTGCACTCGAAAAAGCCGAGCGTGAGCTGACGGAGAAGGCCGAAAAAGCGGTGCTGCTTGTGCGCTGTCCCAAGTGCGGCGGGTATTCCGATCGCAGCATCAGGCGTGCGTATCTGCGGGCGGCTTTTCCGCTTTGTGCCGTCGTTCCGGTGACGCTACCGACGCTGACGATGCTGATCGGTGCGGTGCTGGCGGTTTCGCGCATCCAGTCGGCACTTCTGGCTCTGTCCGTTACCAGCGTTGTCGCGTTGCTCATTGTGGTCGTGGGCCAGCGTCGTCTCGTTGCGGAAGCCCGTGACGCCGTGCAGCTCGGCTAGGAACACTCCGATCGCGATCGAGCCCGCTCTTTTTGCGGCGACCAAACTTCCCATTTCAGCGAAGTTTCTGTTCCTAGACCGTTCGTTTTTAGGCGGTCTTGGGAATCCATGCAAATTCCAGAGCTTGTGCGTTCTCCGTGCGGGACGTCACATCGCAAGACCATTCCTGAAAGTCGATTTTTGAAAGTGTGATCTGTTTCACGATCAAAAAGGGCCGGTCGAATTTCGGTTTGGGAACGCGGGGTTAGGGACTCCCAACATGCACCCCTTTTGGTCTCGAACTTGGTGCTTGTGAAAGAGGTCTGCAGGTTTTTATTATTGATACTGGGACAGCGACCTTCCTAATCGGAAACCGAGGTCCCCAAAGTTCGAAAGAACAAATCGATTCCCGACGGTGTTCCAGCAAAGACTGGCCGATGGGAATGTGTAGTCTGCTTGGCCAGAATTTTGTCCATTTGTTGTTCTACGAAGGAGTCATCGATGTCGAAGCTTTTCGGGAATGTAGCCGTTGTAGCCGGGTTCTCCCTCTCTCTGTTTGCGGGTGCCTGTGGCAATGCCGAGGATCTGAGCATTGCGGGGACCGACAGCGTGCATCAGGAGAGCAATGAGGGCACGCAACTGTACGACGACTTCCGGAATGGTTTCTCGGCTTCGCAGGCGACGGACAAGTGGGGCTACTTTGGCTTTGGTCCGGCATTCACTGGCGATGACGGAATCGAAACAGTGACCAATCAGGGACTCCGTGTGGTTTCAAAGGGAGTCAATGGAAGCAGCGGACAACCCGCGTTCACCAAGACCGTGGTGCAGGAATCGGACTCCCGCTCGCTCGGACTTCCTGGCGGTGTTGATCACGTCAAGTGGCTGGTGTACGCCAATCACCTATCGAGCCGCGGCTGGCCCGGATTCGATGCTTCAAATGATCGTCAGATTGGCTGTGAAGCGTACGTAGGCGGACAGACTTTCGGTGTCAGTGGTCATCCGTTTGGTAGCGCGGTGCAGAATGCCAATGATGATCTGCGGCTGGCAGCGTTTGCGATGAACACCATCGACGTCGAGACCTTCATGGTGTTCGACATCTTCATGACAAACGAAGGAATCTACGCGTTCTACGAGCGGCTTCCCTTTGGTCGCGGTCCCGCTCTTGGCAACTACCATGCGTTTTCGTTTGCGAAGCGCGTGGCGGACAATCGTCCTGGCGATCTGCACAAGCTGGCCATTTCCTATGACAAGGCATCGAACACGGTGAACTGGTCGGTCGACGGTCGCGTTGTTCAGACGGTGAGTCGGCTCGGACTACCGATTGATCGCGCGAACATGATTCTGGATCACGGTGGGACGCCGACCGAAGTGTCGATCAATCAGCTCAACTGCGGAATGGGTCTGTTTAGTCTGCTTGATGCCGGAAAGGCGAGTGGTCTGGCGAAGATCTCGACACAGCCGGGCTTCTACTATCAGCCGCAAGCGGGAGAGCCGACGCCGCAGACGTTTGTGGACAGCGCGAGTCTGGACGGCAGCCGTCTGTTTGGGCAGGGCGCAGAGATCGACGTCAAGAAGTACAACATCATCAGCAAGCCATCACACAACTAGGTTCCCCTGCCCAAGCTGTGAGAGCAGCTTCCTGTCATCGGACAAGCTGCGTTTCCCAGATAGAATCTCTCACCACCACGGCACAAACCCGCCCGCGGCATGATACGATAGACAGTGGCTCTCAACATACTTGCGAGGGCGCTTGGTTAGCGATGCCGGTTCTGCTCGAAGACATCTACAACACGGTGACATTTGATCCAGAGCTGCGCTTGGTGCGGCAGATCCGGACTGCCGAGCGGATACCTTCTCTTGATGAGATGCACAAGAGCTACGCGGCGCTCGCCAAGACATTCGGTCCCTACACCCGCTACGTACTGCTTGCCGATCTGCGCAGAGCGCCAGGAAACAACCTTCCTGATGCCGAGCGACTGACCAAGCAGTTTCTGGCGCCTCCGCTCAAAAAGTTTCGTTTGGTGGCATCGCTGGTGTCTACAGCAACGGGAAAGCTGCAAGTCGCGCGGATGTGGCGCGAGCTGGGCGTCACCATGGGGGCGTTTCAGGACGAAGCAGATGCGCTCGCGTATCTGGGGATTCAGCGGAAGTCCTAGTCGCGCCAAGTGCGCATGTCCGCTAGAGAAAATCCGCATGGGCCAGGCCAAAATCGTGATACGTTGCGGGGAGCCCTTTGGGCATAAGGAGCGATTCCCCATGGCGAAGACCCCATGTCCTGTAACCCGCGAAGAGTTTAAGGCCAAGGCCAAGTCGGTGAGTGTGCAAGTCGAAGGTGTTCCGCTGACCGCAGAACCGAAGGAGTTTTCCACCGGTTCGTTTGGCTGGTATCTGTCCGGCAAGGCGACGGTGATGGTCGACGGCAAACCGGTGCAGGTTCAGGTCGGCGCCAATCTCACCATCATTGGCAGCAAGGAATCCAAGTAGGCGTCAGGCGATTCCCGCTCGCCGCAGGAGCACAGGCACTCTCTCGGCGCAGTGTGCTCGCAACCGTTCGCGGTCGAGCCCGGTGCGCGCCGTCAGCAAGCCGTTTGCAACCAGAAGCTCTCCGTCGACAAACACGTCACGGACGTCGCTACCTTGGGTTGCATAGACCAGCATCGACACCGGATCATGCGTCGGGAGCTGTCCTGGGCTGCGCTGGCCAACGACAACCACGTCCGCGCGTTTTCCCACAGCCAGACTGCCGACCTGACCCTTTTGACCAAGCGCCGTGGCTCCACCCAGCGTTGCAATCCGCAGCGCCTCCGCAGCTGGAACCGCTTCGGGACCATGTAGTCCTTTTTGCAAAAGCGAAGCCAGCCGCAGCTCTGCAAAGCCATCGAGTCGGTTGTTGCACGGGGCGCCATCGGCCCCGAGTGCGACGTGAACCGATGCGCGCAGAAGCCGCACAAGCGGCGCAATCCCAGACCCAAGCTTTAGGTTGCTCGACGGACAATGGGTGACGTGCGTGCCGTCCTTCGCGAGCGCGGCCATTTCATGGTCCGTGACATGGACACAGTGCGCGAGCACCGTACGCGGCCCGGCAATCCCCAGCGCTCGCAGCGCCGCGACATTGTCGAGCCCGGTACGACTGCGGACGAGCGCAATCTCATCGAGCTGTTCGCTCGCGTGGGTATGAATTCCCGGACCGTGCGTCGCCTGTTGGGCGACTCGCTCAGCGACGCCACGCATCAGTGCATCGGTACACGACACCAAGAAGCGCGGCGCATAACCATAACGAAGCCGCCCACGTCCATGCCAGCGCGCGCAGAGTGCATCGGCCTCGCGCAGCGAAGACTCGGTCTGTTCGAGCAGGTTGGCGGGCACGGTGTCGGGATGGTCCATCATCGCCTTGCCGAGCGTGGCGCGGATTCCCGTCGCTTCGACCGCCGCACACAGCGCATCGTGATGCCGCACCGTTCCCATATCGAGCAAGTTGGTCGTGCCCGACAAAAGCAGCTCGGCCACACCCACCTGGGCCGCCAGCGCGATGTCTTTCTCGTCGAGCGCCGCTTCATAGGGAAGCACCCGCTCACGCAGCCAGCGCAAAAGCGGCAGATCATCGGCCAGACCACGCGCGAGCGTCTGGCACAGGTGCAGGTGCGCTTGCACAAGTCCGGGCAGCACCAAGCAGCCAGACACATCACGCACAGCCGCGCCTTGGCAGCGCGGATCGGCAGCATCGACTTTGCCAATCTGCGCAATCTGCCCATCGACGATCAAAAGATCGCCGTGCAGAACCGGAAGCGCTGGGTCGATTGTGACCAGCGTTCCTCCCTGGAGCAGCCAGCTATTTGCTGTTGCCATTGCCACGTTGGTCCTTTGCCGAAACGGCCTCCGCCTCGCCAATGAGTGCACTTGGGCGGAAGGCAAACGGCAGCAGCGTCGAGAGCTTGGTTCGCCTCGCCGGTCCCTGCGGGGACAAAAGGACGACTTCGGCTTCCTCGGCAAACTCGGCGAGCGTCTGCCTGCACATGCCACACGGGGCGGCAGGCGGGCTCAAGTTCGTGCAGATGGCGATCGCTTGAATTTTTCGGGCGCCAGCGAGTACCGCGGAAAACACGGCGGTTCTTTCAGCGCATACCGTCAGTCCGTACGAAGCATTTTCGACATTGGCCCCGACGAAGACGCGACCATCACTCGACAGGAGTGCTGCTCCGACGGGAAATTGCGAGTACGGCGCATAGGCCAGCGCCTGTGCCTGCCTCGCTCGCTCGGCGAGATCTTGAAGGAGTGGGGGCAGCGGCTGTGCAGTCGCTTCATCGATCACATCACCGCTCTGCTGGGCGCGAAGATCCATCGCGTACGTGCTCCTTGCGGATTAGCTCGCGGTGGCAAGCGCTGCCATGATCCCGTCGAGCAACCTAATAAACGTACCGCGAACGCGGGCTGCTGTCTCGGTCACTTCATCGTGCGACAGCGGCGTGGGGGAAATTCCGGCGGCGAGGTTTGATACACAGCTCATGCCGAGCACTTTGGCGCCCATGTGTCGCGCCACAATCGCCTCTGGGACCGTCGACATTCCAACGAGATCCGCCCCGAGCCCGCGAAGCATCCGCACTTCCGACGGTGTTTCGTACTGGGGCCCGAGAAGTCCAGCGTACACGCCGGTCTTGAGCGGTGTCCCAAACAGCCTCGTCGCGACCTGCTGGGTTAGCTCTCGCAGCTTTTTGTCGTACACCTCGGTCATGTCCGGGAACCGGGCTCCGAGGCGGTCGTCATTGGGCCCGCGCAGCGGCGAGTCGCCCATCAGGTTTAGGTGATCGCGAATCAGCACCAAATCGCCCGCGACAAGGCCATCGCCGACCCCGCCTGCCGCGTTGGTCAGCACCACCGTCTGACAGCCAGCGGCCACCAGCGCTCGGACTGGCAACACCACCGTCTGTAGGCCGTGGCCTTCATAGGTATGCACCCGACCTTGCATCAGCAGCACTTCGACCCCGCGTGAGTCGCTTGTGCGGGCGGCTCGACCGTAGACCAACCGTCCAGCGTGTCCATGAACAGACGATCGGGGGAAACCGATCTCGCCGTAGTCGACGCTGCTCGCTTCGGACAGTGAATCGGCGTAGCTGCCGAGTCCCGAGCCCAGCACGAGCGCGACTTTCGGCGCGGCGCCTGCGGGAAGGAACTGGCGAATCCGGGCCGCTGACTGCTGCACGGCCTCGTAGGTTGCTAGGTGAGCGCTGTGGGAAGCTCGGTCGGTCATCGCAGCACGTCCAAAATCAGCGGCCTTTCTGCAGGCGGTGTCATCGAGATCGAATACGCACCGGCGAGGAGCGCTTGGGCTCTTTCTCGACGGCCATCTGGCCAGTCATGGGCGCAGGCAAAGTGACACAGGGGCTCACCCGCCTCGACGATTTCGCCGACCTTGCGATCGAGGTAGATGTACGCCGCCGGATCGATGGTGTCTTCTTTGCGCTCACGGCCCGCGCCAATTGCGACCCCGGCCCAGCCCACCGCTTCTGCATCGATTGCTGAGACGTAGCCAGACGCGGGCGCAACCACGTAAATCGGATATGGATGCAGGCAGCTGGTGCGCCACGGATCATTTTGATCGCGCAGGTCAATCATCGCGCCTTGCATCGCCGCGCAGCGCTGGAGCCGCTGAAGCGCCTCGCCGCTTTGCAGCGCATCGAGGATCCGGGCTTGCCCGTCTTCTTCCGTCGCTGCTACCCCGCCGAGACGAAGCATTTCACCACCGAGCACCCGCGTCAGTTCAATCAAGTCGGCGGGTCCGCTGCCTTCCAGAACTTGTAGGGTCTCGAGGACTTCCGCCGCGTTGCCCACGTATCGACCGAGCGGCTGGTCCATGTTGGTCAAAAAGGCGGTGACTTGCTTGCCTGCCCGTCGACCAATCGCCACCAGCGTCGATGCCAATTGATATGCCGAATCGCGCGTCTTCATAAACGCGCCCGAACCGACCTTGACATCGAGGACCAGCCCATCGATTCCCTCGGCCAGCTTCTTCGACATGATCGACGCTGCGATCAGCGGGATTGACTCGACTGTCGCGGTCACGTCACGCAGCGCATACAGCGCCCGGTCCGCCGGCACCAGCGTATCGGTCTGGCCAATCAGCGACAGCCCGGCGCGACGCAGAACGGTGCGGAATTCAGCGATGGAAAGTCGGGTCGAAAAACCAGGAATCGACTCGAGCTTGTCGAGCGTGCCGCCGGTGTGCCCAAGTCCTCGTCCCGAGATCATCGGCACTCGAACGCCGCAAGCCGCCACCGCCGGAGCCAAGTGCAGCGAGATCTTGTCGCCGATGCCGCCCGTCGAGTGCTTGTCGATCTTGAGCCCCGGAACGTCGGCTAGGCTTATCACCTCGCCCGATCGGAGCATCGCGTCGGTCAGCGCCAGCAGTTCTCCCTCCGACATGCCGGTGAAGAAAATCGCCATCAGCAGCGCCGCGGCTTGGTAGTCGGGCAGCTTGCCTTGGGCATAGTCGGAAACAAACGCGCTGATTTCCTCGCTGGTGAGGACGTTGCCGTCGCGTTTCTTGCGGATAATTTCAACCGGGTTGTACGTGGCCATCGGGACTCTTTGGAAAGAGGCTGAGCAGCGAAACGCGCTCAGGACGGTAGGAGATGGGGAAGCACGCTCTTGCCGCGCGACCAAGCGGGCAGCCCAAACGCATCACACAGCGTCTGGGCAACGTCGAAGAATCCAGAGCGTAGGCCCATATCGGCACGCTCGGGGGTTGGTGGCGTGGTGGTAAAAGCGAGCAGCGGCACGTCTTCGCGCGTGTGGTCGGTGCCTGCCCACGTCGGGTCATTGCCGTGATCCGCCGTCAGGAGCACCAGATCGCGCGGACCGAGCTTTTGGCGAAGTTCGGGCAAAAAGTCATCGAACTCGACGAGCGCACGGCCATAGCCCTGTGGATCTCGACGGTGACCGTAGAGCATGTCGAAGTCGACCAAGTTCACAAAAATCAGGCCGCGATTGGTGCTCGACATCGCCTCGAGAGTTAACCGCAAACCGTCGGTGTTGCCTTCGCTATGGATGTTGTCGGTGATGCCGTGACCCGCGAAGATGTCCCAGATTTTGCCGACGCCAACCACTTTTTGACCCGCCGCAGCGAGCCGCGACAGCACGGTGTCTTCCGGCGGTGGCATGGCATAGTCACGGCGGTTGTAGGTGCGCTTAAATCGTCCCGGCTCGCCGACAAAGGGTCGAGCGATGACCCGGCTGATGTTCTTTTCGTCGCACAGCGTGCGGGCAATCTCGCAGGCGCGGTACAGCTCGTCGATGGGAACGACCTGTTCATGCGCGGCGATCTGAAACACGCTGTCTGCTGACGTGTAAACAATCAGCGCACCTGTACGCATATGCTCGGGCCCAAGCTCATCGAGAATCGCGGTTCCCGAGGCTGGTTTGTTTCCCAGGACGCCGCGTCCGGTCGCTTGGACAAAGTGCTCAATCATCTCGGCGGGGAAGCCCTGTGGATAGGTCGGAAACTCGCTCTGGACGTCGAGCCCAGCCAGCTCCCAGTGTCCGGTCGTGGTGTCTTTCCCTCGTGAGCTTTCGCGCATCCGACCAAAGCCACCGAGCGGCCTGTCGACGGGTGGCACACCGGAAATCCTGGTTACATTCCCGAGTCCGAGCGCGCCCAAGTTTGGTAGCTTGATTCCGCCGAGCCGCTCGCCGATGTGTCCGAGTGTGTTCGACCCCGCGTCGCCATAACGCTCCGCATCCGGGGCCGATCCGCAGCCACACGAGTCGAGCACTATCAAGACCACGCGCTCAAATGGCGCGGCTTTCGTCAAAATCATGTCCCCTGTGTCCTCTTTGCGTCGATCTGCGCTCGCTTGTTTAGATTCTGCGTCCAGCTTGGCCGCGTCGCTAATAGGCAGACGGCTTGCTCGCAGCCGCAGGGGCTTTTGCGGGCTTGGCCGCACTGTTTTTTAGCCACGGACGATGGGGATATTTGCTCGGGGCTTCGGTCGGCTGGGGATTGGCGCAGCCTTTGACGATGGCGACGGATGCGCTCGCGCCGATGCGGCTGGCTCCGGCGGCTTTCATCTTCTGCGCGTCTTCGCAGGTGCGCACGCCGCCAGATGCCTTGACGCCCATTTCGGACCCAACGAGCTTGCGCATGAGCGCGATGTCTTCGACGGTGGCCCCGCCTGGACCAAACCCCGTCGAGGTCTTCACGAAGTGAGCTCCAGCGACTTTGGACAGCGAAATGGCGACGATCTTCTCTTCTTGCGTGAGCGCGCCCGTCTCGAGGATGACCTTGACCTTGGCGGGCCGCGAAGCCTCGACGACTTTTTGGATGTCTTCGTGGACCACGGCGTAGTCACGGGACTTGAGCGCGCCCTGGTTTATCACCATGTCGATCTCTTCCGCTCCGGCGCGAACCGCCTCGCGGGCCTCGAACGCTTTGGCATTTGGCGCCATCGCACCGAGCGGGAAGCCGACGACAGCACAGACCATCACGTCCGACCCACGCAGCAAGCGCTTGGCCAGCGGAACGAAGCCGGTGTTCACACACACCGATGCGAAATGATACGTCCGTGCCTCTGCGCACAGTTTCTCGACGTCGGCGCTCGTGGCATCGGCCTTGAGCAGCGTGTGATCGATCATCTTGGCGATGGTGTCCGGCGTCTGTCCCGTTCCAAGCCCAGAGCCGACGCGGCTCGCGCCTTCGCTGACGATGTTTTGGACCGCTTCGGGGCGACGAACGGTACACAGTCCACAGGCCGTACAGTTTTCCGATGGTCCATCGGGACACGGTTGTTCACGAAGCGACGGTGCCGTGCCGATCTGGGTTAGCGGCTGCGCGCCACCCAAGCGGGCGGCTACTCGACGAGCGACTTCGGCAACCAGTTGTTCCATTTGCGGATCGTTACTAGACATTTTGGCCTTGTACCCTGGCTTTACAACGCATCTGCCGACGCTGTAAAGGCCAAGCAAAGATTTTCTGGTACCAAGTTCGCTTCTGACTATGATGCGCCGCGCCTACCGACGAGTTCGCTAGGAAGGAAAAACACCGAATGAGACCCTTGCTTGCTCCGTCGCCGTTTGCATTCTCCAAGGTGTGGGGAGAGCGCTGTCGGGCCAAGCTGTGGTCGACGCTGGTCGAGCGGGTCATCGAGGCAGTAAACCAGCGCGGGATGTGCGCCGCGGAGCTGGGAAAGCTGGCCGAGTTGCCGACGACGGAGATCGAGTCTCTGGGGCGGCGCTGCCGCTGTAAAGCCTGTTTCGAGAAGCGAGCCAACTGACGCAGTGCATCAGCTTGGCGGTCCCCGGCGTGCCATCAGGCTGGCGGTAGCTGCACTCGGCTCGGGGCTTCGATGTGGTAGCTGAGCAGCAGTTCTTTGGTTGATCGCCCTGGAACCTCGACGTCAAAGTGCGCGAAGCCGTCCTTGCCGTCCCAGCGCATGCCGCTGGTTTTTTCGACGCTGACCTCGACTTCGCGGATTTCACTGACGGGAATACGCTCGGTGACGATCAGCTTCCGGCTCTTGCCGCTCAAGTTGCTGACGAACAGCTTCACGGTGCGGGCGATTCGCTGGGTGCCAGTGAGCGCCGCCTGTTCGCGTTCTTCGGTGACTTGGCGACGGACGCGGACACCGTCATCGGGGCCGAAGCCTAGCTCGAACGGTTCACCGCGACCGACGAAGTTGGTTCGTCCCCGTCCACAGAGCTCGGTGCCGCG
Source organism: uncultured Myxococcales bacterium (assembly GCA_964437195.1). Classification (GTDB taxonomy): domain Bacteria; phylum Myxococcota_A; class Polyangia; order Palsa-1104; family JAEUJZ01; genus JAEUKA01. The sequence continues at coordinate 1,824 of CAYTGC010000025.1, read as the reverse complement.
CGATAGCACGACGGGGCCGGCCAGAAGTGGGCGCGTACCGACGAGAGTCGCGGTGGTGCGCAGGTGGGCGGCCATGCCTCGCTCGGGGAACACGACGCGCTCGACTTGGGCTGGCATGCTGATCTGAGAGATCTCAATGCGCAGCGGCTGGCCCGTCGAATAGATCGTCACCGGTCGGCTGGCTTCAAACGTCAGCGGCTCGCCACCATCGTCGACACCGGGCATGTCTTCCACTTTCTGACTGCCGCGTCCCAGCCCGGCGACGGAAATGCTCTGCTCGCGGGCTTCAACGATGATGGTGCGACGCTCGGCATCGGTCTTGCGGCGCAACCGGATCTGGTCTTCACTCAGCAGCGGCGGTGAGGCGTGCTGGGCGGGCCGTGCCGTCGAAAACCGACTGGTTACGTTGTGCCATTCCTCACCGCAGCGCTGCCAGACCACCGCCGATGTGACGATTTGAAGACTGGCGGTTCCGTCGGGGTTTTGCATAAGCCGCGCCAAGTGCTCGGGTCGCCACAGCGCACACGGGGTGATGTAGGTGACCTCCAGCGAGATTTCCGTTGGATGCGGTGCCTCGATTTGCAGCTCGATCGCCGATTCGCGACGTGGACGCAGCCTGCGCGCCGCTTGATAACGCTGCTGCGCCCGCTTTTCATCGAGCCTGGCCTCTTGCAGCTCGCGCTGCGCTGCACTCAGACGGTCGAGCGCTTCGGTCTGGGCGTTTAGAAGCTGGCCCCATGCCGCACGCCAGCTACCCATTCCCGTTGCTGCACCACGCGGAACCCGTCCCAGCGCGACAATCCAGGCGAGCAGAAGCGCACTGGTTCGCCCTTCGTGAACCTGCACGACTTCCAGGGCTCGCTCTGCCAAGACTCGACGGGCCTGCGCTTTTTTCTGGTCCGCCTCGCTGTCCTTTAGCTCACTTTCGCTGCCGGCGGGCACTTCATACGTTCTGCGAGATACCTGCGACGAAAGCAGCTTCACTTGGCCGATAAGAAGCGGCTGCACACTCTGATCGTCGACGAGCGGAGTGACCCCCCGCAGGCTGAGCGTCACCGTGCCTCCCGGGACCCGCGTCTTGGCGCTGCGCACCACTTCAGCGCGATCCTCGAAAAACGTCACCTTGAGCGGCTTTGTCTCGAGCTCGATGCGCTGCACTTCCGTTTGCGCGATGGCGTTAGTCACGGCGGTTGCCTCCGATGATCTCGCTCTTGGCCGAGAAGCCAAGTCGGTATTGATACTCGATCTTGATCTTGCCTCCGGCGGGAAGCGTCATTCGCCACCTCATTCCGCGACGAATCGGTGCGCCTCGATCGGCCTGGTCGTACGGTGTGTGCGGCGGCTTTTCGTAGACCATCTCCTGCGTGATGCCTTTGTCCTCGCTGACGGGCATGCGATCGAAGACATCGATCTGGACGGGTTGCCCGAGAGACGAGCTGACTTCGATGCTGACGGTGTGGGTCATCGCTGTCGAGCCGCCGAGAAGACCGGTCGTTTCTTCTTCGGCCCGGACGTTTCGTGCGACGCGGACGCGATCTTCGACACCCATGCCGACGCGAACGCTGCCGCCACGGTCGACGTGACTGATGGCGTCGGTGGTCAGAAGTCCGCCGTCTACGAAGACCTCGACGGGACCACTGAGCAGCGGGGCACTGCAAGGATTTTGCAGCTCGGCTTCGCGGTACACGTCGGCGCGTTCGCGCGGAACTGTGATGAGTCGCAGCGTCGGTGTGCCGTCCGCCGTCAAAATGGCGACGCGATGAAGCTTGCCATCCGACGGAATCTTGAGCAGTCCCTCGGCGTCGTAGCGGTGGTCAAATTGCC
>CAYTGC010000024.1:0-35212 GCA_964437195.1 uncultured Myxococcales bacterium | reverse complement strand
CGCACACCGACAGAAAGATCAGCCAGATCAGGATCGTCATCCACTGCATCGGCTGAAACGGGTAGCTCCACAGCGCCATCAGCATCAGCACCATCGACGCGGTGGTCACCAGCATCGAGTTGCGCAAGTGCGGCAAAAGCCGAGACAAGAGCAGCAGAAGTCGCGTCGACAAAACATCTTCGGCCAGCGGCAAAAACGCCAGCGGATCGGGGGGCGGCGGTGGTTCTTTGGCATGCGCGTCATGCGGTGTCGACGAGGCTGGGCGGGGTCTTAGCCGAGGCCGCGAGCCGTACAGGATCGCCGAGATCGCTTGCTCCATGTCCGTATCGACGATCAGCAGCGAATCGGGCGGCGTTTCGCCTTGGTTCCACGTCGCAAGACGTGCCGAAAGGACATCCAGCGCTGGGTGAAACGCCTGGGGGATCGCATCGCGCCTTGCCTGTGGCGGTGATTGGGCAAAGACCGCTGCGAGCGCGTCAAGCTTCTCGGCCAGCATCTGGCGCTCGGTGGACCCCGAGAGCTCCTCAAGGAGCATGGTTCCGAGCGGTCGGCGCCAAGCAGCCGGCAGTCGGGAAAGCGCGTCGGCCAGTGGATGATGCTGCAAGTGGTGGAGTGCCCCTTCGAGTGGCCACAGCGTCAGCACCAGCCGAAACACCGCCAGCACGATAAGCGAAGTCGCGAGGCTGAACAGCACGCGGAAGCCCAGATGCAAGGCCGACAGGTCGATCGTCGTCAATCGACCAAACACCGGACTGGCGATCAGCACCACGAGCAGCACCACCGAAACCACGGTCAGGCGATGATGAGAACCAAGCTGCCCATAGCAGCGCTGCATGTCGGTGTGAATGTCCTGCGCCTGCGCGGCGGGGGTGTACACCGGAACATTGGTCAGGGGCCGCAGCGTCAAAAGCGAAATCCGTCGCAGGTTGTAAAGGCCCCACAGAAAAGAGATCGCTCCCAGGCACAAAAGCGGCAGAAGCGGCGACAGCTCATAGGAAGTCTGGGCCGATCGACGCAGGAACAGGACGGCATTGGCGCCATGCCAGCTATCAAAGTCGCTGGTGCTTAGGGCGCTCACCGTTTGGATGGCCAGCGACAGCTCAACGAGAGCGAGCAACAGCGCGGCAGGGACGACAAACCACACGCTGGCCACGACACGGCGGAGTCGCGGCAGGTTCAGCGGACGGTTCCACAGCCTGCGCACGACGCAGACCGTCACAATCCACGACACGCTCTGGCCCATCGCGGACAGAAACAGGTAGAGCAGGTCGATGATCTTGCTCCAGTCGGTGGTGCCGCCAAACAGTGCGTTGCCAAAGAACCGACTGATGAGCCCCGTGCCATCCGACACGAAGTTGCCCGAGCGGAAGCGCAGCGCCAGGATGAGCGCCAGGTAAAACGACAGTGCGATGAGCGGCAGCGTCAGCCACAGCAGATACACGTCGCGCTGGGTGTGTTCCTTGGCAAAGGTCGGATTTGGACTCGGGGGCAGCGGCTTTAGGAAGTCGAAAAAGCGGGCCTCTTCGCCTTCTTCGCTGACCCACAGTGGCGCTCCGAATGCATTGCGCAGATACGGCACGCCGAGCAGCAAGGAGAAGAGCGTGAGCAGGATCGTCAGCACCCGCACCGTGCCAAGGTCGTACGGGGTGTAGCGCTGCTCGGCGCTGGGAATCCGTGTGATGGTATCGCGCAGCGGTGTGACCTGGCTGGCCCTGAAGACGGCGTGCCGACGGTCGGCGACAAAGTCGTTTTCTTCTGGAACGCTGACTTGCAGTGGGATGAGTGCGCCACGCCCGACCGCCGAGATCCACACCGGTGGCTTGGCCGTACAGAGCGGGTCGTTCGAGCCGGGCTTGGTGCAGCGCCACAGCTTGGCGTAGCTTTCCCAGCGCTCGAACTGGGCAAACGGCGGCGCGTATTCGAGGAGATGCTCGGGGTGCCCGAGCAGGAGCAGCGCGGCGTTGTAGACCCCTTGATCGGCTTGGCTGGCAAACTGAAGGCGCTGCATCGCACCGGCATACGGGTAGGTCCACTGCTGGTTGCGCGAATACAGCGGATAGGTCGACGCGACGAGCATGCCGCGCGTGTAAGCCAGGTCTTGGGGATGAACCAGCGACAGCTCGCTCTCGAACGTAAACAGCCGGGCGTCGGGACAGTTGGCGCTGATGCGCTGGGCCAGGAAGATCTTGTCGCTCGCGTCGGTCATCATCAGTCCGACGTACCTAATCCCTTCTTGATACAGCGTCGATAGCAGCGCCGACAGCGACAGGTCACGCTCGCTCAGCGTCTCCTTGCTAAACAGCGGCAGCATTCCGGTGCGGCGGGCGTCGTCGCGCTGTTTTTCCAGCGTGTTTCGCGCCAGCTCTTCATACGTCGGTGTCGTCTGGGTTTGGGTGCCGCTTTTTTTGCGCTCCCACTCGGCTTGCAGGCGCGGTAGATCCGACGGCACGGGCAGTAGGCGCGGCGGACAGGCCCGGCCACGCTTTTTCTGGAAGCGATGCAGACCCCGATCTTGCTGGTAAGTGGCGTTGCCGTAAGGGGTTGACGACTCGACGATGAGTGCAATCTTGCGGCAGTCGGCCCCGAGTTCCTCGGTCAGATACTCGAACATCGCCGCTTGCATCTCTTCGTCGGAACGGACGGTTGAATGGAAGCGAATTGGCAGGCCGTCTCGACGGGCACCGCGCAGCGTTGTCGCCACGTCACTGGCGGTGGCTCGGCCCGAGACTAGCTCAAGCGGATATTGCCGGAACAGCGGGTGGTTGCCGATGTAGTGGGCGAGGCCTGCCGCCGACCCGGAAAACGCCGGTGCCAAGACGGCGAGTGGTTCGATCGCAGCACCGGGATACTGCTCCTTTCGCAGCGCGTCCCAGTCGGTCAGCGCTTCACCAAGCGCCGCCAGTCGAATCCCTGCCGTCGGGGTTTCTTCGACCAAGTAGACCAGATAGGCGCTCTCGCTGGCGGTCGTCTGGGGCGGATCGGGCGCAGGCGGCGGTGCATTTTTTTCCTGGCGCTGCGTCGCGCCGCCGACCACCTCTTTGCGCATTGCCCGGACCGGAGGCTTGTAGGAATCGGTGTCTTGGCCGGTAAAGACCAGAACACCGTATGCCGAAGGCGAGTCTTTGCCGCTCACCCGGGGGAGATCCTGCGCCCGCAGCGTATAGCCCACCGTCTCGAACGAGCGGACCAGCGCTTCGAGCATGCCGTCGAGGCCCCAGCTTGGTTCGGGCACGGTCACAAACAGGGCCGAAACCTGTCCGGCATAGCTGCGAGGGGCTGTGCCGACAGGCGTGACAGAAGGACTGCTTGACTGACAGCCGGGCTCCAGGTTGCCACCCAGCTCACACAGGAGCTTGCGTGCGCCGCGCGGCGGCAGAACGGGGGCTTTGGTATCAGGGGCGGCATCGGTCTTGCGGGCAGACGCTGCGGCCGCCGTGGCGGGCTTCCCTTCGGGACTTACCGATAGCTGGGCAACGAGGGTGCCTGGGACCACCACCGTCGCCAGCACCGCTAGCATGATACCGACATAGCTACTCGTTCGATCGGCTGCCGCCATGCGTGCATGAACTCCGTTCCTCCATCGTGCCGCGATTTGCGGTGTCTGCGGAAGTTCTGTCGGTATGCACTGCGCGGGTGGTGAGGATGCCGTGTCTGCGCAAGCGGTCAGAAAGCGAGGACTTGGGCACATCGAGGGCGAGCGCCGCCGTCCGCTGGTTGCCGCCGCTGTGGCGAAGTACCGTAGCGAGCACATCCCGTTCGATGTCGATGAGCCGTCGTCCAAGGACTGGCACCTGGGCTTCGTTTGGACCGGTGCTGCCGAGCTGACCGCGCAGGATGTCGCGTGCGGTCAGCTTGGGTCCATGAAGGTGGATCGCGCGCAAAAGCGACATCTTGAGCTCGCGGACGTTGCCCGGCCACGGTGCCTGCGCGAGCAGCTCCAGCTCGTCGGGATCGATAGAGAGCCCCGGCTGTTGTGGACCGATTTCCGCGAGAAAGTGTCGGACGAGGAGCGGGATGTCGCTCGGGCGGGCGCGCAATGGTGGAAGCTCGACGAGAAGTCCGGCCAAGCGGTAGTACAAGTCGGCGCGAAAGCGGCCTTCGGCGACGGCTTTGGGGAGGTCTCGATGGGTCGCCGCGATGATGCGTACGTCGATGCTGATCTCGCGGGTGCTGCCGACGGGACGGATCTTCTGGCTTTCGAGCGCGCGCAAAAGCCGAGGCTGAAGCGCAAGCGGCAGCTCGCCGATCTCATCGAGGAACAGCGTGCCGCCCATCGCTTCCCCGAAGCAGCCGAGGTGCCGCTTTTCCGCCCCGGTGAAAGCCCCGCGCTCGTGGCCAAACAGCTCGCTCTCGATCAGCTCTTGGGGCAGCGCGCCACAGTTTACCGGGACAAGAGGACCACGCCTGCCGCTTTCCTCGTGCAGCGCCCGGGCGACCAGCTCTTTGCCGGTACCGCTTTCGCCAAGCAGCAGCACAGGCAACAACGACGGTGCGCTGCGGACGATGTGCCTGCGCAGGCTGGCCATGGCGGCGCTCTGTCCGATAAGGCCCATGCTGCGCGGGGCCTCGATGCGCAGAAGCTGTAGCTCGGTTTCGCCAAGCTGCAGCAGTCCCCCGTCGCGCAGCTCGCCTTTCTGGACGCGCACGCCATTCACATAGGTGCCATTGCGCGAGCCACAGTCCTGCAAAACAACGCGATCTTCCGTCGGTACAAGCTGGGCGTGATGCTGCGAGACATAGCGGTCGAAAAGTACCCAGTCATTGTCCGCTGCTGCCCCGAGAGACAGCTTGCGGTCCAGCTGCCGTTCATCCCCGTCGCGACTGCGCAGAATCCACGGCTGGTTGGCAGGCTTTCCGGGTCGGGGCATCCACAGGGGCGTGCTCGCGTGCTCACTGCCATAGGGAACCTTGGGCCCGTCGCGGAGAGTCTGGGGCGCGGCGCTCACCAGCGGACTGTCCGAGAGAGCTTGGCCAAGGCCAACAAACGGGTCGGAGCTGCGGATTTGGAGCCGAGTCATGGTCATCCTTTGCGCTGTGTGTCCATCTGTCGGATGTTCGCCCCGATCCGCCCAGGTGGGACAGGTGGTTGTGTGCAATCTGCTATGGGAGTGGGTAGGTTTCGTGCGCAGGTGGGAAAAAGTTGCTAGGTTTGGGGCCCTTTTTTCTCAAATCGCAAGCCATGTCCGACCTGCTTATCCGAGCCATTCACCGGACGCTCAACGTCCGAATCGTCGCTGCCATCGCCACCGAGGTCTGCAAAGACGCCGCGCGCCGCCACAAAGCCACCCCGGCTGCGGCTTGTGCGCTCGGTCGGGGACTGTTGGGCGCCTATCTTCTCGCGACCCTGACCCGTGGCGGCGAGCGCGTCACCATTCAGATTCAGGCCAGCGGTCCGCTGCGCGGCCTGACGGTCGATGCATACGACGACGGATCGATTCGTGGCTATCCGCTGGAGGCGCAGGCTTGTCCCGATGCGCGCATGGACCGGCGGCAGCGGATGGCGGATCTGATCGGTCGCGACGGCGTGGTCAACGTCATGCGCGATGTCGGGCTCAAGGAGCGCTTCCAAGGCCAGGTGCCGCTCATCGTCAGTGAAGTGGACGAAGACATCGAGTCGTACCTGCGGCAGTCCGAGCAGATCCCGTCGGCGCTGGGCACCGAGCTGATTTTTGACAGCGGCGGGCAGATCATCCAGGCCGGCGGTGTGCTTTTGCAGGCGATGCCCGACTCACCGGCGGAAGTAAAGACGGTGCTGCGTGAGGCCCAACACCTTTTGCGGGCGGGTGAGCTTTACGACCTGCTGGCAGCGGGACCGCAGACGCCCGAGGCGCTGGCCAAGCTGATCTTGGGTCCGTACGGAGATGGACTCGAAGTCCAAGATGAGCGCGAGCTGTCGTTCCGCTGTCGCTGTGACCGGGAGCGGGTGGCGGGCATGCTGCGGGGGCTTGGCGAGATGGACCTCGACGAGATGATTGCCGAGGGCAAGGCCGAGGTCACCTGCAACTTCTGCGCCGATGTGTATCAGTTTTCCGTCGATGAACTGACCGAAATCCGTCGCAGCAAGCAGAAGGTGGCAAACTGATGTCGAGCCTTCTGCCGTTTTTGTGCATCAATCCCGAGGTCGCAGCGGCCAGAAGCGAAGGGCGCGGGGTGGTGGCGCTGGAATCGACGCTGCTATCGCACGGGCTGCCTTGGCCCGACAACCTTGAGGTGGCGCTGCAAGCGGAAGCGGCAGTGCGGGCATCGGGGGCCGTGCCAGCGACGATCGCGGTGCTTGGTGGTCGCATCCATGTGGGCCTGGAAAAGTCGCAGCTCGAGCAGGTTGCCCACGGACAGAGCTTCTTTAAGGCCTCGGCGGCGGACCTGGGACCGCTTGTGGCCGCAGAGGCAGATGGTGCGACGACAGTATCGGCGACGGTGGTTTGTGCGGCTCGGGCTGGCATTTCGGTGATGGCAACGGGCGGCATCGGCGGCGTGCATCGCGGGGACGGCTTCGATATTTCCTGCGATCTGACGACGCTGGGCAGCGAAGCGGTGGCGGTGGTTTCGGCGGGAGCCAAGGCCATCCTCGATCTGCCGCGGACGCTGGAGTACTTGGAGACGCTGGGTGTGCCGGTGGTGGGCTACGGGACTGCCGAGCTGCCTGCGTTTTACACCCGAAAAAGCGGCCTGCATCTGCTTCATCGCGTCGATGGAGCGGCGGGGGCGGCGCGGCTTCTGCACTCTCACTTCGCGGTCCATCCGCGGCGGGGCGTGCTTTTGTGCAATCCGATTCCAGAGGCCGAGGCGTTGCCGTCAGATTTGGTCGAGCGTGCGCTGCAAGCGGCGCTTGAGGCGGCAGAGACGTCGCGGGTGGGTGGCAAAGCGCTGACGCCGTTTTTGCTGGCGCGGATTGCGGCAGAGACAGGTCTGCGCAGCGTGCGGGCCAACTGTGCGCTCATCGTGGACAATGCCCGGGTTTCTGGCGAGGTCGCGGTCGCACTTTCGGCCAAGCAAAAAGCTGCGTAGCCGCGCGTGCCGAGGGGTGGCCTGGAGAGAGCCGACAAAAGGTGTCGAAAAAGCATCTGATAACCGTAGCGCACGACGACCCACGCGGTCTGTTGGCGCTCCTTGTCGAGCGGCTGGGTCTTGCGCCCGCGCGGGCCGAGCAAGTGATTGCCGAGGGCTCGGTCTTCGTCGATGGGCGAAGGGCTACGTCCGACCAGCGAGAGGTGGCTGCGGGACAGAAGATCCAGGTGTTTGTGGACGACGCGCCGCAGCCGTGCTTTGCGCCGCAAATTGTGTATGAAGACCGGGATCTTCTCGTCGTTGACAAACCAGTCGGCCTACCTTGTCAGCCAGGCCGTCGTGGTGGACCATCGCTGCTGACGGTGCTACCGGGGCCGCTCTGGCTGCCGCATCGTCTGGATGCAGACACGTCGGGTCTTTCGATGCTGGCGCGGTCCGCCGAGGTCTGTGCGAAGCTGGGGCAGGCGCTGGCGCAGGATCGGGTGACGCGGACGTATGCGGCTCGGGTGTCGGGGCTCATCGGCGAGCGCGGGCAGGTCGACCTGCGGATTGGCAAAGCGGCGGGCCCAGCGGTGGTGAAGATGCGCACGCATCCTGTGGAATCGGCGCAGGGTGATGCGGCGCGGACCTTCTTCGTGCGGCGAGCGGTCAGGGAGGCTGCGGAAGGACCAGAGTCGCTTGTGTGGCTGCGGCTTGCGACGGGGCGAACCCATCAGATCCGTGTCCACCTGGCGGCGCTTGGGCATCCGGTGGTCGGTGATTCGCTGTATGGCGGTCGGCAGGCCGAGCGGCTTCTGCTGCATGCGGTCGAGCTTTCGTTTTTCCATCCACGGACGGGGCGACGGCTTGCTCTTGCGGTGCCGTTGCCATCAGCGCTGTGGCCGGGGCCACTTGCCGACGTGGATGTCACTGCGCCGCGCTTCTAAGGCTTAGCGCGGTGGTTCGAGCGTCGCGATGAGCTCGACCTCACTTGGGCCGTCGGGCAGTAGTTCGTCGCTGGACGTGCCAGTTCGATCGGTGTAGCCAACGCGCGTCAGGCCGTCGCCCATGACCAGTCGATAGGGGGAGAAGACCCGCTGCTTGCCGTCAAAGTCCGTCTGGTAGGTCACGAGCCAGTGCTTGCGGCTCTGCTGGCCGTGTGGACCTCGACCGAGCAGGGCAGCCTGGGCATTCTTTCGGACCGTGCGGTCTTCGTCGCCAGCGCTGGCACTGCGCAAGCGAGCTTCGACGGGCCCGGTACGGGGCACCATAGCGGCGGCGAGCAGCGCTGCGTTGCGGCGGATGCCGGGATCGGCATCATCGAGCCACTCTAGGTCGCGGCCGTTGGCAATGCCAAGTCGTGCCAGTGCTGCGAGGACGTTGCAGCGAAGAGCGATCAGGTCCGGGGATGGCTCGCGGCGAAGTTGCAGCATGGCGCGGAGTCGTTCGGCGACGCGGCTGGTGGCGGCGTGGTTGCGCGGCAGATTGGACAGCGCCCAGGCCGACTCCGCCGCTGCACGCAGGTCGCCGGCTTCCTGAAGCTGTCCGATCAGGGCCGAGATACTCGACTCGGTGGGCGCAGTCGCGAGCAGCACCCCAAGCGCCGAGGTGGCGCGGAGCACCCGCACCGGATCACGATGGGAAAGCAGCTTGATGAGACGTCCCTGCGCCGACAGATCGACGAACGACTGAAGCGCTGCGAGTGCTTCGACCGCGAGCTGACCTTCGACCGAGTGTGGCTCAGCGGCAATCTGGGACAGTGACAGCAGCCGTTCGCGCACGGTTTCACTGTGCTGCCCCCGCAGAAGACCTGATAGCAGCAGCAGGACTTCACTATGCGGGCCGCTATCGGTGGGCTTGCGGAGCACCTGCAGCAGCTCGGCGATCAGCGGGCCTTGCTTTTCGGGCCGGTTGGCCAGCTGGCTCGCGAGGGCTTGGGCGCATGTGCGACGGATACGCCGCTCGGTGAGTCCTGGACGCACCGTTACGACGGTGCGGAGGAGCTGTGCCACGCCCGGGTCATCGAGCAGTCCCAGTCGGGCCAGGCCCTGGAGCGCAAGGGCGGCGGTGAGTCGGGTCTCGGCGTCGGCCAGCGCTGGGCGCTCGGTCGGATCAAGCACTTCGAGCAGTCGAGCTTGTCCCTGGCCCAGATCCCCGAGCGCCAACAGCGCCGCGCGCTGCACTTGGGGGTCGACATCTGTCGTCGCCCCAATCAGCGCATCTTTGGCGCGCACATCCAGCAGATTCGGGCGGCGCAGAAGCTGCACCACCTTTCGCCTGACGACCACATCTTTGTCGGTCAGCAGGCCAGCAAACAGTGCCGCCGTGCTCTTGTCCCCGAGTGCTGCGATGGCGTCGAGCACAAGATCCTTGGGCAAGCGATCGCGGAATAGCTCACGGCCAAGCTCAAGCTCGGCGGCCCGGCGCTGCTTTTCGGGCAGCTTGCCTCCCAGATCCCGGAGCAGCTCGACCAGGGTTGCGAGCTGCGTCAGATCGAGGGCCGGACGAGCCAGTTCCTGAAGCAGGATGGGTCCGACGCGCTCGCTCGCGGCAAGCAGCGACTCGACGACCAGTGGACGCAGCGTCCCGCTGCCCAGGCAGAGCAAGATCGCTTGGGTCGCCTGCGCAAAGACTTCGCCGGACAGCGCCTTCGGGGCGGTCGGTGCGATATAAAGCGCCAGGGCAGAAACTGCGGCAGCGCGCTGGGTGTCGCTGCCGGTCTCGATGGTCTCGCGCAGGATCGGAATGGCTGCCTCTGCCCCAAGTCGCCCGAGACAGAGCATCGCTTGCTTGCGAACTTCGTCCGCGGGATCGCGCAAGAGCCGCAGCGCCGCCGCCGTCGCGTTCTGGGCCCGCAAAAGACCCAAGCTGCGCAGCGATTCGGCGCGGACATCGCGGGCGGGATCAGACAGACGTCCGAGGAGCGCAAGCAGGACCCGACCCCGAAGCTCATCGGGCAAGGCAAGAGAGCTTAGGCGACCGAGGACAGCCATTGCGCTGCGACGGACCCCGACATTCTCGTCTTCGGCTCGAAGCAGAACCGGTCCGAGAAGCGGCGGCAGCTCGGCGAGCGTGATGATCTGCGAAGCCAGCAATCGCTCGACGGCGCGCAGGGCTTCCTGGCGGACCTCGAACTGACTGTCTCCCATGGCCCGGGCCAACAGCGTGAGGGCGCGCTTTTGTTCGCCATTTGGGAGGGCGGCATACTGTCCAACGGCTTCGGCACAAGCGGCGCGGACGGTACTGTCGGCGTCACTTAGACCGTCGAGGAGCGGACTGGCTGCGGCAAGACTACCCACAGGACCCAGCGCCTGGGCTGCGCGCGCGCGGACCGCTGGGTCGCCGTCTGCAAGGCGCTGGATCAGGTAGGTGGTCGCTTGCCGCTGCGGCAGCGATTGCAGCTTTTCCACTCCCTCTTTGCGACGGGCTGGGTCGGTGGCTTGCAGCAGCGTGCGGATCTCCTCGGGAAGATCGCTCTTTTCACCGTATAGATCTGCGGCAGAAAGCGAGCTGGAAGTCAGCATCGCAGACAAAGGCAGTCCAAATAGCCAGCGGCGCATACGCACAGCTTGAGGTTATACCAGGATGCTGCGTCGCTGCGCAGACTGAGAGGGGTTTTCCTTATTGCTGGGCTTTGATGCAGTGGCGGAGCGCATTTTCCAGCGTGCGCCACACCGACAGGCGACCCAGATCCACGCCGAGGCTTACGACCGTATGGACCACCTGCGGACGCAGGCCACAGAGCAGCGCTTGCGCACCCAGAAGATCCACCGCGGCGGCGACTCGCAGGAGCTGCTGCGCGTCTTTGGCATCCAGCTCGGCAATCCCAGTCAGATCGAGCACTGCGTAGCGGGCTTTCTGTTCCTGGAGCGCGTGGAGCAGATTCTCGGTCAAGGTCAAGATGCGCGCTTCGTCCAGGTGTCCGATAAGCGGCAGGACCAGCACGCCCTCCCAGACCTGGATGATGGGAGTGGAGAGCGCGTGAATCGATTCCTTTTGCCGGTCAAGCTGTCGCAGATAGGCTTGCAGCTGCCCTTCTGCCGCTTGTGCGATGGCGTGCTGGGTTCTTTCCAGCTTGGCCACGCGCTCATCGGAACGGAGGATGTCTTGGGTCAGTTCCTTGTGTGATCGATCGAGCTGTCGAATGCGATTCTGTTTGCTGCGGAGCTGACGCGCGGAATCCTTAAGCCGCTCAAGCTGCCTTCTGAGAACCGCAGGAGGAATCGGCCCTTCTCCTTGCTGGAGCGGACAGCCATCGCACGCGGAAAGTCGGCGACAGAACGCATCGTGATCGAGCGTTTCACAAGCGGGATCTTCCAGACAGCAGATGTCACAGCGCATGACTCGGCCTTGTTAGCTGGTCTTCCCAAAGCGGACTGCAGCGACGGTGAAAGTAGACTCGTGGTGCTGGGTTACCGCGTGAACGGGAGACAGCTCGCCATAGGTGTAAAAGCCCACTCTTGGGAGTGACTTTGGCAGGATCGAATCGGCAACGACGTACTCCTCTTTGTAGCGCGGGCCGAGGATGATCTTGCGCGACATACAGTTAAACAGCAGCATCAGGTCGGCGTCTTGGCAGGCCGACAATGCTGATTCGACCGCAACTTGGGTTCCGCGCAGGACATCTTCGCGCGTGGCGCTTAGGATTCGTAGCTCTGCGCCTTCGGGAATGTCTCCACCGAGGATGAGCGCGCCCCGTTTTTCATCCATTCCGAATGCAGCTCGGACAAAGTCGATCTGGACTTCGCTCTGTCCTTGCCGGTTCTCTACGACTCCGATGGGATACTCGATGGTAACGCCGGGGAGTTCGTTCTTGCGCGGTCCCAGAAAGTCCAAGTACAAAGGGAGTGCAGGCTTGCCATCGAACTCGAGCACGATGTTCCCGTTTTCGACCTTGGTGGCATGCAGCGGAACAGACACCGATCGATAGCCACTGCACGCCGCAGCCGCGATGGAAATCGGACCATACAGCGCGACAGCCACTGCACCACTTGCTTGCAGATGAGAGCCCGCAAACATGGTGGTCTGCTTGAACGCGCCCATGTCCGCGGGGGCTCCGCCAATCACGTTGACGTCAGCACCAAAGACCGACTGGATGCCGCGCAATACCTGCGTCGCATTCAGTGTCAAGACATCTGGCAGCAGGATGAGAAGATCTGGACGCTGTCCTTGCAGATCCGCAACAAGCTGTTTTCCGGTCTGAAAGGAGTCGCCACCACCAGGAAGTACAGAGAGTACCTGCGAGCGATATCCAGGAAGCGACAGTCCAAGCACAGTGACAGAGTGGGTGAGGGCTCCATCGGGACCAAGCTCCGCGAACGCCGAGCAGCCAACGACCGCGGTGCCGGGATCGAGCTCGCTCCACAGACCACTGCTGACTTCAGCCGCAGCAAACTCTGCGGAAAAGAACACCAGCACCACGTCGGGATTGCATCCCAAACGATCCTTGATTTCGAACGCCGCTTCCTTGGCCGCTTCATGTGCATCGTCGTGCACGATCGATACTGCAGCCACTTGTTTCCCTGACCTGGCCATCCATCACTCCTTGGGGCCCTGCTTGTGGGGAAAGACAGAGCACCTGGGAATCGTACCACGGCGGCAAGTTCACGAAAAGATGGGACTCTTTTGGGTAGGGGGATGTGTGAAGTGCGCGCGATCGTGCGCCCAAGTGGGAGGCAACCGGGGGCCACTCCTAGACGTGGTGTAGGAAAATCAACTTGGCCGGGGCGAAATGAGCAGAGAGCGGATTGGGGCTCTAGAGCCGTACGGAAGTACGCGAGGCCAAGCGGCTGCGAATTATGCTCATTGCATACCCAAGCAAGAGGATCAGCAGGATATCGAAAATCGCACTCACCAGCATCATGTAGCGGACTGTTTCACCGCGGCCTTCCCCAAGAAGGATCGTCCCATAGGCGATTCCTCCGCAGAGCAGCAGACTGGCATGCATCTCGGTGAGCAAGCGATCTCGCATGAATCGATCAAACCAGAAGTACTTGCCCAAAATCACACCGACATTCACCAACAGAAACAGGAGCAGCAGCGTTGGTCGACTCGGGAGGTCACGCTTCAATGAGCTCCAGTTTGCGTAGCCAAAGCTCAGCGCCTGTGGAGGTTTTCCCACGGCCGGCTCGAAGTTGCCTAAATATGGCCGCAGCTCAAACGCATATGGCGCATTGCGAGCGAGCAGTCCCCAAAGCCGACGGGGTCTCTCCAGATAGAATTTCAGAATACTGCGGTGATGAACCTTTGCAAAGAAGGTCTGCAAAAACGCTGGATCCTCTTTGGGAACACCGGGGGTATACCAGCCAGTGCCGCTGAGCGAGGCATAAGAAGCAGGCAGACCGAATGCCTGCAGATCTGCCGACGGATCCGCCGAGCTGGGAAGCAGTTCCCCAAACATATGATGGTAGAGGTTGGTCCGTTTGATCTCGGGGTGAAGTCCCTTCGTCAAATAGAGTCCACAGCACGCCACCAAAAGCACAGGAGCCACGGAAGCGCGAAGCCAGCGACGGAGCGGTGGCCCCTGACCCACTGCACCTAGCCGCCAAAGCAAGAGTGCCAGCGGCCCACCGAGCAGAATGTTCATCGCCTTCGCCATCACAAATAGCAGCATTACCAGCGACAGCGCGCATAGAATCAGTCCCCGTGCAATCCCTTGTGGTTCTTGCAAAATGAGAAACAGCGTCAAGCTGGTCATCAGAAGCAGAAACAGGAGAGACCCAGGATCACTGTAAAATGAGTTTAGGTAGCACACGTATCCCACATCACAGAAGATCAAAAGGAGCAGAAGGCCAACCATCACCAGGTCAGCGAACGGGCGTCGCGTCAACGCAGCCAGCGTGATCACAAGCGAGAGCAGCATGATCGGTAGCTGCACCACCGTGAGAATCCGCAGATCAAAATGGCCCCCTTTCCACAAGACGCCGGCCAGCTTCACCGCAGCTTTCACAATCAATAGTTGAGACGTGTAATAAGTGAAGGACCAGGTTGACGGCTCGCAGTGAAAGTTACGATGAATGTATTGATAAGAACGGATACCATCGTGAACTCCGACCGGGTCACAGTTTGCATAGGATAATAAGCGGTTGAAGTCGCCATTGTCAGCGAGTCCAACGATAGGCTGGACAAGGAGCTGCCAGCCAACGATAGCGGCTGCTAGGAGCACCACCAGCATCGTCCATAGCAGCCAACGTTTCGTGAACAATAAACGCGTCAGCATGGCCTTCTTTTTCCAGTGAGAACCTTGCAAGGACGCGAGCATTCTCACAACTGAGACAATGAGTGAGTTCAAGGAGAACTCACGAGCGAAAGTTAACGATGTTTGAGGCGAACTCTTTGCAGAGTATCATGGAGCCTGAGGCGGAGGACCTGCGCGGTGCCCGCCAGTCTTCCCTGCGGCTCCGATAGCGCCTCGCGCGGCGGACCATTCGGAAGTAACGACTGAACCGAGGTCGCGAGTATCTGTCTTGCGTAGAGAGATAGCTTCGACAGCTGCGACGCATCACGCTTTTCCGCGGACCAATAGTGATCCTTTGTCGCCTGGTATTCAACCATTGACCCGGCCGCCAGCGTCCGCAATACATGTTCCTGGGTATATCGGTCGGCGGATACATCGTGCCAGACCTTCGCTTCTGGTTCGATTCCTATCTTGTAGCCCAGTCGGCGGAGTAAGCTTGCGGCCACCAGCTCTTCGCCACCGAAGAAGTTGTTGGCTCGCCGACCGTACTGGGTTCGAAAGCCACCAATGGAAAGCAGGGCACGCCGGGTTGCGCTCCAGTTTGCGCCGTACGGATAATCAGTGAGGTCCCGCGCCACGTAGAATTCCGGTCGTCGCGGGACAAACTGACTCCACAGGCCTTCCCTCCCTGGCAGGAGGACGTCTGGCCGCGGTTCAATGGGCACCAGGGTGATCGCGCCGCCAATACAATCGACGCCCGGATGGACCGCATAGGCTCGATCCAGTTGTTCCAGCAGGTCTGGCTCAGCCAGGGAATCATCGTCGAGATACACGATGACTTTGCCGCGAGCTTCAGCCATACCCACATTGCGTGCATGGGATAGTCCGAGAAGGGGACAGTCGAACTGACGCAGTCGCTCCGGCTGTGAGGAGAAGTACTCATTGCGTAGCGTCATCAAGTCCGTCGCGAGTGTCCGATCGGCGATGTCGTTGTTTACGACGATCACTTCGTACTTGGACAGCGGCAAACTCTGCTTGGCTACTGACTGCAACGCGCGGAGGAGCTTGTCACGGCGCTTGTAGGTACAAATCACGACGGTCAAAGCCATCTCGGGCAGACGTGGATTCTCGATCTCTTCCTCGATCCGAGCCACGTGTTCGGCACGACAGCGGATATCGAGCGCCCGAAAGAGGGTATCCACATCACTTGCGATCCAGGTACTCCGGTACGCATCCCCTTCTTGGGGTTGTGGCCGACCGGATTTCTGAGTCCGCAGTTCCGTATCAGGAGCAGAGACCTCTACGCAGAGATCCCAAGCATGCTGATCTGGTGACGGCGCCACCGCAGCGCCGGTCAGCACCAACACGCTAAGCGTTCCCGGTGGCAGCTCGGACGGCGGGGCCAACGGAACTTCCGCACCGGCAGTGACGTGAACATAGACAGTGGGGACAAACAGCCGCGGCCAGTGAAGGGAGTGTCGCTCATCGCCAAGCAGGACGCTTCCCGAGCTGCCAATGCGCGCACGGAGCGACTCCGAAAGGGCGGGTGCAGAGCCGTCACAGACCACCGTCCAGGCAATCGGTGCCAAGAAAAAGTCACGCCGGAAGTCATCAAAGACCATCAAGCGGTCGCGCCCCCGGGTGATTCCGAGTTCTTCGTCCCGAGCCGTCAGTGAGTCTTCATGGAAACGGTACTCATAGACCGGCTCTGCAAAATCGGCGTGGTGAAGGGACAGCAGTTCGTTCACCAGCATCCAGTAGTCGTAGTCCTCTGTCGTGAAGCGATTCTTGCTGTAATCGCCGAGGAGGCACGCAACCCGGCGGCGATAGAGGAAGGCTGCACCGATGTAGTTGTTGGCTACCGTGTTGAGCTCGGATGGATCTTCCGGAAGATAGACGTGACCACTGCCTTTCGGCTCCTGGTAGCCCGCATAATGGCAGCTGTCCTTCAGAAGCCGACCGTCAGGACCAATGATGTCTTGGTTCGCATAGATCATGTCCCAATCGGGATGGGCAGACAGACTCCTCACCATCTTGGCCAAAAACTGTGGGTGCAGGCGGTTGTCCGCACTGATCCAGGTCAAGTACTCCCCACGGGACAGACGAAATCCACGGGAGAGGCTGCGCGGAAGCTTTCGATTTTCCTGCTGAATGACGCGGATCCGAAAATCGTGCTGCGCATAGGCTTCCAAGATGGACTGCGTCGCATCCTGGGAACCGTCGTTTATCACGATCAGCTCGAAGCGCGGGTAGCTCTGCGCCAACACACTCTCTACTGCCTGGGCGACCAGATCCGCACCATTATAAACTGGCAGGATGATCGACACGAGGTTCGGCTCACCGCCACACTGCAGCCCCGACAAACCCCTCCCATATCGCGCTTCCCGCAGGGCTTGGTACTCACGAAACTGGTAGGCTTGAGTCGACAACATGTACTTCTGTTCCAGGCGATGTACCGTCTGGGCAACCTTGCCCGGAATTCGCCCGAGCGGAGACAGCACGTAGCGGCGCCAAACCGTATCCGCAAACGGTATATGCTGGATGGGCGCGATGAGGAGTCGCCCCAGCTTCCAGGAGACAGAACCTACCGTCTCTTTGTAGGCGCGCAGCAGATCATCATACTGGGCGCGCTGCCGCGTCAGCTCATCCGTCAGCAGCGAAAGCTCCTCTTGCTGCTCTCTGTTCCGAGCAGTGAGCTTCAGAAGCTCAATGCTCTGATCCGATTCCGTTGTGACTCCTCGAACATGGCCATGAGAAGCCGTCAAGCCCAAGCTTGACCCACCGTCCAAGTTCGCAGGGAACACTTGTTTTGGCGCTCCGGGATACAGAGCCGCCGAATGGGCACTTGGATGGACGCCAGAGTGTGTCTTGTTCTCTTTTTTCACCGACGAGGACGCTGACATCGGTAATGCATATTCGCCGCAGCGCTGATTGTCAAGGTCAAAGGCTGGACAGTATCTTGGGCAATGGCCCACCGTGCAGGTTGGCCGCGGACGCAGGCGAAGGGGGGACTACGGACCCGTCGTGTAGAAGTAGTTCAGACACATCTCATCCGTCGTGGATTCCCCCCAACCAACCGAGCTTGACGTGGTGTTGTTGTAGACGCAGGTCAGCTTGATCTGGGTTCCTTTGGGAATGAATATGCCTTGGCTGTTTTCGTAGAAGTAGAACTGCTGCCAGTTAAAGTCCCAAGACGGAATGTCTATCATGCAGGTGTTGTTCGTTTCGACGCGCATCCGCTTGCCGAGCTGATGCGCATGCGGAAGGAGTCCATAGACGTAGCCGTCCCCCGGGGCTGTCAGGGTTCCTACCACTGCGTAGTCGCTTGCGCCGGGCGGAATGCTAAACGTGGTGTTTTTGACCGATAGAATCGCCGCCTTCTTCGCAACCGGAGTCTTGGCAAACTGGATCTTTACACTGGTCTGATCTGGACTCCATGCACCGCCGTGGTGATTGTCGTAGTGAACTTGCATCACCAGCACTTGTCCTGCAGTGAGCGTGATTCCAGTGTTGATCGGATACTTGGTTGGGGGGCTTCCGGGAACCCAGCCACCGATGGTTGATGCGGTCGCAATTCCTGGTCCACCAAAGCACGGCCAGCCGACTTCAGGGGTCTTCGCATCCTGTGCTTGGGCCGTCGCTGCATCCGCAGGATAGAGCAGGACGTGGTGCACATTCTGTTTCGCACCGGGAACGACTTCGTAGCCAATCACATCGCGATTTGCTGTCAGCTTTGGATCCAAAATGAAGCAGCGATAGTCGGTCGAAAGATTCGCCGCAGGCGTAAAGGAACCAGCCGGTGCAACGGTGGTATCGATCCAGTCGAGCGTCACCACATTGGGAGTCATATTGGGCGGCGCATCTGCAGGATTTCCGGCTGGGGCTCCGTCGGCAACCCAAGAGTAGATGGTGTTTATGGCATCTTGGGAGAGCGAGCGTGCGTTCTGGAACTTCTGACAGTTTTCCGCTGGCTGCCAAGGCGGCATCCGTCTTCCCACTACCGCTGAAGAGACCTGCGCGGACTTGGCGAACGCTTCGTCGTACGTGGTCAGCGCAAACGGACCGACTCCACCTGTGACGTGGCACCCCTGGCAGCTTCGCTGCATGATCGGCTGCACGTCTTTGTAGTAAGTCATTCCGTCTTTTTTGGTGACACCATCTGGGGGTGGAACAGGCGGGAGTGTGCTTGCGTGATTGCCTCCACACCCGGACAGAAGCAGGAGCAGGGAAGAAGCAGAGATCAGCTCGGAACGAATCATGGATAGGGGCTCCTCGAAGGAAGTTTGGGAAGGCTGTTGCCGAACCGGGAGGCGAAGCAGAGACGAGATCCACCTGGGTTACTGAATCTGGTGAAGCCAGCCCGCTGATGGTCCTCCGACAATTGCGGAGTTCCCAGATGAAATGAGAGTCCCTGCTTGCAGGCTCGCCGTGCTGTCTGTCTTGACGAGCGCGAACGCGCTTCCGTTCCACTTCAGTACAATTCCACCATCACCCATGACGTAAAAGTCGGAGTGATTTTTGCCGAATATGTAGCGAAGTGTTTGCGTGGTTCCAGAGGGGTACTGGGTCGGTTTGTCCGTCGAGGTTTGGTAGCGATAAACATTCCCTTTGGTTCCAGCCACCCAAATGTCCAGTCCGGTGCCAGAGCTTGGCGTCGTCCATACTGCATATCCAGTCTCTCCCGCGAGGGCGGCAAGAGCGCTGTTGGTGTTGGCGCTGCAACTGCTGTTGGTACAAGTCTGGAGCACCATGTTGTTGCCGACTGCAAAGGCTTGGCCAAGGCCGCAGCCGACGGCACGCAGCGGGTTGCCGGTCAGGCTCATTCCGGTGACGGTCGCCCAAGAGATTCCGTTCCAGTTGATCACGCGACCGTTCTGGTTGGCGGCATCGGCCCCGACCGCCCAGACGGCTTTGGAATCGGTTCCGCAGATGCTCAGCAAGTTGTCGGTGATGAAGGTGGACGTGGGAGTCCACAGTCCATTCGCGTAGGTGTAGGCCCCGCCACCGCTCCCGACCGCGAGCGCGAGGATCGTTCCGGTCGGCGCGGGATCGACCCACAGCGCGTTGCCGACAAAGCCCGCAGTTCCGAGCGCAACGGCTTTGGTCGTTGCTTGCAAGTCCGTGGTGACGGCATAGGTCTTGCCATCGATTCCCACACCGAGTGCGTACACGGTGTTGGGACTGGTCAAGGTGCTCACAGCAAGCGCTCGGACGACCGGCAGGATTTCATCAAAGGAATCAAACCACAGGGTTCCGTTCCACTTGCTGCGCACCGCGCCCGTGCTTCCGCCGACCGCCCAGCTAGAGGTGGTGGAGAGTGTACGGACGTCGTGGTTCGGGCGCTGGCTGATCTTGTCGGTAGGAGCGTAGATGGAGTAGGTTCCACCTGGGCCTGCGGTTCGCCGCAGAACAATGTTTGTGCCGACGACAAAGCCGCTGCCGTCGCCCGCCAGTGAACCAGCGCTGAGCGTATTGGCGGTGCCACTGGTCACTATGGTGGAACTGGCTGCGGTCAGCGAAAGGAGGGTTCCTCCGCTTCCTGCTGCGACGACCGTGCTGGTTGAGCTGCCGAAGACCGATTGGAGATTGCTGGTGACTCCGGTGTTGATGCTCGTCCAGCTTGTGCCATTCGAGTAGCGCACCGTTCCGGCATCGCCGACGACCCAGATGTTCTGTTCATCTGGCCCCCACACCGAGTTTAGCGCCGTCGTGACGCCGGGGCTTATGTCGGTCCACTTGGTGCCATCCCACTTCATCGCGACGCCATTTGTGCCGACGACGAAGATCTTGCCGCTTGCGCCTCGGATGGCACGCAGCTGGGCACCGGTTGGCAGGGTGATGGGAATTTCACTGATCGTTTGGCTAAGCAGCCTGTAAACGCGGCGGCTTTCGATGAACCAGATCTCGCTTGGTGACACCGAAAAGACATCGACGAAGCCGGTCGATGCGGCGCAGCTGGTGATGGGATTCCAGTAGGTTCCGTTGTAGCGGGCAATGCGGTTGCTACTGATGGCCCACAGATCGCTGTCACTTGTGCCGTGGATTCGCTTGAGGATGCCGGTGAGGAGCGGCGTCTGCGTGCAAAACATGCCTTGGCCGCTGGTGCACGAGAAGCTGACGGGGCCGACGCAGCCACCCGGATTGACTCCACCATCGCCCCCTCCGCCATCAACCCCTCCGCCATCGCCGCCCCCACCGTTCACGGATAGGTCCAGAAGCGTTGTGCTGAGCGGCTCACACTTCCGTGTTTGCGGATTGCAGATCTGGTCGGACGGGCAGCCCACGCCCGGTGCCTCGCAGCTATCGGGGTTCGGCGTCTTGTAACCGACCCACAGAGACTCACAGCCGATTAGCAGAGCCGTTGCAGAGACGAGCGCTCCGCACACCTGTACGACGCGACGCATGTTCCACCCCCAAGCGAATCATCTTACTTCGCAGGCCAGGCGATCGTCAGCACCCCGCCGACGGTGAGTCCAAGTCCCGCGCCGAGAAGGCCTCCGCCGACTGTTCCCGTACTGTACAGATAATTACATGGAGCGCCTTCGGGCGGCGGCGTGGTATCGCCACACGCTCCGGACTGCGACAGTGCGCTTATGCCAAAGCCCGAAAGCAGAACGCCGGACGCGATGAGCCCACCGCCGACCAGATATCGCCAAAGTGGACGCGGCTTCGGCTCGCGGACAAGCCCTGGCTGCGGCACAACCTGGCTTCCTTTGCCCGGGGCAAGCTGGGCGGAAATCTGCAACGTCTGACCGCGGGCAAGCTCGATCGTCTCATCGTGGTCGAGAAATCCGTCGAGACGCAGCTTGATGGCATGACGACCTTCGAGCAGCGCGCGCTGATACGGGGTCACGCCGCGCACGGTCCCATCGATGACCACCTGGGCTCCGGCGGGTGACGAGCTGAGATCGAGAACGCCCCTCGGGTGGTTCTGCGCTTCCCGCAAAAGCTCGCTCGATAGGGCTGATGCGGCGTCGCGCATGGCCTTGTCTTGGCAAGTGCCGCAGGGCCGCTCGCGCACCGCCGCCACCCCACCACCGTCGACGTCATACCACTCGGCGCGGAGCTTACCGGCGGCCCGATCGACATGGACTCGGACGACAGCACGCGTACCAAGCTGGCGGGCGACGTCTTCTTGGCAAGCTGGGTCGCGAAGGCAGTCGGACGGCCTCGACTTGAGCGCTCGTTCCAGCTTCTGCGTCGAGATCAGGGTCGCACGTTCCCGCTTGGCCAGACCGGCAATGCTCTGCTCGACGAGGCTTCTCTGATCGGGCTGCATGTCGGTCGGTTCGATGAGCAGCAGCCACTCACTCGATAGACTGAGGATTGCGACGGCGGTTCCGCTGGTTCCCGGGGTCAAGTGGAGCTGCGCCCGCATCGACGGCAGCAAATCGAGCGGGTCCGATTGAAAGGCGCTCTGGCGGACCACGATTCGAAAACGGTGGCTCGTCGCTGACAGCAGCATCGGGCCTGAAAGGGGCAGCATTCCGACGAGGTGATCGTCCACATACAGCAGGCTTGCGGCTGGGCCCAGGATATCGACCTCTGCCACTGCGTCCTTTACCGACTGCTGGAACGCGATCAGCTTGCTGCGCGTATCTGCGTCTGCCGCATCTCCGACTTCGTCGAGGTACCGTCGATACAAGTCTGCGGCTGCGATGCGTCGACCATCCTGTTCGGCCAGTCTTCCCAGCGCCAGCGTGATCTCGGGGACGCTCGCCAGTCGAAGCGCTTGCTCCAGTCGCTTTTCTGCAGTAGCCGAGTCGTGGGCGGCGCGGGCTTGGTCGGCTTGCGTGACCATCTCGCGGGCCTTGGTGCGTGGATCGGCACCGCCAGTTTGGGCAAAAACGACAGGCGCCGTGCCCAAAAGCAGCCAGCACGCGAGCAGTCGCGACGACACGGATGGATGTAACAGCATGGCGCGGCCTGTTTTAGGCCCAGATCATTTTCCTACGGCAGCGCGCGTGTCGGCAATCGATAGCTGTCATTGTGTTACGTTTTGCCAAAATGGAACCACTGGCTGGGCTACGAACAGAGGCACAGATACACGGCTTTCCGACGGTGATCGACCTGCCGAAAGTGCGGGTAGCGGTCATCGAGGGACCAGACACCGGCAAGCACTTCGACAGCGACGATGAGATGCTCGTGCGCATCGGTACGCGCGAAAACAATGGCCTCCTACTGTCCGACAAGAGCGTGAGCGGCTACCACATTGAGATCTCTGGCACGCAAGCAGGCTGGCGTCTGCGCGATGTCGGCAGCACAAACGGAACCTTTGTGTCGGGGATGCGGGTATTTGACCTCGTGCTGCGCTCGGGGACGGTGGTGGCGCTGGGGCGGACCAAGCTGCGGGTGGATGCGATCCACGATGAGCCGGTGCGGGCCGCGCTGCATCCAGCCGGACGCTTCGGCGACATGGTGGGCCAGAGCGTGGTGATGCGGCGGCTGTTTTCGCGGATTGCCCAGGTGGCGCGGGCGCACTCGACGGTGCTGATCACAGGTGAGACGGGAACTGGCAAAGAAGCGGTGGCCGAGGCGCTGGTGCAAGCGTCGCTGCGTTCGACCGAGCCTTTTGTTGTGATCGACTGCTCGGCGCTGCCCCAAAACCTGATCGAGAGCGAGCTGTTTGGCCACGTCAAAGGTGCGTTTACCGGCGCTGTCAGTGACTACCGAGGCGCGTTTGAGCGCGCTGACGGTGGAACCATCTTCCTCGATGAGATAGGCGAGCTACCGCTTGACCTTCAGCCCAAGCTGCTGCGTGTGCTCGAGCGGCGCGAAGTGCGGCGGATTGGCGCAGAGCGGACGCGGGCGATCGATGTGCGGGTGATTGCAGCGACGAACCGTGTGCTGGCCACAGAAGTAAACGAGCGGCGTTTTAGGCAGGATCTCTACTACCGGCTCTCGGTGGTGAACGTCCACATTCCGCCGCTGCGCGATCGCCGCGAAGACATCCCGCTGCTCATAGAGCACTTCTATCAGCGGCTCGCCGACGGCTATCGGGGACCGACGCTGGCCGAGATCACCGAGCGGCTCTGCGACAACGACTACACCTGGCCGGGCAACGTTCGCGAGCTACGCAATGCCGTCGAGCGAGCCTTCCATGTGCCGGATGAAGACCCCTTCTTTGCAGGCGGTGAGCCGCTTCATCCCGATACCCGGACCGAAGGCATCCAGGTCGATCTGGCGGTTCCTTTCAAAACCGCCAAGCAGAAGCTCATCGACTCATTCGAGAAGGAATATCTGCAGGCGATGCTCAAGGCCACCCGCGGCAACATTTCCGAAGCGGCTCGTCGGGCACAGATCGATCGCATGCACCTATATAAGTTGATTACCCAGCATCACCTCAATGGAGAATGAGGGGCCGGGGGACCGCTACTTTTCGAAGGGCAGGGGGCTTTGACCGTCCCACAGCGTCGCGGGGATTTTGCTGCCACGCTCGATCCGTTCGGCATCGGTGCAGCGATTGAACAGGTGTAGCTCGGTCTGGGGCGTGCCCATAAAGCACGGACCTTCGGCGAGATCGCCCTTGGGTCCGCCACCGTCCCCAACCACCGCCGGATCATCGTCGAAGAAGTAGTTGTTCGCATCGGCGCAGCGCAGCTGACTCGCAAGCAGCGCAAGCGCAGAGAGGAGCAGCACACCACCGATTCGAGGGGTCATTTTTTGCGCAAGCCTACGCATCACTGAGCCTCACAGTATTTGCGTCGACACACGCCGCTGCTGCTGCAGCTTCCCGCCGCACACTGCTGGCAGGACAGCATGCCTTGGCTGACGTTGTGATCGAAGAAGCAGTGGCATGGTTCGCCATGGGCGAACACCGTCATCGGACCGGCGTCGCTGGTCTTGGAAACGCGCATCGCGCACTGCGGAATGTACCCGTTTTGGACTTGGAGCAGCTGCGAGTCCTGACCGCCCACCTGGGTTTTGCCGAGGAAGATGTCCGCAAGCCGCGAGCCCTTCTTCGACAGCGGCTGACCTGGGTTTCCCGGATCTTGCCGAAGGATTGTGTGAAGATACCCCCACAGCGGGTAGTGTCCGTCGCGAACGCTCTGCTTGTCGTAGGTGGTGGATCGACGGTCCGGGAAGTACGCGCCCTTTTGTCCGAGCGCTTGGAACCCGAGAGGCCGTAGCTCGGCACGCTTCCGATCGACGACGGTCGTCGGCAAGATGCCGATTCCTTGCGCGCCATCCGCATACAAGATGTTGACAAGTGCGTCCACGCTGCTCGCGGTCTGGCCCTTCCACCTGCTGGTTGCGAGCTTGATGCGGCTTCCGACGAGCAGCGTCCCGGCGTCCTGGATGCCCAGGTGGGCAATCGCTGCATCGTTCATCCACGGCTTCAGCTTGGCCGAAGCCCCAGCGCCAAAGACAAAGTGTGCCTCTTCGGCCTGAATCGCAGGTTCCGTGGCAGCCCGGAGCATGACCAGCGAGTACGGAGAAACCGGACCCGGTGTGTCGATAATTCCCGTCGGTGCAGTCTGTGCGTATGACGGGCAGCTCCGCGGGAAGACATCGCTCAGAACGATGTCAATCTTGTTACCGGCGGTGTCGAGATCGCACTCTTTGGGGTCGGTGTCGCGAGGATCGAGCGTGAAGAACAGCGCTTTCCCTCGCATACAGGCATCTGTGGCGCACGAGCCGGGCAAGGTATCTTTTACCAAGGACTCGAGCGCGGAGCAGCTTGGGCGGATCTGATAGATGACGGTCGTTCGCTGCGTGTCTGTGCGCTGGAGAAGGCTTGCGACCTTCTCGACCATCGGCTCCGCAGATGGCGTCGCGGTCAGATAGGTGGGTTCTGGCAGCGTACTGCACTGGAGCGCTGAAGCTCGTCCCGGCAGAGCCGCAGCAGCGACGAACAAAACCACGGACAAGTGCCTTACCGACATGTCGCGCAGCGTAACACAAGGCAGGCCAGGTCAAGCAGTTTTCACGGACTCAACTGTACGGAAGCCAGGCCGGTGGGCAAGGCTACCTCCTGGGGATGACGATCCGGTTGCCTGGCTTGAAAGATCGACGGTCAGGGACGGATGACTGGTCAGTGCGCAACAGCGGCCCGTGGACGGTCGATAACCATGGGCGAGACAGTGGGTAACTTTGCCTGCGACCAATTTTCGAAGCGAAAAGGTTCATTCCCGGTGGCTCTTCGTCGATGGCGCAGGCGTGATAAGCTGCAAACGAGGCAAATAGAAGATGGCGGCTTCCAGCAAGACCCGGCCCTACATTTCCAGCCGTTTTGTGCTCGAGCTTGATGACTCTGGCTCCAGCCAGTACATGGGCACGCTTCAGACGATCGAAGGTGGCACCTTCAAGTCCGAAGTGCTCGAGGAGAAAGTTGGCGGCAGCGGCGCAGTCACCAAGTATCCGGGTCGGCCCAAGTTCGATGACGTGACGATCCAGGTCGGTATGACGATGGCGCCGCGGTTTTGGCGCTGGCTCGCGAAGAGCTTTTCGTATGATGCGCAGCGCGTCGACGGATCGCTTGTCGCACTCGACTTCGACAACCGCGAGAGATGGCGACGGCGCTTCACCAATGCGCTGATTCGCGAAGTCACCATCCCAACCCTCGATGGCGCGGCGAAAGAACCGGCGTATTTGACCGTCAAGTTTGCCGTCGAAAGCCTCAAAGAAGAGCCGTCGGGAAACAACAAGTACCCCGGCGAGCAGCAGTACAAAGACGAATGGGAACGTCAGCGGATGTGGTTGCCGTCGATGTTCACCTTCAAGGTCGACGGAATCAGCAAAGATCCCGGCGAGACTTGCAAGATCGACTCCTTCACGATCAAGCAAGAGATCATCGAAAACCCCATCGGCAAGTTCCTCGAGAACCAAAAAGAGCCGGGTCGCGTCGAGTTTCCGGCGCTCGGGGTCACGATTCTCCAGCGGGACGCCGGTCCGTGGATGAAGTGGTGGGATACGCTGGTTCGCGAAGGAAAACACGTCATTAGCCAGCAGCACACCGGCCACATCTGGTTTCTGCCCCGCGACGCCGTTGGCTCGGGACAGCTTCAGCGCAAGCCGCTTCTGACGCTTGATCTGTTCGGCGTCACGATCCTCGGCGTCGGTCCGGTCAAGCACGACTCGAAGCAGCAGCAGCTTCAGAAGGTCAAGCTCGACCTGGCCTGCGAGCGCATCGACCTCAAAGGCGGCGAAGGCACCGTCTGATCTTCCCCAAGCCGCGCAATTTCTCGACCGCAAAGTCGGCATAGAAGTCAGCTAGTATGGGCAGAAGTTCTCTGCCTGGCTTGTCATGGCGCGCCGCAAACTGACCCAAATCGGAAACTATCGCCTTGTCCGCGAGATTGGTCGCGGCGGCATGGGGACCGTCTACGAAGCCGAGCACGAGCGCGTCAAAAATCGCGTCGCCATCAAGGTCCTGCATCCCGAGTACTGCAAAGATCCGCAGATCGTGGCGCGCTTCCGTCAAGAGCCGATGGCGGCAAACCTGACGCGACACGCAGGGATTACCCACGTCTTTGAAAGCGATGTGTTGCCCGATGGGACTCCGTATCTTGTGATGGAGTTTCTCGATGGTCAGTCGCTTCGGCAGCGGCTGCGCAAGGCCCGCGGGGGTCTGCCGCAGCTTCAGGTCGTACGCTTTGCCAGGCAGCTTGCCGATGCGCTCGGCGCCGCGCACAGCAAAAAGATCATTCATCGCGACATCAAGCCCGAAAACATCATGCTGGTGCGCGACGACGCCGTGCCAGGGGGGGAGCGGGCGAAGGTGCTCGACTTCGGAATCGCTGTGGTCGCCGAGGATGCGTCGCTGTCGATGTCCTCGTCCTCGAACACGCAGATCAAGACCAGCCCGTTTGCGTCGCTGCTGGGGACGGCCATCTACATGGCGCCAGAGCAGTGTCTGGAAAGTGGCCGCGCGGTGGTCGACGAAAAAACCGATGTCTACGGGCTCGGCGTCGTGATCTTTGAGTCGCTCTGCGGTCAGGCCCCGTTTGTTGCGCCCGAAATGGTCAGCGTGATGCACAAGCACATCTCGGAGCCGCCGCCGCCGCTGTCGCTTCTGCGCGCCGATGTGCGTCCCGAGCTTGAGTCGCTGGTCCTGCGGATGCTGGCCAAGTCGGGAAGTGAGCGCCCGACGATGCGTGAGGTGTCTGCGCTGCTCCAAAACATCGAGCTTTCCGAGGCCGATCCCTCCGCGGGTTTTTCGGTTCCGCCGCCGGTTCCGAGGACGTTTTCGCCGATGTGGATTGGACTCTTTTTGGCTTTGCTGACCGTGTCGGGGGGCGCGCTGTTTGTTTTTGGTCGGGCTCAATCGGGGACGGTGACCTGGCGCATTGACAGCAGCCCATCCGGCGCCGAGCTGGTGAATGCTGCGGGGGAGGTGATTGGCAAGACGCCGTATCGCCACGGACCCAAGCGTGACGTCGGCAAGCTGGCGGTGATGCTGCGGCTACCGGGCTACGTGCCGGAGACGGTGACGCTCGACTACGAACACGACAGCAAACAGCTCGTGCAGCTGCGAAAGAAGCCTCCTCAGTAAAGGACTGAAATGCAAACGACTGGGATGCGAGGGCTAATCGTCGTCGCTGCGACTGTCTATTTTTGGACTGCTCTGGCGCACGGACAAGTTCCGCTGCGGCGCTCACCGATCGACTCGGTATCATCGCCCGGGGTCGGTGTTGCCGACGGCGCAGAGCCGTGGTCTGTGACGGTCAACCCGGCTTCGCTCGGCGGGCTGCGCGGCTATACGTTCGGCCTGCGCCACAGCGAGCTGACAGATGAGATTCCATGGTCGGGTCGCGGTACCGGCGCCTATTTTGCGTCGCCACTCCCGTATCTGGGTGCAGTCAAGGTCGGCGCCGGCATGGAGGTTCTGCGACCGCACGATGACTTGAGCATCTTGGGCAAGCTGACGCTCGCACTGGCGTACCAGCCGGTGTGGTGGGCGTCGTTTGGACTTTCGTATGGACACAGCTTCGGCAAGCCGGGGCAGCGCAGCTATGCCGGACTTGACACCGTCGGACTCGGACTGCACCTGCGCGGCAATCGTCGAATTGCGCTCGGCGTGATGCTGCAAGATCTGAATGCGCCCAAGCCGACGAGCCCAGACTGGCTGCCCAACATCTCGCGCAGCTATGAGTTTGAAGCATTGATTCAGCCGCTTGGTGACTCGCGCTGGGACTTGGGTCTCGGCGTTCGCATCGGTGAAGCCAATCCCGAGGTCAGCCCACGGGTTCGACTTTGGGTACGTCCGACGGCTGGTCTGGGCATCGGTGTCGAAGGCAGCTCCGTCGTGATTCCGGGCGGGTCTGAGCCGGTGGCTTGGCGGATTGGCGTTGGCTTTCAGCTCGATTTTTCGCGAGTCGGCGCTTCGGTGTTCCAGCTTGCGGGCCACACTCCATCGGCCAAGGTGGGCTATCACGGTGGCTCGGTCGCGTTGCGGGTTTCAGAAGAGCGCTATCCCACACTGTGGTCAGGTCCGCGCTCGGTTCTGCGGGTGCACCTGGGCGAGGTCAGTGGACGAGCGCTGCTGCAGCTTCTGCTGGCGCTGCGGCAACACAAAAACGACAGCCAGATCGAAGGCGTCCTCGTTGTCGTTAGCGGTGTTTCAGGAAGCTGGGCGACGGCATATGAGCTAAGACAAGCCCTTTTGGACCTGCGCAAAGCGGGCAAGCGGGTGATCGCTTACGGTGCCGATCTGGGTACGCGTGAGTACTACATCGCATCGGCAGCCGACGAGATCCTGCTGGATCCTGTGGGCCTGTTGCGTCTCTCGGGGATTGCGCAGGGGACCACGCACTACCGCGAGGCGCTCGATCGAGTCGGAATTCGGGCCGAGCTGGTGCGGATTGGAACCTACAAAGCGTCGCCGGAGAGTTTTACCCGGGATGGCCCGAGTGAGCCCACTCGCATCCAGCGGCAGTCGGTTGTCGATGACTTGTCCGCCCGTGTCCTCGCCGAGATTGCCGAGACACGTCACCTGCCGCTCACAGAGGTCGAACGCATCGTCGAGCGTGGCCAACACCTCCCGACGGTGGCAAAGTCGGCCCGGCTCATCGATGCGATCGCAAGCCAGGACGAGCTGCAAAAGCGGCTGGTTCAGCTCTTTGGTCCCTCGGTGCGGGTCGATTCACTCCCGCGTGAGCCGCGACCTCGGAGCGCGCGTCCGCACGGCGTTGCGGTGATCGAGGTGGTTGGCGATCTCATCGAGGGACAGTCGCTGAAGGTGCCGTATGTGGACTTCCGTGCCGTCGGTATGCAGACGCTGTCGGCTGCGCTGGAGCAAGCAGCAGTCGACCCACGGATCGAGGCTGTCGTGCTGCGTGTGGACAGTCCCGGCGGATCGGCGTTGGCCGCGGACCTTCTGGCTCGTCAAGTGAGGCAGATCGGGCTGCTCAAGCCAGTGATCTGTTCGTTTGGCGACTTGGCTGCGTCGGGGGGATATTACCTGTCCGCGCCGTGTCGGGAGATTTTCGCCGATCCACTGACGGTGACCGGCTCGATCGGGATTTTTGGGGGAAAGGTCGATTTCAGCGGTCTTTTGGCCAAGGTCGGCGTCGAGCGGGCTCGCTATGTCCACGGGGCGCACGCCGATATGGAGAGCCCGTTTCGCGCATACACCGACGAAGAGCGTGAGCTTCTGCGCGAGCGTCTCCAGGCGGGCTACGATCGTTTTCTCGATGTCGTCGCCGCGGGACGCAAGCTGTCGCGCAAAGAACTAGAGTCACTTGCTGAGGGCCGAGTCTTCAGTGGCGGACAGGCTGCAGGCGGACGACTCGTCGACAAGCTGGGAGGTCTGGCGGACGCCGTTGCGCGGGCGAAAGAGCTGGCGGGTCTGTCCGGGCCCAGTGACGAGGCGGTGGTCTTCTTGCCTGAGCGCCCCAAAACGCTGCTTGCCGAACTGTTTGACATCGCTGGCGGACTTGCAACGGAAGGCCCGTCGTTGCCAGGACCGCTGGGTGAGCTTGTCCGCCTGGTGCCGGCGGCGATCTGGGCGCTGTCACTCGACGGATCGAGCGTGCTCACGCGGATCGAGGACGAACCAGTTAGACCGTAAGCTAACGCGTCGCCAGCTTGCGCAGAACCGCTTCGATGATCGCCGATTCGGTGGGATCCATCGGAGCTCGGGTCAAAAGCGGCTCAGGCGGGCGCGGGATGCCGAGCGATTGAGCGAGCTGTTCCAGCTTGTCTGCTTCGGGACGCGGCAAGGGGACGACTTGGCCGATGGCTCTCGCGGCATGGATGATCTTGGCGGAGTGCTCGAGCGCTTCCATCCGCTGCCAGGCTTCCTCGACGTGGCGGCCCATCGTCAACGCGCCATGGCGGTGCATCACGATGGCGTTGGCCGCGCGCACAAAGCCCCGCAGCGAATCCGGCACCTCGCTGGTCGTCGGGGTCGAATACGGTGCCGTCGGCACGGGCCCGAGCAAAAGGCAGGTCTCGCTCAGTACACAGTCGGTGAGCGACACGCCCGCGAGCGCCAGCGCGACCGTGATCGGCGGGTGTGCATGCACCACAGCGTTTACGTCGGAGCGCTCGGCGTACACGAGCGCGTGCATCGCAAATTCCGACGATGGATTGTGCTCGCCACGCAGCTTCCGGCCCGACAGATCGGTGATGATCAGCTCGTCAGGCCGGATGAAGCCTTTGTGAAAGCCGGACGGCGTTACCAGCACTCGCTCTTCATCGAGGCGCAGCGACACATTGCCATCACCCGCCGCAATCAGGCCTTTTTGATACAGGCGCTGACAGACGAGGGCAAGCCGCTCTCGAAGCTCGGGCTCTCTCGCTGTCTTTGCCTGTCGCATCGCCCAGCCTCGTTACGCGAGCAGATGTCGCTCGATTTCTTGGACCATGCCGCGAAGCTGCGGATCGCTATCGAGCAGCGCTTCCACCTTGCGACACGCCGACATCACCGTCGTGTGGTCTTTGCCGCCAAACTTGAGCCCAAGCTCGGGGAAGCTCGCTTTGCAGAGCTTGCGCGCCAGATACATCGCGACCTGGCGAGGCCTTGTCACCGACGACAGTCGGCTTGATCCCTTGAGGTCGGCGATTTTTACGCCGAAGTAGCTTGCGACCTCACGCTGCACCGCTTCGACGTTTAGGTGGGCCGCCGACTGGGTCAAGAAGTTGCGCAGCGTGTCTTGGGCAAACTCGATCGTGATCGGGCGCTGCTGCAGCGAAGCAAACGCCGCCACGCGAATCAAAAGACCCTCAAGTTCACGCACGTTCGACTTGATGTGAGTCGCCAAAAACAGCGCGACATCGGCGGGAAGCGCGATCTGATCGAGCTCGGCCTTCTTCTGCAAGATCGCGACGCGTGTCTCAAGCTCTGGCGCTTGGATGTCGGCGATGAGTCCCCACTGGAAGCGCGAGCGAATCCGCTCCTCGAGGTCGGGAATTTCATGCGGATACTTGTCAGCGGTGACGACGATCTGCCTGTGCGACTCGAACAGCGCGTTGAAGGTGTGGAAAAACTCGTCCTGCGTCCGTTCCTTGCCGCCCAAATACTGGATGTCGTCCATGAGCAGCACGTCGGTGTTGTCGCGGTACTTGACGCGAAACTCCTCGATGCGGCCCGAGCGAACTTGGTTTATGTACTCGTTCATGAACGTCTCGGTCTTGAGGTACAGGATCCGCCACCCGGGGTGGTCGGCCTGGATCTTGTGACCGATGGCGTGCAAAAGGTGGGTCTTGCCGAGTCCCACGCCGCCGTAAATGAACAGCGGATTGTACTTGCCACCAGGATTGTCAGCGACGGCCCGACTGGCCGCAGCAGCGAGCTGATTGGACGGACCGATGACGAACGAATCAAAGATGTAGCGAGCGAGCAGCTCCTGCCCGATGTCACCGCCGTCCGTCGTCGTGGGTTTCCCTGTGGTGCCATTACGGCGGCTCGGCCCGGCGGCTGCGCGCGATCCGTCACCCGCGCTCGTTGCCGCCGGTTTTTTGGCGGGCGGCTTGACGGGCGCTGCGGCTGTCTGGTTCGTGCTCGAGTCGCTGGCTGGATCGGCGGCTGAGTCGTCAATCTGCCAGTGGATCGTGAAGCGCCGCTCGCTCGATTCGCCGATAACGTCGAGGACGACTTTCTGGTAGTGGGTCTCGAACCACTCTTTGATGAACTGATTTGGCGCGAGGAGGAAGATGCTGCTGCCCTCAATGCGCTGGCAGCGGATGGGCCGAAACCACAGGTCGAAGTTCTGCGCAGATAGCTTGTGCGACAGGATGTCCATCGCGTCATCCCACAGCACGGTAACACCTGCCTCTTTTGGGGGCGGTCCCGACGCTGAGCTATCGTGGGGCAGATCGGTCAACATGCTTAAACTATCCACAACTTATCCACAGCTGTGGATAAGCTACGCCCATTACCGAATGACTTGAGACGAGAGCACCCGCAGGCCCCGGGCGCGACGCAGAGCGTGATGGCCAAAAAACAGCGATCGGCTCGCTAAGGAGGTGCCTTGAATACCAAAGGCGGCTGCTAAGCGGCAAGATCAAAAATCGTGGGCGACGAGAAAGTCGCCAAAAAGATTGCGACAAGGTCAGTCCGAGCAAACCGAAATGTTGGGCGAAATGGCGCCCAAGCCAAAGTCGTGTTAGCTCGGCAGTCGTGCGGTCTCAAACTTCGTACTTGGTCGTGATGATGTGCATGATGGGCCTGTTCGCCATCGTGCGAGTGCAACCATTTGGGCTTTTGCTGGCGCCTGGCAACTTGATCGTTGGACTGGCGCTGCTCGCGGGCGGGCTACAGCTGGGTTTTCAGCGGACCTTTTCGCTGGCGATACCGACGGGAGCTGCGCTCATTGCGATGGTTGGCGGACTGCTCACGTTTGGCCAGGTGCGCGGCTTTGAGTTGCCGGGCTTTCCGCTGATCTGGCTGGTCGTCGGGCTGTACATCGAGATGCGGCTGGTGCTGCATTCTCAAAATCTTCGTCGGCAAGCTCTGGCGCAGAAGCGGCTCGAGAGCGAAGCCAACAAAGAAAAACTCGGCGACCCTGCAAATGGCGAAAACAAAGACGGAGACAAGCCGAGCGCATGAGTGCGGGTTGGTCCCGTGTGCTGCGTTGTGCCGTTCCATCGCCGCTTCTGGTGATTGTGCTTTTTCTGGCAGCGAGTGGTTGCGGTCGACTTCGCACGCCCGAGTCTTCGTGTGACAGCCTGCGCGATGCGATCTGGGAAGCGGATGGCATTGCCGTCTACGACGCCCTCATCCAAAACACGCAGTGGTCGATTTCGACGGTGAACAAGCTGCACGTGCAGATGGCGGCGCAGATCCGGGCAAGCTATCCGCAGTCACAGCAAGACGCGGCGCTGTCGCGGCTCTTCGCGGCATCGGTTGGCAGCGGACGCGAGCTGTTTTTGTCACTGTACGGCGAGCGATATGCCGCGGACTTTCGTCCTCGTGTCGGGGTGGACATGCCGCTGCGAGTCGAACCGGATGGCACGGCAAGCTGTGGACCTTTGGCGGGCAAGCCTTTTCGACTGGCCCGCGGGCTTGACGGCAAGTGGGGACTTTCCGAGCTCGACAGGGAGTGGGAAGATGCAAAACTACGTGCCTACCACGATCGTGAGACGGTCGAAAAGAACGTCGAACTGTACCGCGTTGTGGGCGCGAAGCTCGTGCCGCCAAGCGGCGAGGTGGGGAGCCGATGACAAAACGCGTTGCGAAAGGGAAGACGATGCAAAAACCGGTAGCGATGCTGTGGTTGGGCGCACTGCTGGGATTGCTTGCGCCGGGCTGTGCATCCATGCGCGTTGCAAAAGTGCAGGCGTGGGAAGCCGACGGCAACGAGTTGGCGCTAAAAGCTGCGCTGGACGACGACAGTGATGTGGTACAGGAAGCCGCCATAACCGCCTGGGTTCACTACGGAGAGTACGACACGGGTCGGCCGTCAGTTCTCGCATCGCTGCAGACCAGCTCGGCCTCGGCAGCGCGGCAAGCAGAAAAGCGTCTGTTTGGTCAGCCGCCCAAGGCCGTGCCGGACCCATTCCCCGACCCAGGCGCTGGTGGCTCGACGGTGATCTATTTCTACCGAACCAGCGACGACAGCGGGGCAGCCAATTGGATTGTTCTCGATGACAGTGAGCGAGTCCGGCTGTCGCCTGGACGGTATTTCCGCTACTCGGCTGCGACGGGAAACCATCGCGCCTGCGTGAAGCTGCCAGATGCTGAGGCGCCGCTGACCGATGATACTTCCGACGACGGTGGTCGGATGCGGCGTGTTGCGCCTCAGTGCTCGATGCTGAGTGCGCATACCGCCGGTGTCTACTTTGTTCGTTACCGAGCCGAGAGCGGCAAAGGTCGGCCCGAGCTAAAAGTCATGCCGGTTCCTCCTGGCTTGGCTGCCGTGAAGCAGCTCACCGCGGTCGCGTCGGAAGATCGCAGCAAGTAAGCACCGGGGCGTGCTCCCGCACCCGGGAAAAGCCGCGCAACTCTCTTCAAGTAGCCAGCATCAAAGTGCTAAGATGCGGCTGTAGTGTCTACAGGTCTGCCGCGAGACAAGATAGGCCCTTACCGCCTCATTCGCTTGATCGGCAAAGGCGGCATGGGTGCCGTTTATGAGGCCATTCAAGAGCCGATTGAGCGGCGTGTCGCGATCAAGGTTCTGCACGGCCGTTATGCCCAGGAACCCGAGATCGCGCAGCGCTTTTTCAATGAGGCTCGCGCGGTCAACATCGTTGACCATCCCGGGATTGTTCAAATCTCCGACTATGGGCAACTTCCGTCGGGAGTCGCCTATCTGGTCATGGAGTTTCTCAAAGGCGACACGCTCGGACAGCGGCTCAAGGCCAACGGCGGCAAGCTCCAGGTTCCAGAAGTGGTGCGGATATCACGGCAAATCGCCGCTGCACTTGCCGCTGCGCACGAAAAAGGCGTCATCCACCGCGATCTCAAGCCTGACAACATCATGCTGATCGCCGATCCCGATCCCGAAGCACCGGGGCGCATTCGGGTGAAGCTGCTCGATTTTGGTATCGCCAAGGTTGCGGCAGAGCTAAACCAAGGCGCGGCTCAGACGGCGGCCGACGTGGTGATGGGGACGCCCAAGTACATGGCCCCGGAGCAGTGTCGCGGGGCGGGCAACGTCGACG
>CAYTGC010000023.1:0-35810 GCA_964437195.1 uncultured Myxococcales bacterium | reverse complement strand
GGGCCGCCATGTTGCGACGGAATTCCTTGTTGTACTGAAACCACGCCTCTGCATTCGAGAAGTACACGGTCGAAATGGTCAAGCCGCTCTTGTCTGCCGCGCTGGCGATTCCCATGAGCGTTTTTTGTCCATACACGCTGCCGATCCGCGGAATGATGAGCCCTCTCTGCGCCAGCCCGCGAATGTGTTGATAGTGAGTCGGATTCCCAAGCCAGGTCGTTGCCTGTCCCTGGTGGGTCAGGGATGCTGTCTTGCGCAGGTGTTTCCCAAGGCTGTTGCGATGGTTCTGGTACACCGCCAAGACCATCGGCCCTTCCTTGGTTCCATAACAGGTCATCACCTGCTGCCGCACGATCTTGGTCTGATCCGGCCCATCGAAGAACTTCAGGAATGCATCGGGAGTCTCGGCCAGCGGCAGCAGCGCGACGTACAAACGATGCATGCGCACAACCTCTGCATCGATGTCCAGCAGCCACAGCATCTTGGCTTCTGACGCGGCCGCTAGCGTGTAGTTCTGGTCGCCTCCTACTCCCACATGGCCACCTTTTCGCAATCGTGCGGCAAGGACGGGAAAAAACAGATCGTGCCGCCGCTCGTTCGACCAGAAGTAGTGCCGCTTGACAGGACGGATTGGCTCATCGCTGAGAATCTGCGCAGCCGCCGTCACCTGCGTCTCCCAGGTCGGAGTCACCTCTGCACTCGCCAATCGAGGAAACCCGAGGAGCAGAAGCCAGAACCATGCAAGGTGCCGCACGGCATCATCATATTCTGGTCGGGTAGGGGCATGGAAGCGCTTTGTAGGGTGCCGCGAAGTTCCAGGTAGGCGGTCCCTCAAGCGAAGTTTCAGGTGGCAGGCCGCTCCAGTCGCTGTGGATGATTCGGCGAAAACCGAAACCTTGTTGGATCTTCCGGCACACTTCCCAACTGGGCTGAAAAGGAACGGTTCTCGACGGACCGCAGGGAGTTCTACAAACAGCCCGACAATATTTTGCTCTGTTCGGATGGGCGGGTCGTGGTGACAGACTTTGGAATTGCGCGTGCTCTGTTTCATCGCCGGAAGACCACAGGGGAAGACAAGCCCAAAGCGGTGGTCGGGCGCTTCGATGGGACACCGCTGTATGTGTCACCAGAACAAGTCAACGGAGAGGATGTAGATGCACGGACGGACCTGTATTCTGTTGGTGTGGTGCTGTACGAGCTTCTGACCGGTACACCACCGTTTTCAGGCGATTCCCTCGTTGCACTTCTGATGGCGCGCGTGCTCGGACCGATTCCCAATCCGCGCAGTGTGCGTCCAGAACTACCGGAATCCATCGCAGCCATTGTGATGCGCTGCCTGCGCGTATCGCGAACCGAGCGCTTCCAGTCCGCAGAGGAACTGGCACGGGCTTTTCGCCATGCGGTCGAAGCGAACGAATCAGAGCCGACGGTACAGTTTGGCGCGAAGCAGATCCAGGCTGCACTGTCGACGGTCAAGACGTCCGGTTCTGCGATGTCCTCTGTGGTTCGTGGTTCGGGTGAGGCAGCCCGGGAAGACGTCATTCCTGCTGTTCCTGCGAGAAGCGCCGATCCCAATGCCGCGCGAACTGTGGCGGTGTTTCCCCTTGTCAACCAAGGAAGCAAAGAGGACGACTATTTTGTCGACGGCCTCACCCAAGAACTGACAGATGGGCTGTCCTTCCTGCATGGCATCAGAGTGTTTGGTCAGGGGGCCGTTTCCAGCTGGAGTGGAAAAGAGTCCGATCTGCTTCACATCGGGCGGGAGCTTGGCGCCGGACTCTTGATCTCTGGATCGGTACGGCGGGTTGGCAGCCTGCTGCGGATTACGGTGCGAATGATCAAGACTTCGGATGGAATCCAAGTCTATGCGCACCGTGCGGACTGTCTAGACAGTGACCTGCTTGTGCAGGCAGAAGCAATCGTCGCGGAGATCGCCGCGGCCCTGAAACTGCAAGAGCAGAGTCAGCCGAAGCGGGCTCCCAAGGATGCAGATCTCGTCGAGAAATACCTTCGGGCGCGCTATCTCTACAGTCGTTCCGATCAGCGCAGCCTGGAACAGAGTGTAGAGCTCTTTGAAGAACTACTCCGAATCTCGCCAGCGGATGCACGGCTGCTCCTTCACTATGCACTGACGCTTTCGCGGCTGTGGTTTTTTGGCGGTACGGATGCGGCGCAGAAAGCGCAGGGTGCAGCGGAACAGCTCGTGAAAGCCGCTCCAAACCACAGCGCTTCGTTTCTGGCACTCGCCGGAGTCCGCTTTCAGGGAACCGATTTGGTCGGGACCGTTCGGGCCTTGGGAAGAGCGCTGACGCTAAGTCCCGATCTCGCAGATGCACACGAGCTGCTCGGGCGAATTCTCGTCGAAACAGGGCCGATTCGGGATGGACTTGCGCGGCTCACTTTGGCGCGCACGCTCGACCCCGGACTGTTTCGTGTCCTGATTGATCAAGCGCGTACTTGCGCGCTGCTTGGTGATTTCGATCGGGCTCATGCGCTCCTTGCGGATGAGTCGCTGCGCGGGCGATCGTTTGCGATTCAGTGGATCCTGCGTGCTCGGCTGTGTCTGTGGGCCCGTGATCAGAAGCGCGCCGTAAAGTACCTGGCCGAGCCAGAGATTGCGCAGGGACTGTATCCACGCGCCAAGCTGCTATTGCATGCGGCGGCTGGACACAACCAGGTTGATCCACAGACCGTCCTGAGCGCTGGTGTCGGATCAGAGCGCAGCAGCCCGCGTGGCCGGACGTTTGTGTTTCAAATGCACGCAGAGCTTCTGGCCTCCTACGGACAAGCCGAACAAGCGGTGCGCAGCGTCGCGCGCAGCATCGATGCCGGACTCACCGACTTGGCTTGGATCGAGCGCTGTCCTCTCCTGTCACCCGTGACCAAAGATCCGCGAATGGTCGCGCTGCATCGCGTCGTATACGGACGAGCGCTGGCCATTCGAGATGCACTGAGCAGTGTTCCCGCCCGCGCGCAGTGACGATTCCGATCAGCCCCCGGATTCTGCGATGTGATGGCCCGGCATAAGTTGTGTAGACGGGCCATCTGCAACATGGAGCGGACGGAAGAGCTGCCGCTTCTTGTACTGATGGTGCTGCATTTTCTTGATGATGTTCACAAGGGTCGCGACCGCATCTCGAAGATGTGGTCCACGGTTTAGCATGACGCACTCGGCCCGCATGGCCATCGCGGCATCGGTGATCTCGGCGCGTGTGGGAATGCCAGTCTGGGTTAGTGTCTCAAGTACCTGTGTGGCCCAGATCACGGGGAGGTGACAGGCCTCGCACAGCCAGAGCAGCTCTTCTTGCAGCTCGGCCAGGCGCTCAAATCCGCACTCAACCGCCAGATCACCGCGCGCAATCATCAGTCCAACCGGAGAGTGAGAGAGCAGGGTGAGCAGCAGCTCGGGAAGTTCGTGGAACCCCTGCTGCGTCTCAAGCTTGATGATGATTCCTAGCTCCTTGCGGCGCATATGAATCATTTGAATTGCTTCTTTTACGTCAGCAGCAGTGCGGACAAAGGAAAAGGCGATCAGATCGGCCAGCTCCATCACCACACTCAGATCTTGCACATCTTGCGGTGTGACAAAGCGGACTGGCAGGCGTGAATCGGGAAAGCTCACACCTTTTTTGTCTTTGAGGGCGACCGTGTCAGCTTGGGTTTGCGCAATCTGTACAATCAGCGCATCGGGCAGTTTCTCAACGACAAATCCGTTCAGCTTGCCGTCGTCGAAGACCACCCGATCATGCACTGCAACTGAGGACAAAAGATCGGGAATGCTGAGAGCGAAGACTGCGCGGGATCCATGCGAAGCTGGATCGATGGTTCGATTCGTTTCGGCTAGAACGAGTCGATCACCAACCCGTAGATCGACCGAAAACGGCAGCGCTGCAATGTGCCCACAGGGAGACTCTGCCTGTTTCTTTTTGCCCCGGAACCACTTTAGGGGGGTGCCACTCTTCAGATAAAAGGACTTTTCACATTCGGCCAGCGCGTGATCGGAAAAGAGCTGAACGACT
Source organism: uncultured Myxococcales bacterium (assembly GCA_964437195.1). Classification (GTDB taxonomy): domain Bacteria; phylum Myxococcota_A; class Polyangia; order Palsa-1104; family JAEUJZ01; genus JAEUKA01. The sequence goes on along the minus strand of CAYTGC010000023.1, from coordinate 31,791 downwards.
GTGAGCGTTCGTTTCCTGTCCGCTGCGTCGCGAAATCGAATCTCGTCGGAGACGGCGAGTCGTTTGAGCCAATCTATCGGGATGGGAACCGCTCCTGGCTGCGTTCCGCCAAGCTGGACAGGACTGGGCTGCGTGGTTTTCCCTTCATCATTTTTGTGGCGGGCGACATGGATCACTGCAGGTCCGTCCTTGGTTGCCTGCAGTCGAATTTTGGGGCCCGGCAGATCGAACAGAATCCGACAAGGAATGCCCGATTCTGCCGACGCGCTTCGAATGACTCCAGCAATGTGAAGCCAGTCCGCCGGGACTCCCTGGCTGCAGTTGATTCGAGCGCAGTTCATGCCCGCGCGAAGGATGGACAAGGCCCACTCGGGCGTCACATCCTCTGCTTTCGGACACGTCACCATCACAAGCACATGTCTGTCCTTCGGATGACTCCCAAGGAGCTGCTCGGTATGACGGTGCAGAAGCAATTCTGCTTCGGCGAAGCCGGGCGCTTCGGGTACGGCGGGAATCGGTGCAAGTGGCGTTCCGTTTGGCTCGCGAACCAAGAGGGTCTCGGACAGTCGCTTTGCCACCTGTAGGAGTGTCTGAAGGACATGTCCTTCGGAGCGTCCAAGCGACGACAACCCTAGCTGCCCGAGCTGATCTTGCAGCATCCGAAGATCGAGCTGGCGCAGTCCCAAGTAGTGGCTCAAGTTGACTGCGCTTTGCGCCGATTCCGGGTGGCAAGTGACCGTCCTCGACGCAAGATGCCGCTGCACAGCGATGCAGTGATCAATCACCCGCAAGACTTCTGCGTACAGCGCGCGGAGGCTGACTTGTTCATTCACGGGCCGAGAATACCACCGATTCATCGACACTTTGCGCAAAGGTTGTGACAGCTACGTGACGCGGTTTGGTCCCATTGGAGTTGTTTTCACCCGCATTTCCCTTTGCCTGCTGATCGCTGGTTGGCATATGTTCCTCTGCCTTCGACAAAGAGACGTCATCAGGGGTCCACATGAAAACTACGGTTACTGTCTACGGAATTCCTGCCTGCGATACGGTCAAGCGAGCGAGGGCTTGGCTTGTGGCGCAGGGGATTCCGTACACCTTTTACGACTTCAAGAAATCCGGCGTCCCCGTTGAGCGATTGGACGCCTGGATCGCAGAGCTTGGGTACGAGATACTCCTCAATCGACAAGGAACCACCTGGCGCAAGCTCGATGACGCTGCAAAGAAAGGAATCACGGATGCGGAGTCGGCAAAGCAGCTCATGATTGCGCAGCCGAGCGTGATAAAGCGCCCGGTGATTGAGTGGGGGAAGGGTCGGCTGAGCGTGGGTTTTTCTGTGGACGCGCCTGCATTTCAGGATGCAGCGAGCGGCCCCCGGTAGGAAGTCCGGCTGCGCTATTTGCCGTCGAGCCTGGCCAGGTCGACCTGTGAATTGGCGAGGTCTAGACCCAGACCATCGCGAATCTCTGCGGTGATCTTGGGAAGGGTTGTGGCGGCTTGGCCCAGCTGCGCTTGGCCATGGTACGCAAGCACAAGCAGGTTGAGCCGATCCGCGCCTTGTGCGCCTGTTGCGGCGTTCATGAATCGATCTGCGTGATGTCCAAGCGGGCCCTCTAGATCGTTCACGATCTTGGCCGACGTTTGAACGATCAGATCGCCGATGAGCTCTTCATCGGAAGGAAAAGACAGCTGCTGCGGAGCGATGTACAGATCAGGAACGCCATGCGCGCGGTGTTCATCCCGTTCAAAGCTGTCGGCGGACTTGGTCTGCTCGATCGGAATCTGTACCACCTTGCCACTGCGCGCGTCTTGCAGCGTCACTTCCCCGTAGAACCGCGCGAGCCGTGTGGCATGACGCTCCACGTAGGAATAGTCTGCGTGGATTGGTACATCGATCATCGGCGGGGTTCGGGCAAGCTCGCCTTCTGCTTCGGCATAGCGATTCGCGACCCGCTGGCGTCGTTCTTCCAGATCAGAGACAACGCGCTGCTGCGAATCAACCTCGGAGTTTTTCCGGTGTAGTTCACTCTCTGCCCGATTGGCCATGTCGGAAGAGGGTTCCTGAATCCGCAGCTCATCCAGGGTGCGACGAAGCCGGTTTCGCTCGCGCCGGGCCTCTTCGCGCTCCCGTTCCGCATCGCGGAGCTTGCGTTCCGCTTCTCGCTTGTCGCTCTCTGCTCGGCGCTTCTGTTCGGGCGTTCGGGCTCCCGCAAGTTGATATTCCGCCTGCTTCAGATCCCAGTCTGCGGTCGAGACTTGGCGTTCCGCACGGCTCACCAGCGAGTCCAGTTCCGACAGCCGCGACTCGGCGTTTCGGATGGCTTGTTTGTGATTGGTCACTACCGAGTTTGATTCCTCAAACCGTGCTCTGAGTCTGCGCCTCTCACCCTGGAGCCGTCGCAAGACATCGCCTTCTTGCGCAAGCACTGCATCGAGTTCCCGCAGCTTGACGCTTTTTTCCGCAATCACTCCTTGCAGATCCAGATACGCTTGATTCTGTCGGGTTTCGATTCGCTTGACGTAGCGAGTGGTCTGCTGAACAACCGCACCTGATCGCGTCGCCAGAAAAATCGGACGCAGCGCGATGCGCAGAACCGCTTGGGATGGCCCTGCTTTCGCATCCTGAATGATCACGCGACCCTTCCCCGAAAAGCGAGACAGCCCCTGTTCTAGCTCGGGCCAAAGGCGCTGCATCGACGCGGGATCCCCATCGCTGCGGATCTCGACGGGATAACGAAGGTGTGGTTCCAGATCGGGAAGCGGAGCGGCACCGCTGGGAGCCAGGAGTGCGGAGACTCGTAGCTGCGCCCAGCCAAGACCAGGCTTTTGATTCTGAACGCTGCGCAGACCCGCTTGCTGAAGACGCTTGGCCAGTGCGGAAATGATCGACTCCGCTCTCTGTGCGTAGCTCGCACTCTGCTGCGGATTCCGACTCATCAGCGTGCTGCCACGGCGCAACTTATCGACCGCTTCTGCATGCCTTCCGGCTCGCTCTGCTGTTGCGGCTTGGTCGGAAAGGATCCCAGCCAAGCGCTCCTCGGTTTTGGGTCGTTCCGCTTGTGCCTGGGGATTGGAAGGATCAAGCGCAAGCGCTTGGTCTAAGGATGCGAGCGCTGCTTCCCACTGTCCTTGGGCTTGCTGCTGTTTGGCAACCTGGGTCAGCTCGTCGGAGCGAACCATTGCGGTCGCACGCTGATGGAAGGTCGGAAGCTCAGGAAAGGTGCGCTGTATTGGAGCCAGATTGAGCAGACCGATGACGACCTGCGGCAGATTCCGTCGTGCCAGCAGATCCTCTTTCAGCTGGTTGAAAGTCGCCAGCGCGTGGTCGTAGTCGATCTGCAAGGTGCGACGCAGCGCCTTGGCTTCCGCGTGCTCAGGAAAATCGGACAAGATCGAATCACAGCGAGCGCGCGACAGATTCAGGTCGCCTTCCCGAACCAGCCGATGCGCATCAGCAAGCCACATGATGGCTCTTTGCTGCTTGGCTTCCTGAAGCTTCTGCTGATACTCCTTGTCACGCGGAGCCTCTGAAACCGCCTGTTGGTACTCGGCCACGGCGCGGTCAAAGTCTTGGCGCGACATCGCGTCTTGCCCGCGCTGTGCTGCAGAAAAGCCAGCACAACCCGACGACAGGGTGAGCCAAAGGAGGATATTCTGTGGGGCCGCCAGGGAGGCCCATCTGCGCTGAACCCGCTTCATGATTGCTTATTATGACGCAGCCCGAGCGCAGATAGTCAACGCGGTTGGTACGTTTATAACCAAATGATCGGCTGCTTTTTGTCGTACCAGAGATTGACGTTCGCAGAGTAGCGCGCTTCGATAATGTCTCGTTTGATCTTGAGCGTCGGGGTCAGCAGTCCGTTTTTGATCTTCCAGGCTTCCTGGACGACCACAAGGAACTCGAGCCGCTCGTGTTCATCGAGGTTGCGATTCACCCGATCGAGCAGCGAACGCAGTGACACCTCGATGGTCTTCTGTATGTTCGGATCTCGTACCCGCGGGAGCAGAACCTCAGCGAGCATCACGAGCGCGAACGGCTGTGCTTGTCCCGGCCCGGTCACACACGACTGCTCGACATGATTGTCTGCGTTTAGCATGTTTTCGATCGGGGCGGGCGCGACGTACTTTCCCTTGCTGGTCTTGAACAGCTCTTTGACTCTTCCGGTGAGCTTCAATCGATTGTGTTCGTCGATTTCACCGCGATCTCCGGTCTTTAGGAATCCGTCTTCGGTGAAGCTCGCTGCGGTCAGAACAGAGTCGTGATGGTAGCCCAGCATAGTTCCCGGACTTTTGACCAGGACTTCCCCTTGCGCAGAGATCTTGCACTCAACCCCTGGCAGCGGCTCACCGACGTATCCAGCGCGGGTCCGATTCGGCATGGCCAGATGGGAATACGCAAAGTTTTCGCTCATGGCGTAGCCTTCGAGTAGCTCCAGTCCCAGGTCCTGGTACCACTCGATCAGCTCGGGAGGAATCGGCGCAGAACCGCTCACTGCGATGCGGGTTTGATCGAGACCCAGACCCGATAGAATCCGCTTGCGCACGATGGAATTCAGGAGCGGCACTTTGAGCATGGTCCGCAGCTTGTCTTCCGGCATTTTCTCAAAGACGCCCTGCTGGAATTTCTGCCACAGCCGCGGAACAGACTGGAACAGCGTCGGTCGAGCACGCTTGATGTCATTTACGAACGTGTCGAGAGAATCCGCAAAGAACACCTGTGTCCCGGACCACATCGAGGTGCATTCTATCGCCGCGCGCTCGAAGACGTGTGGCAGCGGAAGATAGGAAAGGAATCGATCCTCTGCGGACAGCTTGAGGACTCTTTCCAGACCCGCACAGGATGCCGAGATCGCTCGGAAGCCGTGAACGACTCCTTTCGGTTTTCCGGTGCTACCTGACGTGTAGATGATGAGTGCAGGCTCGTCGGGATTGCGGGCGATTTCCCCTTGGGTTGGGTGCTGACTCTTGATGATGTCATCCCAGCGGGTGTAGCCCTGTGCCGGACTCTGCGGGAATGTGATACACGGCATTCCGCGCGGAATTCCCTGCACTTGGGTATCCCAGCTATCGAGCTTCCCGATGAACAGGGCTCTGGCCTCGCTGTGGGCCAGAATGAAGCCGATCGCGTCGGAAGCGAGCGTCGGAAACAGCGCCACAGACACGTATCCAGCGAGCCAGATCGCAATGTCTGAGATGAACATGTGAGCGCAGTTTTTCGACAGAATCGCCACTGCGGACCCTGCGGGCAGATTGAGTGTGCGAAGGTAGGTCGCCATCCTCCGCGCTTCATCCATTGCCTGCCCGAAGGTGTAGGTCTTGACTGCACCTCCGTCGAGTGGCTGGGTTAGATAAACCCGATCCTTATATTCCTTTTCCCACCGATAGAGACGCTGAAGGAGTAGCTCGCTGCGGCTTTCCATAACTTCTCATCTTAACAAAAGGTGGACTTGCAATGTGCGCGTACAAACACCTTGTTATCATGGTCCAATTCTCGTCGGAAGTCGCGCGGCTCCCGGTCGACTGAGGACGCAGTATTTTGCGTCTCCATTTTGCGGTATTGTCACGCTCGATGAACCTCTGCGGCAGGATGCGCGGCGATGCAACAGTCCTGGCCTTGTGTTCCCTCGCGCTGGCGAGTCTGTCGGGCTGTGCTTCGCTGCCTGGGCCGAATGCGCAGACCCAGGTTCATCTCATCGTGGACATTGGATCGTCGGGATCGTCTCTGTGCATGTTTCCAGTGCGCATCTCATCTTTGGGCGGAACGGCTCCGCGCTGTCAGGTCGGGAATCTGCCGCCCGTTTGCAGCAAGTCCAAAGGTGGCCTGGCGACGCATTCGCTGGGTCTGACGGGCGATGCGGTGGATGCGCTCGTGGCGCAGCGACTGGGAACTGCCTGGCAAGCTCTCGGTGACAAAGCAAAAGGTGGGCGGCCAGACTGGCGAGCGAAGGTGTCCGCAGCGGCGGCTCTGGGTACGGGCGGGTTTCGCGACCCAGTCACAGGGGTTCAGCTTCAGCGTCCAGAGTGGTCGCTCTTGTGGGCTTCTGTAGATCGCTTCTTGCGCGGCGAGTCCAAGCTGAATCAGATCGTAGCGCGGCCTCTGACTGGCAGCGAAGAAGGGCAGCTCGCTTGGCACGGGGTGCGAGAGTCTCTGCGTCCGACAGAGACGTTCGCGATCATGGAAGTCGGGGGTGCGACAGTTCAGCTCGCGCTTGCTGATGTTCCGACGGAAACAGCTCCTGTGGTCGCAGTTTCGGACGTGCGAGGCCAGGACGTCACCTTCGATCGCTTTGCCAAGGCGGGTCCACGGCCTGACTTCGCGGTCTGCTACAGCCCGAATCAGCGCCAGTTGCAGAATGGGAAAGCGTGCATCGACTTTCTTTTCAACCAGGTCTTTGCCGATGCACGTGTGACGGGGCTGGCAGCGGTTACGTCGCCGCGACGGGTTTATGCGCTGGGGGCGGCATGGCTCGGGCTCCTGCGCGAGCTGCCATCGTCGCCACCTTGGTCTGTGAAATCCGACCGCGAGCTACCGTCGCAGGTTCGGCTCGAAGATCTGCGGACGCTCGCGAGCTGGATCTGTCCGATGAGCGACCAACAGCTACTCGCCATCGCGCCGCATTCCTACGAGGCCAAGCGGGGAATCGGACGCACATGCTATTCCGTCGCGTACCATGCCGCGTATTTTCAGGCGATCGCCCACGTTGCCGAGGGAGCGACGGTTGTCCCCGGCGGTGACGAGCAGTGGGCGCGGGGTGCGGCGACGAGCGGACAGTTTTTTCCCGACTGTGCGCAGCCCTCTGCTAAATAACCCGGCGTAGAGGAGGCTCTCGAACGTGAGTCGCGCAGATCGACCAAAGCCGCGTGCGTTGCTCGGGGTGTTTCTGCTTTTCTGCGGCTGCGGAACGCTCGGAAATGGGGTTCCGCCCCCGGATGAGTGGCCTCGGACACCGCTGCGTGGCTTTGTGCTGCGCAACTTGGAATCGCCGCTGCTGGTCGAAAAGCCGGGCTACGACCTGGACATGCCGACGCTGGAGCCGCTGGAAACGACTCCGTCTCTGCGGCTGTTTGGTCAGATGTGGCCGCGCAACCAACCGGATGACTCGCAGCTGTTTTCGGCATCGCTGCGGAATCTCGACGACTCGGGGAGCCCCGATGAAGCGCTTGCGCCCATGCTGCCTTGGGAAGGCCGTGGGCTGCGAAATCCCGTCTGGTTGCTGGGAGGTTTGGGCCCGGCGGCACCAGCGGCGCTCTTGTTCTATCAATCGAGCGATGGTTCTGTCGGCGTGATGGGGCGTGGGGCCGATGGCTCGCTTTGGCGACGGAAGAATCCGCTTGTTACAGCGGGGGCGCTCGCAGCGGGCAAGATCGGACGGGTGTCTCCAGTGGTGGTCGATGGGCGGCTTCGGCTCTATTTTTCCGTCGACGACTGGTCCGTTCGCTATGTCGAAGCTGGGCTTTCGGATGTGGCAACGGCGGTTTCCGAACCCAGCGGGACGGTTCGCTTCGAGCCGGGACCGCAGCTTCTTTTCGCCAGCGATTTCTCTGTGTCGATTTCGCGGAGCCAGCAGGTTCCGGCGGAAAAACTATCGTCGGTGTTTGTTCGCAGCGTCCGCACGCCAGCGGGTCGGTTTCGGTACGATTTCTATGGGCGTGCCGAAGCCATGGGCAAGGCAGCGCTCGTGGCGGCGTCTTCGTACAAAGGGGACGCGAGCGAGCCGTTTCTGCCGATCAGCGATCCTCTGCTGGCCGTGACGGCTGGCGGCGTTCCGGGCGCACCGTCCGTGGTGGAATCGGGTGGGATTTCGATTCTGTGGCTGGGGCTAAAGACCGTGGCTAGCGGGATTGCCGTCGCGGTTCAGCAGAAAGACTTGCCGCCGAAATCATGAGCGGGCGTTTTGCTGAAATCGAAAGGCTGCTGGCTGGTGGCGTCGGGACGGCCTTTCCATCCGCATCGCTTGCATTCGGACAAGGCGGGCTTCCGACGACGATATCGGTGGGGGATGCGAGCGAGACGACTTGGTTCGACATCGCCTCGCTGACCAAAGCTCTCTCGACAGCCGTGCTGACGATGCACTTGTGTGAGACAAAGCGGCTCGCGATTGATGAGGAGATCTTGCCCGGTGTTTGCGTGGCGCACCTGCTCTCGCACTCGGCGGGCTTTCCAGCGTGTTTTCCACCGCTGTGGGCCGACAAGCAGGGACTGCTTCACGCGCCATCGGACTCGACCCGACGCGCGGTTTTGCAGACGGTGCTCCTGACGCCGCGTGACCTGGCTGGTGCTCGCTCGCTGTATTCCGATCTTGGCTTCATTGTGCTTGGGGACTTGCTTGAGCAGCGCGGTGAGGCCCGTCTGGACGACCAGCTTGCCCGCTTGCTCGCTCCGCTCGATCTGCGGCTCGGATTTGCACCGCTTGATCGCAGCAGTCCGTTTGTTTCATCCGAGGTCGCCCCGACGCGGCGCGAGACCCCGCAGCGCGAGCAGCTTGTGGGCGTAGTCCACGACGACACCGCACGGGCAATGTTGGGCGTTGCTGGACATGCCGGTCTGTTTGGCCAATGCGAGTCGGTGTATCGGCTTGGACAAGCGCTCCTCGCGTGTTTTCACGACGATGACACACCGGCAGTGCGTGCGCTGGGGCTTACATCCCAGACCGTGCGGCGCTTTTTTGCTTCGCCCGCTCTGCCTGGACTCGCCGGAACTTGGGGACTCGGCTTCGATCATCCCGATCCGATCCGGCCTTCTGAGCCTTGTACATCGTCTGCGGGCTCTCGGTGGTCGCGGCGGGGCGTGGGTCATTTGGGCTTTACTGGCTGTTCCATTTGGATGGAGCCAGATAGTCGACTCGTCGCTGTTCTTCTGTCGAATCGGGTCTTTGTATCGAGACCGACGGAAGCAGATCAGAGCAAAGCGGCACTGCGGGCGCTCCGTCCTGCGTTACACGATGCGATCGTTTCCAGCGTCAGACCGTGAGCAATTAGAAAATCTAAGTGCTGCGAAACGATTGGCAGAGGGATAGCATCTACCCGAATGCAAGAGCGATCATTGAATCGCCTTTGGCCTCGGGACATTCGCCGTTCCGGGGCCGCACTTGTAAACGCTGCCAGGCCACAAGAAGCTTGTTGCTGCGTGTTTTCCATTTAGGAGTGTAGGTATGTTCGGTGCTGCCAGTCCCGCGACCGATTCCGATCCCGTCGAAGAGGCATTGCTTGCGCTGCTCCCTCCCAAGGACGAAACTCCCGAAACGCTGCATCGAGCCATGCATCATGCAGTGTTTTCCGGCGGCAAGCGGATTCGGCCCCGGCTCCTTCTGACTGTGGCTTCGGCTTGTGCTGCTGACGATGCAGAGATGGATTTGGCGATGCGCGCTGGCTGTGCGATCGAGCTGATTCACTCGGCCTCGCTTGTTCACGACGATCTTCCCTGCTTCGACGATGCCGACTTTCGACGTGGCAAGCCGACTGTCCACAAGTTGTTCGGCGAGCCGATGGCAGTTCTCGTTGGTGACGCACTTCTGACCCGGGCTTTTGAAATCCTCGCGGACACGCCGGCTCGTCTGGCCAGGCGCGCGCTGCGGATCGTCGGTCTGGTCGGCCAGGCAACCGGATCGCAGTACGGGATCATTGGCGGCCAGAGCCTGGAGCAGAAAGGGCTCGACGGCAGCATCATCGATCGCTATCACGCGATGAAGACCGCCGCGCTGTTTCGACTCGCTGCCTCCGCAGGCGCAGTGGCTGCCGGGGCGACGGATTCCGATGCGTGGGGAGAAGTTGGACAGTGCCTCGGGCTTGCGTATCAGCTCGCCGATGACCTGTGTGATGCGGTTTGTTGCGCCGAGATCGCTGGCAAGCCAGTCCGTCGAGACGAAAGCCTGGGCCGTCCAAATGCTGCGCTGCTCACCGGGGAAAGCGTGACCAAGCAGCGTCTGGTTGCGCTCATCTTGCGGGCCCAAACCCGGACGCGTGAGCTGGCTGCCGAACCGAAGCCTCTCCTCGATTTGATCGACGATTTGAGCGGCTATTTCCTCAAGACCACGCAGAAAGCCACTCCTTAGGGATACGGTTGTTTTCGTGAAGGACGAACGCTCACTTCCGACCGGTCGGCTTGGACGGCTCGGACGGCTTGTTTCTGTTGGTGCCCGCGCTGGATTTGATTTGCTGAGCAAGCGAGATTCGTCGCACAGCGCCACGGCGGCAGCTGAAGCCCTCGGTACGCTGCGCGGTCTGGCTGCCAAAGTCGGGCAAATGGCGAGCTACGTCGACGGCGTGATTCCCGAGCAGCACCGCTCGGCGTACGAGACGGCGATGAGCACGTTGCGTTCGGCGGCGCCGCGCTCACCGTATCCAGAAATTCAGAAGCTCATCGAGAGCGAGCTGGGCGGTCCCATCGCGGAGCTGTTTCACTCGTTTGAGGAACATCCGATCGCCAGTGCCTCGATTGGGCAGGTCCACCGCGCGCGGCTGGTCGCGGTTGCGGGCGATCAGGGGCACGAAGTCGCGGTCAAGGTTCAGCACCCGGGCATCGTGGCTGCGCTAGAGAGTGATCTCGCGAACGCTTCGATACTCGAGCAGATGATGGCGATCTCGGGCACGCGGCGTTTCAACAGCGAGGGCATGTTAGAGACGATTCGCACGCGTTTCCGAGAAGAGCTGGACTATCGACTAGAGGCGGAGCGGCAGCGCGGATTTGCCCGCGTTCATGCCGAAGATCCGACGATTCGGATTCCTCGTGTTCATGACGCACTGTCGAGCGGGCGAGTTCTCACGAGTGAGTTTGTGCGGGGCGCGACCTTCGAACAAGCGACGACTGCAACCGAAGCCGAGCGTCGTGCCTGGGCCGAGACGATGTGGCGGTTCGTCTTCAAGGGCAACTTGGTGGGCGGCATGTTCAATGCCGATCCGCACCCGGGAAACTACCTGTTTTCCGATGGTGGCGTCGTCACGTTCCTCGACTACGGCTGCGTCCAGACCATTCCGCCGGGTCAGCACGAGTGGGCCGTTGCCGTTCACAAAGCGGCCATTGCGCGCGATGAACAGGGATTTCGAGAGGCGGGGAAGCGTCTGCTCTCGACCAAGCCTGGTCCGCTCGAAGGCTTGGTGCTTCGCTATCTGCGTCGCTGCTTCGAGCCGCTGTTTGTGCCGCGCTTTCGCATGACGCGCGAGTACGCAGCCAGCCTGGTCGAAGACTTCAAAGACATGACGCACCAGGCGCTCAAGATGGACGCGGCCCACACCTTTGCAATGCCGACGGAGATCCTGTTTATGAACCGGCTCCAGTTCGGCTTTTATTCGGTGCTGGCGCGCCTGGATGTGGATGTCGACTACGCCAGCGTCGAAGCCGCGTTCCTAAAATAGAAACAAAGCAGCCGACGAACGCGCCGAAAGCGCTTGGCAAAGCCGAACCACGGCAGCGTTCAATACCAGTGCGTGCTTTGAATGGAAGAGGAAGGAATCAGTGAGCCAGAACGGCTCTGCAAGCGGGCAGGGGAACTAGGCGTAGGGGAGCAGCTCGCGAATCGCCTTCTCATTGGTGCTGTGCACCACTTTGGTTCCACGCAGACGGCGCTTGCGCTTGCTGGCTTCGTGGGTGAGAAGGTGGCTCTTGTGAGCTTGCTTGTGCTTGAAATGCCCCTTCGCCGTTGGCTTGAAACGCTTCTTGGCGGCGGAGTGTGTCTTGAGCTTGGGCATCTGAGTAAAATCTCCTTCGATACGAACTTACCACCAAGCCTACCGAATCGAGAACCTAAATTTCCGAGGCTGGAGGAAATCCGAGTAGGCACGCGCGGGCTTGAACCGCGGACCCCTACCGTGTCAAGGTAGTGCTCTACCACTGAGCTACGCGCCTAAATGCCCTGGTCCAACGACCGAGGCGAACGACTAATAGCGCTGAGGGCTTCACGGCGTCAACAGTTTTTTTGAGGCTTTTGCTTCTCTATCTTGCGCTGGCTGCGCGGTCGCCGGGCAATGTGTCGGCAAGGTCGGGGCAGGCGCGCTAGATTTGCAACGGAGGTGCAACGTGCTGGTCGGTATCAACTATGCGTGGCGAAACTATGCGTGGGACTTCGGCGAGCCTCCGACGTCTGACAGCGGCAGCGCGTGGGGCGCGAGAGCCGCATGGTCACCGACGATCATTGATGAACTGCGCGAGTTCAAGCTCCTCGGGCTACAGGTGGTGCGCTGGTTTCTGCTTGGGGACGGTACGACGTTCGGGATAGGCGAGCACAAGCCGATGCCCGATCCGAGTCGACCTGGACAGTGGCGCTTCCACGAGATTCCAGAGCTGTCGCCCGCGTGGCTCGACGACTTCACGCGACTGCTTGCCTGCTGCGAAGAAGCCAAGATTCAGCTTCTGCCGTCGATCCTCGACTTTCACTTCTGCTTTCCTGCGCAACCCGTTGCTGGGGCTCCGCTTGTGAAGTGCGGACGGACCGATGCGCTTGTCGATCCACACAAACGTCGGCTTCTGCTCGAGCGCGTGGTGGATCCAATCATCGCGGTGTGTCGCCGGTTCCCCGAGACGGTCTACGCACTGGAGCTTCTCAACGAACCGGAGTGGTGTACCGACGACGGTGCGTGGTTTCACGAAAAGAAAGTGGTGCCGCTCGCAGCGATGCAGGACTTTGTGTCCGAGGGCGCCGCGAGAATCAACCGCGCTGGGCTGCGTTCGACGGTGGGATTTGCCAAGCATCGCAGCATGAAAGCGTGGGATTCGCCCGGGCTCGGCCTGACGCTGCATCAGTGGCACTATTACCTCGACCCTGAGGACGTTCCCGACAACGACATGACGGTCTTCGGGCCCTGCATCGTGGGCGAGTTCCCGTCGGCGCGGTGGAGAGCGTGGCGTCAGCTTGGTAGCGAGCAGGACACGCGCAGTCGGCTCGAGCTGTTTGAAAAGAAGGGCTACGACGGAGCGCTGCTGTGGTCGGCCAACCGCGAGGAAGAGAAGATCTCCGAGCCCGTCGTTGATTGGTGTGAGCGCGTGCGTGACGAAGTCGCGTCGTACACCACCGGGCGCTGAGCCGCTGCCTGTGATAGGGATCGCCCCGTGGCCGTCGTGGCTTTCGCAAGGGCGCCGGGCGGACCAGCAAACACGATCTCGCCACCGTCTGCTCCCGCCTCGGGGCCAAGCTCGACCACCCAGTCTGCGGCTGCAATCATTTCGAGGTGGTGCTCGATGATGACCAAGGTGTCGCCGCGATCGACCAGCTTGTGCAAAAGCGCTATCAGCCGTCGCGCATCCGAAAGATGCAGTCCTGTCGTCGGCTCATCGAGCACATAGACGGTCGGCTCATGCTTTTGCAGCGCGGTAAGCTCTGCTGCGAGCTTCAGCCGCTGCGCCTCACCGCCCGACAGTGTGTGCGAGCCCTGGCCAAGCTGAATGTAGCCAATTCCCAGATCGCACAGCGTCGAAAGCGGGCGAATGATCTTCGGATGATTGGCAAAGTGACGGACGGCTTCCTCGGCGGAAAGCTGAAGCACCTCACCGATGGTCAGGCCTTGAAAACGAACCGCCAGCGTCGACGGCTCGAAGCGCTGACCGGCGCACGCCTCGCAGGGCGTGATCACGTCGGGCAAAAACGACATCTCGCTGACTTGCACGCCTTGCCCTTCGCACGTTGGACAGCGACCGCCGCCCGCCGAGTTAAATGAAAACCGACCCGCGGCAAACCCGCGCACTTTGGCATCAGGCAGCGAGGAATAGAGTCGGCGAATCTCATCCCAGACTGAAAGGAACGTCGCCGGTACAGAGCGCGGCGTGCGCCCAATCGGCGACTGGTCAACGAGCAGAGCCCGCTTTACCGCTTCGGTGCCATCTAGCTTGACGGGGCACAGCGGCGCTTCGGATGTCAGCCCGAGGGCTTGACGAAGCGCCGGATACAGCACCTTCTGCACCAGCGTGCTCTTTCCCGAGCCGCTGACCCCGGCGATGACGTTGAACCGACCGAGCGGCAGCTTCAGCGTCACATTTTTCAGGTTGTGGACGGACGCACCGCGCAGCACAAGCTGCTTGTCCCCCGGCGGGCGCGGCAGGCGCGTCGGCATGGGCTCCGCCAGCGCATGCGCCGTTGGCGAGTCCGGGTGCTTGAGCACCTCCACCGCGGGGCCCTGCGCGATGATCGCACCGCCGTGCTTGCCTCCCGATGGACCCAAGTCGAGCAGATAGTCCGCCGCCCGAATCGTCGCTTCGTCGTGCTCAATCACGAGCACTGTCGAGCCCAGCTCCGCCAGTGAGCGCAGGTTTCTGAGCAGCCGCTCGGTGTCGCGCGGGTGCAGGCCGATGGTCGGTTCGTCGAGAACGTACAGCGCGCCCGTCAGACCTGCGCCAAGCTGCGCCGACAGGCGCAATCGCTGCATCTCCCCACCTGACAGCGTCGAGGCTGCTCGGTCGAGCGACAGATAGCCCAGTCCGACTTGCTCGATAAAGCGCAGCCTTCGCAGCAGCTCGTGGAGTGGCGCTGCGCTCAATTTCTCTTCACTGCCTGCGAATCGCCATGTCTCGACGCGAGATAGCGCCGCCTGAACCGACTGTCCCGTCAGTTCTGCATAGGTCATCCCCTGCAAGCGCACTTTGCGCGGCAGCGGTGCGAGGCGGGTGCCCTGACAGCTTCGGCAGCGCTTGCTTTCATCGTCGGGGACATGGCCGCGGCCTTCACAAGCTTCGCACTGGCCCTGTTTGGTATTGAACGAAAACCAGCGCGGGTCCAGCTCGGGGATGCCTTGGCCGCACTTGGCGCAGGCGCGTTTGACCGAAAACGTACGCTCTTCTTTGCTGGACTTGGCCGTCTTGGCTGCGTCGGCCAGACCGGTTGCGAGTGTGATGTTGCCCTCGCCGAGCTGAATCGCAAGCTCGATCTGGGCGCGGGCAAATCCCTTCGGCTGGCCTTGCGCCACGACCAGGTCGATGTGGTGCTCGGCCGTCTTCAAAAGCCGTGGTGGCGGATCGACCGAAACCAGCTTGCCGTCGACTCTTGCCTCGACCAGACCGGCCTTGCTGGCGGCTTGAAAGACCTCCAGATACGTGCCCTTGCGGCCACGGACTGCGGCTGCGTACAGCGTATGCGGCGCGGTCCCAAGCTGCGCAAACAGGCTCGTCAGCGCTTCCACCGACGTTGCTTGGGCTGGCTCGTCACAGGTCGGACAATAGGGAACGCCGACTTTGGCATAAAGAAGACGCAGATAGTGTGCGACCTCTGTCACGGTGGCGACGGTTGAGTTGGCTCCGGCGCGGCTTATCCGCTGCGACAGAGCAATCGCCGGTGGGACGCCACCAACGTAGTCGACGTCGGGACGGGGCAACTGCGGCAAGAACTGACGCGCGTACGGCGACAGCGTCTCCATGAATCGACGCTGACCCTCGGCGTAAATCACATCAAAGCACAGCGACGACTTGCCAGAACCGCTTGGACCTGTCACCACCGTCAGTCCGCCGTGTGGCAGCTTGCAGCTGACGCTGCGCAGGTTGTGCTCGCGGGCGTGCTCGACGGAAATCACCGCTTCGGTCGGCACACGCGCTGCGGTGGCGTCAACAAATCCGCGCTGTGCTTGCCGACGAGCCTTGAGCGCCGTTCCGGTTCGGGTTGGCAAAAGGGCTAGCTCTTCAGGCGTCGCTTCGGCCACTACTCGGCCACCATCGGGGCCGCCGCCGGGTCCAAGATCGATCACCCAGTCCGCTTGCGCGATGACATCCAGATCATGCTCGACGACAACGACGCTGCCTCCGTTTTCGCAGAGCGCGTGCAGCGCCGCAACGACTGGCGCCACATCGCCCGGATGGAGTCCGGCGCTCGGCTCATCGATGACGAACAGCGTGTTTTGGGCTGGCTCCGATAGTGCCCTCGCCAGCTTGAGCCGCTGTGCCTCTCCTCCCGAGAGTGTCGACAGGGGCTGCCCGAGTGTCAGATAGCCAAGTCCCACCCGCACAAGCGGTGCAAGCGCCCGGCGCAGCGCCGGATCGGGCTCTGCCTTCGGATCAAATCGGGCCAGCGCTTCTTCAATCGACATGTTGAGGATGTCGGCGACCGACTGCCCCAGCAGCGTGACCGCCAAGACCTCGGGCCGAAATCGCTTGCCTTGGCAGACCGGGCACAAGAGCGACACGTCGGCGAGAAACTGCATCTCGATCGTCTCGTAGCCTTCGCCGCTGCACGTCTCGCAGCGGCCCTTGGCGACGTTGAATGAGAAGTGCGACGCAGTAAGTCCTGCCGACAGCGCGCTCGGCTGCGCCGCCAGGCGGGTCCGGAACCGATCCCACGCCTTGGTGTACGTGGCCGCGTTGCCACGCGTCGTCCGTCCGAGCGGAGACTGGTCCACCAGCACGACGTGCTTGAGCGCGTTTGTCCCGGTAATGCTCCGATGAGCGCCCGGCTTGTCGACGCTGCAGTCCCCTTGCATGCGGGCGACGCCGCGATACAGCACATCTTCCGCCAGCGTTGACTTGCCCGAGCCGCTTGGACCCGTCACGGCCACCAGCACGCCGAGCGGCACATCGACATCAATGTCGCGGAGGTTGTTTTCCGTCACCCCGCGCAGCGACAACACTTTGTCGATGGGACGAACTTTGCGCAGGTTCAGACCTTGTTTTTGCCACGCCGCGCCGGTTGGCAAGTCGTGACGCTGGGCAAGCTGTTCTGGGGGTCCATCAAACAGAATCCTGCCGCCATGCTTGCCCGCCTTTGGACCCAGCTCGATGGCTCGGTCACACGATGCGATGAGCGACGACTCGTGCTCGATGAGCAGCACTGTGTTGCCGCCTTGGGCCAGCGACCGCATCGCTTCGCCGAGCGCAGGTACGTCCGTCGGATGGAGTCCCACGCTCGGCTCGTCGAGTACAAACAGCGTTCCGGTAAGTCCTGCCCCGAGTGCCGTCGTAAGGCTCGCTCGCTGCGCTTCGCCGCCGGACAGCGTGCGTGCTTGTCGGTCGAGCGTCAGATACCCCAGCCCGACTTGGGACAAGAAACGGAGCCGCGAGCGCAGAGACTCGACGACGAGCTTGCCTTGCGACGATCGCGCGGTCCAAGTTTCCAGCCGCCCGAGCGATGACGCGACCGTGTCCGCATGCCACTCGGCCAAGTTCTTTTGCCCCACCTGATAGGACAGCGCCGTTGGGTTGAGTCGCGCGCCGCGGCAGACCGTGCAGACTTCATAGGCCCGGTAGCGCGACAGCAGCACGCGGACGTGCATTTTGTAGGTGCGCGACTCCAGAAACTGAAACCACGCGCGCACGCCCGGGTACTTGCCATCGTCCCAGGTTCCTTCCCCATCGAGGATGAGCTTCTGCTGATACGGCGTCAGCTTGTCCCATGGCTTGTCGAGCGGGATGCGATGCTTTTCAGCAAATCCGACAAGGGCAGCGCGCTCCCACTGCGAGCTCTGGCCGCTCCACGGCTTGATGGCCCCTTTGAGAATGCTCCTCGTGCCGTCAGGAATCACTTTGTCCCAGTCGATTCCGATGACGCGACCAAAGCCTCGGCATGCCGGGCATGCGCCCAGCGGCGAATTGTACGAAAACAGCCTCGCGTGCGGTGGCTCGAAGGTGCGCGCGCAGCCCGGACAGTGCAGGTCTTTTCCGACGAGGATCTTGCTAGACGGTGTGTAGCGTGAGCGCTCTTCCGCGTCCTTGGCTTGATCCTTTCGCTCGAGCAGCCGAACCTCTGCTGAGCCGCTGTGCCGATGGCAAAGCTCCAGGGCATCGACCAGCCGACTGCGTTCGCTGCTCGATAGAACCACACGATCAACGACAACGTGAACATGGGCAGCATCGGGAACGCTTTCCGATTCGACATCGAACAGCTCATCATCGAGGAGAAGGCGGCGAAAGCCCTGTTCACGCAGGCGGGGCAGGGCGACCCGGGCTTCTTCGCTGGTGCCGACAGGGAAGACCACCAGCGCACTGCGACCGCTGTGGTTTTCACAGATTCGGGTTGCCGCTTCGACGGGAGAAATCACCGTGGCGGCAAGCTGGCAGGTTGGGCAGCGCGGCACGGCTTCCGCCGCAAACAGGGCAGATAGATAGGGCTCGATGTCCGTGAGCGTGGCAAGCGTGGACCGACTCGACTTGACCGGCGCGCGACGATCGACCGCCACGGCAGCAGCCACTGGCTCAAGGCTATCGACGTCGGGCCGCGGCAGCCGTTCCAGGAACTGACGCGCATAGGGACTGAAGCTCTCGACGAAGCGGCGCTGGCCTTCGGCATACAGCGTGTCCAGCGCCAGCGATGACTTGCCGGCTCCGCTTGGTCCACACAGCGCGACCAAGGTTCCAGCGCAAAGCCGCAGGTCAACCGACTGAAGGTTGTGAGTCTTGGCCCCCCGCAGGGAAATCGGCAGCATCGACGACATCGTGGCCTTCCTGGCGAGCCTGACTGTAGGCAGTTGTGTGCCGCTCGCGCTCATGTTGGATGAAACGAGGGCAGAAAAGCGCACAACGTGGCCGCGGAAAAGCGAAAAAGCGCCAGAACGCGCTCGAATCTCGTCGAGCAAGCTCTTCCATTGCGATGTTAGGGGGGCGGAGTTCTAGCGGACGTGGCGGGTGGTCTCAAGCCTGGACAGGAGCGGCGGGCTGTCGTGCTTGGGCCGTGGCGGCATGTACTTAAAGCGCTTGCGCCACCAGCGCAGCGGTCCACCGTCTTTGCAGCCGAAAGCGCGATCGGTGGGCGAACAGTAGATTCGCAAGTGCAGGTGATCGTCGTGCGGGAGCGTGTCGCCGGGCTGCTTGAGGATCGCTTCGGCTTGCTCGATAAGCTCCTCGTTTTCCCGATGATCGCGCGCGTATTTCAGCAGCACGCTGCGCAGCCGGTTGTGGATAAAAAGAAACTGCACTTCGATATCAGGATCTTCAATCAGCGCCCGCACCAGCGCCCAGTTTCGACGGACATCGAACTTGCGGGGCGTAAACTCCTCGAACTGCACGCCTGGCGTCGGTCGGACTTTCATCGAGCGCAGTCCGGCACCATAGCGTGGCATCGCCGAGACCGGCATCACCGACTGGCCTTCATCGTCTAGTGCGTAGTAGATGAGGTCCGCATCGTGGCCATTTTCATGGGATCGGTGGAGCTTGCTTTCCCCTCCGCCTTTCATCGCAATGTCGGCGACACCGAGCGTTCCACCGGGGAACTCTTTGGCGACGCGCTTCGCGGCCCGCATGATGGCGCTTACGATTTCATCGGTGCCGTAGTTGGCTCCGCGTTCTCTCCACAGCGTCGGGATTGTGTAGCCCGGGCCTTCTTCCGGCAGCTTCCGTCCGCGCCGGAGCGAGCCGTTGTTAAAGTTCCCCATGGCGATACTGCTTCCGTCGGTAAGCATACCAGGACCGAAGCAGCCGACGAGCAGCAGTGGCAAAGCCAGGAGCAGAAGACCGCGACGGGAATCACTGCACATGGTGAAACCATTATGCCACAGACCGTTTTGCATTGGGAAGCTGCGGCTTGGGAATTTTACGTCACAAAAATGTTAGATGAATTACCAACGGAACTCGCTGCGGAAGAGAATCGCGTGGGTGATCACGGTCGGGACTTCTTTGGTCGGCAGGTCCTTGCGGTCGTCTGAGCTCATCGCAATGAGCCGGTAGTCGAGCAAGAAGAACAGCGTTCGCCACGGGTTGGCCGACACTTGGACGTTGGCTTCGTGGGTTAGGCCCGAGCGCTTGCCGAAGCAACCAGCGAACGGGTCTGCCGACGAACAGAACGCAAGGTCGTTGCCCGCGAGCTTGTCTTTGGTGATGGCGGCGGTGTATCCGAGTGAAGCGGTGATGCGGTCCTTCCAGAAGTCGCGGCCCACGTCGAAGCTGATGACATGGTTCTGGGCCCGGTAGTCGAAAATCAGGCTGTAGACGAGGCTCGCACGGACACCAAAGACCGATCCGGTGTCGCGCAGGCCCACCGAGACATCGCCTGCCAGGTTGGAAGTGTTCTTGGTGTACGTCGTCTGGCTGTACACGTCGGGCACGCTCTCGCCGTTTATCAGACTGCGGGCGCGCACCCGGCCTTCGACAAAACCTCCGAGGCGTCGGAAGAATCGGCTGTCGAGTGTCACTCGGCCTTCGTCTCGGCCCGTGCGCAGCACAGTCAGGTTGTTCTCGACCGCGCTTGCGCCGATGGCCGCTAGGCTGGTGCCAGCGCTGCGGTTATAAAGCAGCCGCGTCAGGTACATGTTGATCGCCAGCGACGACATGTGCGAGTAGCCGAGGCGAACGGTCAGCCTGTCGTCCTGAAGCGCGCGAATCGTCGACAGAATGACGGCGCGGGTAAGCTGTGGGCCTGCCGAGCCGTACAGGTCAACAACCAAGTCGCTCATCAGATCGACGCGCTCGTGTGGGCGCCACGAGTTGAACCAGCTAACGAACACCCGCGGCGCATCGAGTGTGTCGAGCGGCGCGACGAGGTTTTGCTGAATCGGAAGGTCATTTGCTGGCAGAGCGGCGGACAGGTTTGGCGCGACTGGGCCACCGTCACCGGGCCCAAAGAAGAACGACGCTGCCGCGCCAACGGTGCCCCACAGGACGTCGTAGTTATAGCGAGCCCCTGCGCCACCAACGAGCCCGAAGCGCCCACTGTCTTGCTGGCACTGCTGTGTCCGGAGTTCATCGGCAGTGGGCGTCAGCGCGGCTGCGATGAGTGATGGCGTGTCCGAGCGCGTCCCAGCGACTCCGTTGCCACAGGGGGCCACGTAGTCAGTCAGCAGCGATCGTGAGTACGGATTGGGATAGCCACCGACGAATGCGCTGCCGTACCAGTGCTGACCAAAGTCGTGACCGACCTTCGCGCCATCGACCTTGATGGCGTCCGTCTCGGCGATATACATGCGACCGACGTGCAGGTGCCACGTCGGGACGGGTCGAAAGGTGACGTAGGCTTCGCGTAGATCGTATTCGCGGCCCCCAAGATAGCCACGAGCCGATGTTCCGAGCGGTGTCTTGTAGAACTGGTCGCCAAACAGCGTGGTGTTTGCATCGAACTTGCGCTCGAAATCGAGGCTTCCGGTCACACGCAGGCGAAAGTCGAGCTTGAAGTCGAGCCGTTCTTTCCACAGCCGCGATGCCAGTACGGTCGCACGCAGGTCGACAAGCCCCAGGTTCGAGTTTGTCGCGATCCGCTTGTCGATGTTCTGGGTCGGATCGACTCCGTCGTTTTCGGTGTAGTAAAAGCCGGTCAGCGATACCTTGCCGCGATAGAGCGGACGTGCCTCGACAAGGCTTGGGGCGCACAGAAGCAGCGCTGCGAAAAGAAGCTTCCCTCTCATCGGCACACCGAGTCCGTTCCCACCAAGCGGCTCACACGGAAGCTCGCGGTGTTGTGGCAGCTTCCGCAGCTTACCTGGGCGTCGTGTCGATTGGCTGCGCCGGGTGGCAAGCCATCGGTGGTCACGCGCAAGGCCGCGGCGCGAACTGCATCATCGCGGTGGCACGATACGCAGGACGGTGACAGACCGGCGTAGTTGCCGCCTTTGTGACAATCGCTGCATGGCAGCACACGATGGACGCCGGTGAGCGTGCAGCCAACCCGATCGTGGTAGAAGCGCGCGCCGGTAAACGTCTGCTGGGTGTGGCAGTCGCTGCATCGTGGGCCAAGCGAGTTGTGGTGTACGTCGTCACGTTGGTGACAGCCAATGCAAAGCTGCGCGAGGCCCTGAAGCACGCGACCGCTCGGATGACACTCTTTGCAGAACAGTCGATCGTGCGCGCCGCCGAACCGAGCCGGGAAGATGTCGTGGCCAGTGTGGACCTTCTTCCACGTCGCAGGCTCGTGGCAGCCTTGGCAGCGGATGCCCAGCTCGTTTTTGTGCGCTTCCGGATCTGCGTGGCAGTCCTGACACTGGGTCGGCGTCGGCTTGTACTTCTGCGACGAGTGGCAGCCTTGGCATCGTACCGCGTTGTGCTTGCCCTCTAGCTTCCAGCGGCCTTTGGCCTTGGGGTCGTTGTGGTCAAAGCTGACCTGCCCCGTCGGGTTGTGGCAGTCTTCGCACTTGAGTCCGAGGCTGCGCTGGTGCGTGTCGTCCTTGAGGTGGCAGCTTGAGTCCGCACACTGCATCGCCGTCGGCTTGTAGCGTCGGCTTGGGTGGCAGCCTTCGCAGCGCGCGTCCTTGTGCTTGCCGATGAGCGGGTAGTTGGTCTTGTCGTGGTTGAATCGCGTCGCTGCCCAGCGTGCGCCTTCGTGGCAGTTGTTGCAGGTGTCCTTGCCGAGCGAGCCTTTGTGCAGCCGGTCTTCGTGGCATGCGCCGCACATCCCTGGGGTGTCGCGATACTGGTCATTCTTGTGGCAGGTCCGACAGTCCTTGATGCGGATGCCATCAATCACGTGCCCATCGATGAGCTGGAACGGCTTGCCGGGGCCATGGCCGATCTTGACGCGTTCATTGATCGCCTTCGGATCGATGCTCTGCTTTACCTCACCGGGCTTTTGATGGCACTGCAAGCACTGGTCCGACGTGAACTGCTTCTTGTGGACCTGGCTGTGCTGGTGACAGCCCATGCAGTCGATGGCCGTCGTGGTGTTCTTCTTGCCCTTGCCGGTGGTGGTCGTCTTGACCAGCGCGTCGAAGTTCTCAAACTCTGCCTGGGTCTTGCCGCGGTGGCACGCTCGGCACGAGACAGCCGCGTGTCGGCCCAGCAGCGGGAATCGAGTCTTGTTGTGTTCGAACTTTAGCTCGGGGCCCCACGTCGAGGACAGGTGGCACGTCGTGCAGTCGCCGGTCTTGGTGAAGCGGCCTTCGTGCGCATCCTTGTGGCAGGCGTCGCAGTTTCTTCCAGGAGACTTGCTCGCCGTTGCCGGGTGACATGAAGCGCAAGGCTTTTTGTGCGGCCCTTCCAGGGCAAACTTCGTCTTGTGGTTGTGGTCGTAGTCGATCACTTTCCACTCGACTTTGGCGCTGTGGCACTGGGTGCACTTCTTCTGTCCAAACAGCGACTCGCCGTGGACGTTCTTATGGCACGGCGTGCAATCGGTGGCCCAGTTGGTCAAGCGGAACGTGGTGCGTGGGTGGCAGCTGTTGCAGGGAACACCGGCGTGCTTGGTCTCAATCGGGAAGCGCGTGTCGGTGTTGTGGTCAAACTTCATGGGCTCAAGCTGCCGCCAGTTCTTCGCGTCGTGGCAGCGCTCGCAGTTGGCGACCTGTTCGTGTAGATCTCCGTGCGGCGACTTGTGGCAGCCGACGCAGGCCATCGGTGCGAGCAAGAAACTTGGACGCCCGCTGTTGGTCTTCTGCTTGTGGCAGTCTTTGCATTCGACGACAGAGTGCCGTCCTTGCAGGGGAAAGCGCGTGGTCGTGTCGTGGTTGAACTTTTGCTGTCCACCCATCGACACCCAGCCAAAAAGATCTGCTTCGACGCCACGGTGTTCCTTGTGACACAGCACGCAGGGGCGCCCTTGGGCTTTCGGCGAGGCGTGAAGACCAATCTTCTGCGCCACTCGCTCAGCGATGAGCTTGTGGCAGTCGAGACACTTCTTTTCGTCGACTTCGCGCTTGCCCTGAGGGTGGCACTTGATGCAGTTCGACGGGCCGTCGAGTTCTGCGTGGCCGCGTGCCAGCTTGCCCGGCGACGAATCGAAGAAGCTGGCATGCGTCTTTGTGCAGACCAGGAGCCCACACAGAAGTGCCAGCGCAAACAGGGCTCTAGGCAAGCGATGGAAGAGACAAGACACTGCGGCTCATCATATCCGCTTCGCCTTTGCCTCGTCTAGCTGGGTTCGCAATGTGCGTTTGGGCGTACCGAACCGTGAAACCGGTTGGGGAACAGGGCGCTCGGGCCTTGGCTAGGCAGGTTGTGCTGGTGGTTTCGAGCGACGAGAGCGCAGGTTGTCCCGGGCTGCACGGGCTTCTGGACTCTGCCAAGACTTTTGCCGCAATTCCAAGAGGCGCTCTGCGTCTTCATCGCTCAGTGTGGGACCAGAGCGCAGAAGGTGTTCGAGCAGCTGACGGGTTCCCTGTACAGCCGGTCGCGGCTGTGCCGCCATCTTCTTTGCCAGCGTGCAAGCCGTTTCAACTACGTCGTTTGGATCAACCAAGCGCGAGACGAGCCCCAGCCGGAGTGCTGATTCTGCCGAAACGGGCTCGGCCAAAAGAAGCAGCTCGCGCGCACGGCCCGCGCCACACAGCGTCGCTAGACGCCAGATTCCCTCGATGGTGTAAACAATCCCCAGCTTGACTGGCGGCATTTGCAGGACCACTTCGGAATGAGCGACGCGCAGGTCACACGACAACGCCAGCTCCAGACCTGCGCCCACCGCAGGCCCAGTCAGCGCTGCAACCGTCGGAAGCGGTCCCTCGCGGAGCAGCCGTAGCGTCGCTTCCAGCTCACCATGTCCGCGCAGCCACTGTGGGTCTGGGGTCTGCGGCAGCGCTTGCAAGTCATAACCGGCACAAAATACGCCCCCTGCTCCGGTCAACACCGCCGCCCTTGCGCCTTGCTCTGCGGCTTCGACAACTGCTTCGCGCAGGGCCAAAAGCAGACGATCGTCGACAGCATTGGCCCGCTGAAGGTGACAAAGCGTGAGCAGCACGATGTCGCCTTGGCGTTCTTTGCGAAGACGGTGTGGCATCAGGACTCCTTGCTTTTCTATCGTAGTCCGAGAGACATCGACGGTGCAGACTACTTTCCGAGCATCGCTTGACGAATCATGGACAGCGGCGCGCGTCCGTAGCCAAGCAGCGTGTCATGGAACTTCCTCAAGCTGTAGTTTGCACCCTGCTGGGCTTTGTAGTCCGCGCGCAGCTTGAGGATCTGCAGCTTGCCGTAGGTGTAGACGATGTAGAGCGGATCTTGCGTGCCGCGACGGGCTTCCACTTCGGCCACCGCGCGCATCTGCTTGCCTTCCGTGAAGAAAAAGTCTGCGGCCTGCGACTGGGTCATGCCTCGACAGTGCATGCGAATGCCTGCGACGAACCGAGCCGCCCGCAGCAGCGCATCCTGAAGCTGCATCAGGCGAATCCGTGGGTCACCGCTTCCGTACCCTTCCTCCATCATCATCTCTTCGGTGTAGTGCGCCCAGCCTTCGACGTTCGCCATCATGTGCGCGATCTGTCGCACCTTGCTCAGCTTGCCGAGCCACAGATACTGGACGTAGTGACCGGGGAACGCCTCGTGAACCGTCACAACATCAATGAGCGGTCGGTTGTGAGCGCCGCGCAGAAAGTCTTCCGCTTCGGCGGGCTTCCAGGCCGGATCGGGCAGCGTGATGTAGTAGTACGCCTCGCTGGCCTTTTCGTACGGGCCCGGCGTGTCCATCGACGCAAGCGTCGTCGCGCGCATGAACGGCGGTGTCTCGCGAACGAGAGGCAGCACTTCGGACGGTACCGTCACGATGTTGTGGTCGATGAGGAACTTGCGCTGCGCCGCTTGCCGCGACGCGGTGTAGTCGAGCAGCTCGGGACGCTGCGGATGATCTTGGCTGACCAGAAGCTGAACCTCGGCAGCCGACTTTTTCGCATCGATTTTTGCTGCGGTCTTGTCAAACTCGGCCCGCAGGCGCGCAAGCTCTGCTTCGGCGATTGGCAAAAGATCGGCGACTTTGGCGTCGATCATCTCTTGCGCGAACAGGGCACGCTGAAACATGGCTTCGCCCAGCGCAAAATCAGCCGAGGCCTTCGCTTTTCCTTCTTTCTCAAGGAACTTGCCAAACTCGGTCAGCGCAGCGGCAAGCTCGGTGCTGGCGCTGCGAAGCTGGTTCTGAAGCTGTGCATCCTCCACCTGTGCGCAGGCTTGCACCACCTCACTCCGAAAGAACTCCGTCGTAGCTGGCAGCGTGCGGAGCGTGACGTCGATCGACGCGCGTGACATCTGATCAAGCTGGTGCGGCGCTTGTCGGATGAGTGCGCTGGCTTTGCGCAGACGCGAGACGAGCGGCTTTATCCGGTCCACAAGCGGTGCATAGTTCCGCTTGAGCAGCGCATTTACGCTGTGCGAGATAAGGCCGGTATAGGCGAGCGGCTTGCGCCTGTGCGCTGGCAGCTCAGTCAGCTCAAACCGACGGCCTGCGATCGCATGCCTTAGCAGATCGAGATCGAACTGCTCGCTGGCTTGAAGCTGCTTTTTGTCGATCGCTGCGAGCTTGCGTTCCCACTCCGTCAGCCAGCCAAGGGTCGCTTGGATGCCTGCGGGCGATAGATCTTCGAGATCCGCATCATGCTCGTGCAGGCCCAGCTCGGTCGCCTCGGTTGGGTAGTGACGGCCCAGCTCGGCGACAAATGCGTCGACGGAGCGAGAAAACCGCTCGCTCTCGGACGGTTTTGCTGTTGCAGCGGTGGGCGATCGCTCTGGTTTTGCTGCCTGTGGCGCAGCGCCGACCGTTCCTGGCAGTGCAAACAGCAAGACAAGCGAATGCGCAAGCCAGTGGCTGCGTCTCTTTGTGGGACAGGTGACATCCAAGTGCATGGGCAGGTCCGTGCGGCAAACGCCGTGATTGGCGCGTGACATGAGCGCCTCTTCTACCATCGTGGCAGGGTCGGAACGGCTGGAAAATTTCATGACCAGCGCACCGATCGGCATGGACTAGTCGGTTGACCTTGGACAAGATCGTGTCTCACTAGACCCAAATGATGAGGAGTTGACTCGTGACAAATCGCAACAGTGGCTCTGCTTGGTCGCTTCGTTCCGCTCGGTCGATTCTGTCGGCGCTGGCTTTTATGGCGCTTCTGCCAAACGCGGCATGGGCAGAGCCCAAAGCCGGGGACAAGCTGCAAAACCCTGAAGTGCGCGATGCGAAGGATCAACCAGCCAAGCTCCCCGAGTGGGGCAGCAAAGTCCTCCTCATCCTGTATACCGACCCGGACGAGGCCGACCAGAACGACGAGTTTGCCGACATGGTCAAGGCGGCGAACCTGTCGAAAGATACGTTTCAGTCGATGGGCGTCGCGAACATGCAAGACGCGCCCGCCAAGCCCAACTGGATCATTCGTCGGGTGGTTCGCAAGAAGATCGAAAAGTACGGCACCACGATCTTGACTGACCCCAAACACCTGCTCATCGATGCGTGGAAGCTGGGCGACTGCGACGACAAGTCAGTCGTCATGATGGTCGATAAGGAAGGTACTCTGCGCTACTTCTTCAAGGGCAAGCTCCCAGAAGAAGAGCGCAAGAAAGCGCTCGACCTCCTCAAGTCCCTCGTTGGTGGTTAAGCTTCGCAGATGTCTGTTCCCCCCCAGACCTCGTTTCTCATCCCTTGGTAGCGCGTACCCGTACGGAGTCCCTTGTCGAGTTCTCAATATAGCGTCATCGCGCTGGCCGGTCCGCGCGGTCGTCCTCGGTTGTCTCTGCTGCTTTTGGCCATCGCGCTCTTCTCTGCGCTGTGGCTTGTGGTGGCGGGACGCAGACTCGACTATCTGGCAGACGATTCGTACATCCTGTTTCGCCATGTCCTAAACCACAGCCGCGGCTTGGGCATGATTTGGGACTCGTGGCACCCAGTCCAGGCACACAGCTCGATTCTGTGGGCCTACTCGCTGCGGCTTTTGATGATCTTGGGGGTACCCATCGAGGACAGTGCCAGGATCTTGGGCGTTTCCTTCGGCGCCGGTGCCATCTTGGTCCTGACCATTTCGTTGTGGAGCAAGCTGAACCTGCGACGGCTTGGGCTGGCGGTGCTTCTGCTGGCGACGTTTCCACCGCTTGTGTTGTGGAGCAGCGCGGGGCTGGAGACTTCCCTGTCGCTGTGTTTGGGCCTGCATTTCCTTTCGGTGGTGGGTCGCGCCTGCGAGTCCGGTGTGAACCCACGGCTTCGCGACATTGAGCTGGTGACCGCGGTTCTCCTTGGTGTCCTAAGTCCTTTCGTCCGTCCCGACTTGCCGCTTCAGCTTCTCGGCGGTCTGCTTTGTCTGTTTGTGTGGCATCCGCGGTCACGCAGCTTGATACCTGTGGTGGGTGTCGCGTGTGTGCTGGGCATCGTCTCGTATGTTGCGCTGAGCCGCACGTCCTATGGCGCCGCCGTGGCAGTGCCGGTGGTCACCAAGTTCCGCATCGAGCCCCGCAACGTGTTGCGTTTTTTTCGCTACGTGCTTCGCGATGCGCCGCAGCTTGTGCTCCTGGGGGTGGCGCTGGTTACTGCCATCCGCAGGACGTGGAATGGTGACCTGCGCCAAGATCCACTTGCGCTGCTTTCACTCGGGGCACTGGGCTCGACACTGATCGAGCTAGCGCTGCTGGGCGGCGATGAACTTTCGCGCGGTCGGTTTCTGATCTGGCCCTACGCGTGCCTGCTCTTGTGCTTGGGCCGGATGTCGATGTCCGTCCGGGTTGCCAAAGGCATTCGCGGTGGAATGATGCTATCGCTTCTGCTTCTCTCCTTTGCGCAGGGCGCGTGGGCACTGGAGCCTGAAGGAGATCAGCCGTGTAGCGTATGGCGTCGCGCGGCTGGAAAGTGGATCCATTCTCACAGCGATCCGTCCCTGACTTTGGCTGTCGCTCCCGCCGGGTTTATTCCGTTCTTTGCAGATAGGCAGACTGTCGACCTGATGGGGCTTGCACACTCCCAGATCGGTCGTCTCGATCTGCCGCGTGGATCGGTGGCCTGGGGAAGTGCAGCTACCGAGCTTGCGATTGCAGAGAAGGTCTGCGCGGTCCTGCTGGTGGTCTGCGATTCTCCAGCGCAAGATCCCCAGATTCACTGCGACCACCCGACGCTGGAGGGAATGGTCCTGGCACTCCACAAGCATCCCGACTACCGCTTCTTGCAGGTGCCCATCGGCGTTGGAAATCCGCTGCGGATGGCCGTGCGATCGGACTGTCTGCCGCTGCTGCGTGGAGTAAGCCCCTAGCCCCGGCCTACACTCCGCTGCCAAATCTTGCCGCTGTCGCTGAGACCTGTGATAGGAAGGCTGTCATGAGCGGAAAGCAGATCGATTTTTACTTCGACCTCTCGTCTCCCTATTCCTACCTGGCGGCAACGCAGCTTGATGCCATTTCCGCGCGGCACGGTGGCTCGATAGCGTGGAAGCCGATGGTGCTGGCTGCTGTTTTCAAGGCCGCTGGCAACGTGATGCCTGCGGTCTGCATTCCCAAGGCCCAGTACATGGTGAAGGATCTGGTGCGCTGGGCGGAGCACTACGGAGTTCCATTCCAGATGTCGAGCCGATTTCCTCTGCCGACCATTCGCGCCATGCGTCTCATCATCGCTGGTGAGTCCGTTGGCAAGAGCGGTGACCTTGCGAAGCGCTTCTTTGCCGGAATGTGGGAGCGCGACCTCGACATCTCCAGCGATGAAGTGCTGCGGCAACTGGTGACCGAAGCTGGACTTGCGCCGGATGCGCTCTTTCCTCTGACCGACACGGCACAGGTCAAAGACAAGCTTCGCGCATATACCGATGAAGCGATTGGCCGCGGTGTCTTCGGCGCTCCAGCCATGATCGTCGATGGCGAGCTATTTTGGGGCAACGACCGGCTGCACTTTCTGGAAAAACAGCTCGCGAAGTAGCTCCAGGTTGGTTGGGTTTCGCAGTGGTCAGCGGCGCGCAGCCACAATCACTTCCCAAACCACAGGCCCGCAGACAAATTCAGCGCGTGGAAATCGTAGCTGCGCGCGGTCTGATCTTGCGCCGTTGCAAACGTCGCCAAGATGTTGAACTGGTAGGCGAACTCTAGCTCGAACTGGAGCTTCTCGGTCAGCTTCACGTCGACACCGCTTGAGAGTCTGGTGACGTGTCCAATGCCGCGACCTTCAATCTGGCGCACCCAGACCTGGGTGGCGCCCAGTCCATAGCTTAGGAAGCATCGAACGCGCTGGCCGGGGCTTACCATGTGCTTGGCAAAGATGCCGTAGTCGATTCCCAAGCTATCGGCGGCGCCACTGCGGCCCACGTTGTAGTAGAAACCGGCCATAAAGCCGACATACGACGAGTACCGAGAAGCAAAGCCTCCGACTTGCCAGCCGAACTTGCCGTCCACCCGCAGTCCCTGCGTCTGGAATTTTCCACCGACATTGTCTGCTGAGAGTGGGAGATGGCCAATCGGTGAATACATCCAACCGAGCGAGATAGCGCCAACGCGAGGCGCGTGTCTCATCGTCCCAATCGGTGGGGACGCCGCCTGCGGTGGCAGCGGGTTCATCTGCGGCTCCGAAAGCGTCTGAGTGGCGGTCGCCGCTGGTTCGCTGGGCTGGACTTGCGCCAGCACCGGAGTGCTCGCGACCATCACCCCAAGCAGAGCCGCAAGAGACACAGCGGACTTCATCATCCGAAGACTATATGTTACGAGTGAGCGATGAGTACAAATCCTTCTCGTCCTCGCCGCTCTCCCCGCAAGTCGCCCGTATTTCCCAACGACCTTTTGGACGGTCAGGTTGTGATCGTCACGGGTGGTGGTTCGGGGCTTGGCCTGTCGATGAGCGCAGGCTTGTGCCAAGCCGGGGCCCAAGTCGTCATTTGCGGGCGCAATGCAGAGCGACTTGGTCAAGCCGTAGAGACGCTGCGTGCTTCCGGCGGCAAGGCGCTGGCGATCCCGTGCGACGTGCGCGAGCCTGAGCAGGTGGCCGCACTGGTCAGCAAGACCGTCGAAAGCTGCGGCAAGATTGATGGACTCGTCAACAACGCCGCCGGGAACTTCTTGTGTGCGGCGGAAGACCTGACGGTCGGTGGCTTTGATGCGGTGGTGAAGATTGTGCTCTACGGGAGTGTGAACGCCACGCTCGCCGTAGGTCGGCACCTTATCGAGCGTGGTGCGCCCGGCTCTGTGCTTTCCATCTTGACGGCGTACGCTTGGACCGGGTCGGCGTTTGTTCTGCCATCGGCCTGTGCAAAAGCTGGCGTGCTGGCGATGACCCGATCACTGGCCGTGGAGTGGGGTATCTACGGGATCCGGCTCAACGCAATTTCCCCTGGGCCGTTTCCCACCGAAGGCGCGTGGTCTCGGCTCGTGCCCGAAGCGTCAATGATAGAAGGCCTGGTCGAGCAGAGAGTGCCGATGGGTCGCGTCGGTGAGCACAGCGAGCTTGCCAACCTCGCCGTGTTTCTGATGAGCGATGTGAGTCCGTACCAAAATGGAGACTGCGTGACCATCGATGGGGGGAGCTGGCTTGCCGGGGCAGGGGAGTTTAGCGAATACACGCGCTACGACAGGGACCGCTTGAAGATTCTGCTCAAAGCGATGCGGCCCAAGCGGTCGTAGCTACGATGGGCTGGCGCTCTGAACTTGGGCCGACGTCTTGCCGAAACGACGCTCGCGGTGGCCAAAGTCGGCGAGCGCTTGCTGAAGGTCTTCTGGCGCAAAGTCCGGCCACAAGCACGGAGCGAACGCGAACTCCGCATACGCGGACTCGAACGTAAGGGCGTCCGACAAGTGCTGGCCTCGTCCCGTGTAGATGATGAGGTCGACCGGCGGGAGGCTCGACGTAATGAGTCGCTGTTCAATGAGCGTGGGCGAAATGGCTTCGGCGGGAAGTTTGCCCGCGCGCACTTCGGCGGCTAGCTCGCGTGCGACCCTCAGCAGGTCGGCTCGCCCGCTGTAGCCGAGAAGCAGTGACAGCCCCATGCCAAGTTCTTTGGCAGAGGCGTTCTTCATTGTGTGAAGCTTCTGCTGCAGCGCCAGCGGCAGGCGCGAAAGTTCACCGTGGGCTGAGAAGCGCAGCGAGAGATGGCGGAACGTCTCGCCGTGGCTGCGCAGGAACTGATACAGCACTGTCGACGCTTCCTCGCTGACATCGGTGGCAAACGCGTCGGTCGGAATCAGGGTCAGGTGGCGCACGCCATTTTGTGCGGCGGCTTCGATGGTTGCTGAGGCGGTCAGGGCCGAAGCCCACAGGCCTGAGCTTGGTGAAAGTCCCCGCTCCGTCGACCAGAGACGACAGCCATCCATCAAGATGGCGATGTGATCGGCTC
>CAYTGC010000022.1:0-37144 GCA_964437195.1 uncultured Myxococcales bacterium | reverse complement strand
GCCGCGTGTCCTCCCTGGCTGCGGCGTTCAAGATGCGTTCGATGCAAACGCAACGTTGCGATCGGTAGCCAGGTGGGATGCGTTTCCGCCATCCGTCCTGCGTTCGGCATCAATGGCCGGTTCAAACGGTTACGAAGATGACGAACGCAACCAGCCAGAACGGTCTCGCTTGCCTTTCATCCACGTACCGTACTGCGCTTGGCTTGCTCCGTTTGCAACGGAACCCGCGATGCGATGACTGCGGTGAAATGTGGCTCTTCGCGATCCAGCGTAGGTCCTGTGGTTGGCAAGCTGTCCGACGATGACAGACTGCTCAGCAAGCTGGCCTATTGGTCCGATCTCACTGCAAGAATGACTCGTCAAGATTCGCGAACGTGACGGCCGCAGGCCGCTTGACCTTGACGAGTCGTTCTCGTAGTGACACAGGGATCTGGTAGTCAGGATTCTGCTTCGCGTTGTCGCTGGCATAGGCCCACCTACGCTTGTTCACGAAGACCCGCATGGGGGCTACGTTGGGAAGACGTCGATCTGAAGGGGAAGCGGATCACCATTGCCCGCTCCTTCGAGTCGCTTCCGAAGAATGGGAAGGTGCGCACGCTGCCGATTCCCAGCGCATTGCTCGACGACCTGGAGCGATGGCGCGCAGTCTGTCCGAAGTCTCAGAAGGTCGTACCGATCGGAACGAACTCCCGAACAGGATTGGCGCAGCTGCTGAAGGCTGCAAAGTGCAAGCCGCTGTCGCGCGGCTGGCATGGGCTCCGGCATACCTTCGCATCGATCTTCATCGAGCAAGGAGGCAGCATCCTGGCGCTGAAGGACATGCTGGGCCATTCGTCGCTCGCGATGAGCTTGGTCTATTCCCATCTCGCGCCGAGTGCGTTGGCTCGGGATATTGAGAAGATGAAGCTCTAATAACACTCGGCTTCAAACCGTCAATCCGGCCTCCCACAAGTAAGGTCCGCTGACCAAGCATCATCCGAGCAGGACCCGCTCGATGAGTTCACCAATCTCCTTGGAGTCAATTGCTGCGCGGACATCGCGAGTGATGATGAGCGTGCCCTCGGGGCCGCCTCCCTCCTCGTGGGGAAGGATTCCTTCGTTCCGATACTCCTCGAGCTTTCGCCGCCAGCGCTCATCGTACGCGGGATCGCCATACATCCCAAGGTGCTCCCAGTAGAACTTGAGGCCGCGGTCAGTGTCCTCAATTGTAAAGTCTGGGTACCGTTCGCGCCCACCGAGCATGAGCGGACGCTCATATGTGTATCTTATACTGCGGGCACGAAGGGCATTGGCCACGACCACTTCGGATTTCGATCTCACAAGCTCGCCATTTTCGGTACGGTGGATGAGGCCCTCTTCCAGGAAGCGCTCTTCGCGTCCCAGGGAAACCCGAACCGGCGCGGGATCACGGAATAGGTTCGTCATCCTCCCGGCGAGCTCAGACCACTTTTCCGACGAAAACGAGAGAAGCGCGCGCGGCGGTCCCTGGTGCAACAACACGAGTCGGTCACGGTGGCGAGTGAGTGCCGTGTAGAGAAGCTCGCGGGACAGCAACCAACATCGGTTCGGAAGAACGAGAAACGTCGTGCCAAACTCGCTACCTTGCGTCTTGTGTACAGTCAGGGCGTAGGCGAGTTCTACCGAGGGATTCGCTTCGTCGCCACGGAACTCGCTTGCCCAAAACTTGAAGCGTACTCCTGGCTGCGACGACATTTCGACGAGGAGATTCTCTGGAATGCCGTTGAAGTCCTTGCTCTTGAACTCGCCTACGACAACTCCCAGATCTCCGTTGGCGACATACGCATCTTCCGTTCTGGGAATCGTCCAGACATCCGTGCGGTTTCGGATGTTGATGATCTTGTCGCCCCAAAGAATTTTCTGAGGCCCGAGGGGGGGCGGGATGCGTCTATGCCACCACTGCGGCGGAGTGGCCATCTCGAGCGCCCGCCTACGGAAGCGGGACTGGATAATACGGTTCAAGGAATCGACACCGTGCAGCTGCGCCCGCACAGGGGATAAGATCTGCCAGGCTTCGACCTTTGCGGCTGCACCGGGAGCCCCATTCCGACTTGCCCAGAAGTAGACCTGCCCGTTGTACTCAGAGCCACCGAGGCTCAGCTCGAAGCCCTGCTCATCCTCGAGGCGCTCTAGTTTGAGCTCTCGAACAAGCTCCTCGAGTAGGCGTCGTTCGAGTTCCTCTGGCGTGCTCCATTGCACGAGGCGTAGGTTTGGTGAGCTCCCGGCCTCAATCCGTGACCATACTTCGTCAGCACCAGGATCGAGCTGCCTGCCCGAAAAATACTGCGCGAGCAGCAGATCGTCCCGAGAGATTCCTTCCTGGCGGCGCAGGACAGTCAGCTCGGCGTAGCCCTGTGCCACTCTGGGAAAGCGGACCTCGATATCAGCAGGAGCCAGCTCCCGCGCGATATCGACGAAAGGCCGGCCCGCTCCAATCGGGGGAAGCTGGCGGGGATCACCAACGAGAATCAGCCGCTCGACTCCTTCGAGCGCGTCGATCGTCGCGGCGAGCTGGTCCTCCGTGAGCATCGAGCTCTCGTCCACGATGACGGTCTTATAGTCAGCACAGCGAGCAGCATCCGGTCGAACGCGGTATACGCCGGTCCTAATGTCATAGCGCTCCCAGCCGAGTAGAAACTGTGCAATCGTCTGGCCCGAGCCACGCTTTCCCGTCTGCTGCTCCAGCCGCACACGCGCCTTGCCTGTGGGAGCCAGCAGCAATAGACCACCCTGCTGCACCTCCGGCAGGGCACAGAGCATGCGAAGCAAGGTGGTTTTACCCGTTCCCGCCGGCCCGATGAGTACCGAGAAACGCGAGGAGAAGATCTCCGCGAGCGCCATCGACTTCTCCTGCCTAGCTCGCAGCTCGACTTCTCGGTCAGCCGGATCTGCTGGCAGCGGATCGCGCAGGCCTTCGTCGATAAGACGTGCGAAGTCATGACGGGCCGCATGTCGTTTGCTCTTGGCAGACATCCGGTTCTTCACGGTCAATTGGATGAGCTTTCGAGTGCTTACATACCGATCGAGCTGCATCGCTGCGCTGCCATCCGCGAGCTTCGCGTCACCTACTAATTCAGCGACGAACTTGCCGTGCATAGCAAGTGTGTCCTCGTCCAGCGGGCACGCCGGAGAGAGCGCGCGTTCGCGAACGCGGGAGACAACCCACTTGCAAGGTAGGAGCGAGCTCCCTTCCGCTGCGGCCTGCTCGAGTGTCTGGACCATGACCGCGCGCACTCGCCGCGCATCAATCGCGTCTACCATACCGCTCGGAGCCGGCACAGGGAAACGCTTCCGCACAACGTCCGCCGGGAACACGCCGCGGTCCACCGTGCCAAAGTCGATCGGATCGAGAGTATCCCGGTCGAGCTCATAAAGGAGGTAGGGATTTTCGAGCAGCCCCCGGTCGGAAACGCTTATCCCGGCATCCTCACGGTCGGTTGGCTGAAAAAAGCGCGTTGCTTGATCCTCCCGTAGGGCGCAGCGTGACAGCAACTCGAGCAGTGCCCGCCGCTCCTTGGGGAGAGACTGCCACTTCCTTTGGAAGCTTGCGCCAATCAGATCGCCTAGGCCCTGCGGCAGCAAGGAGGGATTCGCAAAGGCTGCATCTACGGCCTCCCAGGGATTCTCCCGCCATTCCTTCTTGCCCGCGGTCTGGAGTTCACTAATGGCCTGCGCCACCAGCGTGCCGTACTTGAGTCCGAAGGCACTGAGCGCAGAGCCAAGACCTGGGAAGGGACCGCGGAGTTCCCAAAGCCGGTTCACTTCTCGATCGATCCAGTGGAGACATCGCTCCCACGGACCCGGTAAAAGCTTTGCTATGTTTCGGAGTGCCTGTGCGCAGGCGAGCAACGACGCGATGGCTCCATCGTGGACGAGCAGCTCGGACCCGTAGGAGAACTGTTCGAAAAACTCATTGGGTGCGAAGGCAACACAGTCGGCGAGGCGCACCGAAGGATCGCGCTCCCCAACTTCAAAAAGTTCTCCGTACGGGAGAACGAAGCCGTCCTCAAAGTCTGGCGGGCGGATCGAGTGCTCGATCGACCGCTCCCAAAGTACGCTGCGTATCGGCGATTTCTCCGGGCCATCCTGATATCGGTACTCGACCGAGTGTCCGACTCGCACCACGCGGCCGACCCCAACGATGACGCGGCGTGAATCTTCGCTAAGCGGGGTGCGCTTGGCGTAAAAGAAGCATAGTGATGACTTGGGCTGGATCGCGCCGAAGAACGTGTCGAGGAGCACGAGCTGGTTCTCGCGATGCTGGACCCAGTTGGTCTTGTGCTCTTTCCCCTTGGCATCGCATAAGACCGGCTCGCGCTCAGGATCCCACCCAAGCTGGAACCGGCCTGCGATGCCGCGGCGGTCCTTGCGGTCTGCAAGCTCACTGCTCAGCATCCAGCGAAAGGGAACCGCCAAGGCACTAAACGGTGGCTGCCTCAGTTGAGTTGGCCGGAACTCTCGATGCGCCGTGCTCCATGAGACGTATGGATGATCCTTCGTCGTGACGATTTCGAATGGAGCTAAGAACGTGCCGCGCTCCGCGACGCAGACAGGAAATTCCTTTTCCTTGAGAACCTCGAGCGACCGGCCGGCGACAACTGCTTCTGCATCGTCGTCTTTCTCCTCGGCGATCCGCTTCATGCCGATCAAACAGGTCGTGTTGCCACGTGGATCCTTGCATACCGTTCCGCGCCAGCCATCGTCGTGCCACGGTACGCGCAGGGTGAGATGGTGGGAGGCTAACTTTCGGGCGCCAGCGATCATCGGGGCGATTATCTGCGGTGTCTGCGGCTATTGAGAAGACAATAATGCAAGATTTGTGCCCCTCAGCACTCGACAACAGCAATAATCGGTTTGCCAAAGAGGTTCTCTGATGGCCGATTATATCCTCGCCGCAAGTCACAGTTCCGCCGTGGAACGCCCCAGCCCAAGAGCGCACCTCCTGATCGCCATTGTCTTCAACCGCTCAGCGGCATACGATGCGCCCACTTCTTGTTGGAGGAATCCATGGCTTGGTCGAAAACTTCCAAGGTCTGGGCAGCTAGCGTAGGCGGTGGGTTGCTGGCCGCGGCTGGTGGCCTACTGGTGGTAACAGGGGTAGGGGCGGGTGCCGGAGCTGTCCTGATCACCAGTGGTCTTGCTGCTATCGGTGGACTTGTTGGTGGCGGAATGCTTGCCGGGATCGGTGTGCTCGCTGCCGGCAGCGCTACCGCCGCTGCGATTTCTGCGGCGATTGCAAATGCCGCCATTGAAGATCCTGAATTACGGAAACTCGCAGAAAAGCTGATGCTGGCCAATCAGATCTACGAGACCGCAAACAGGAAGACGCAGAAGCAAAAAGAGGAGATTGAGGAGCTTAACCGCATCATTGGCGAAATGCTGCGGACAAAGACAGCTCATCAGGAGGAGATCGAGCGGCTCAGAGAACGGCTTGCCGTGCTCATCGATCGCCTGCAACGGGGAGTATGAGCGATCGTGCTGCTGTTGCATTCCTACGCCGAACAGGTTCGGCGATTTGCTGTGTCGCTGGAAGCCCATCTGGTTACAGGACGAGTCGCTGCGCAGCGAGTCTTGAGTAATGAAGATGCCTTGGAGCTCTGCCGTCGTCGGCTGTCTCTAGGACGAGAGATAGCCCTCAGTCAAACCGAACAACTGGCGAGGCTGAACGCGATTCTGACTGTGCTTGAGGCCGGTGACCCTGACCTTGCAGCCGCTGCAGCATTGCTGGGCGATGATCTATGGGCGCAGCTGGCGGTGCCAGACCCGCTGCTACAGCTACAGAGCTTCGGATGTAGACGAACCCTGACAGACGAGGAATTACTTCTCGCTCTCCTGCCGGCGGCGGAATTGGAAGCGGTGCGGGTTCACCTTTCTCGCCCGCTATTTGAACGGCTCCGATGGTCAAAAGGGGACTACATTGCCGTCGCTAATTTTGTGATCTTGGGGCTCTCGATTGAACTGTTAAACACGGCATGGAAGCCCCGAGGGGCTTTCGATTCCGAAGGACAGATACGGCGGTGGTTCAATGAACAAATGCATGCACACGCTCCGAACAACCCCATCGATTACCAAGGGCAGGGTTTTGGCGGCGGGTTTCATCGGGCACGTACTCGTGGCCACGACATAGCACGATTCTTGGAAGCAGTCCGCCAAACGGCGGAGGGCGAGTTTAGAGGGCGGCGCTGGCAGAAGCACAAACCCATTGAGGTCATATCTCGCCTGAATCAATATGGGAAGGCATACCCAGAATTAGATTGGTTTGCGGCACTGGTCAACGTAGCCGTTCACCTCTTGGCAGATTTTTTCTCGACGCATTCGCTCCCCCTCCCTCTTACTTCGATTATTTACGATAACTGCGGTCGAGAATTCCGAAAGTTCGTTGTGCAGCTATATGAGGAAGGCTTCCACTTGCGTCATGTAGCAGCGGGGGCACTTGAGGTATTCCTTGGCTACCTGGCGATTGAGGTCTGGTTATGGCTACAATATGGAATGGAGGCGAGAACTACTCCACCGGTATCGCTGAAGCGAGCTGAGATGAGAACGTCAGTAATGGCTTTGCTCTCCAGCGCCAATCTGACATGGTGTGTCATCTGTCAAAATCCTTTTGAACTTAATGTGCCTACGCTAATTGCCACCATTGACTCTGCTCTGACTTTGATGCGTCTGGATCGAGAAAGGAACCACTGGCTGTACATGGAGGGGCGAAACCTAGACGAGCTGGCCGCCGTTTGGGCTGGATATCCCTCGGAGCAGTGTCTGACAGACGGGGAAACTGGCAGACCATTCTCAGCTGTGGCCGAAACGTAGGTTGTCTCAGCGCTCAATATCGACGGTTAGTGGACTAGAGAAGGGAGCGTACATGGTTCGAGGCAGTACGCCGACTACATTCGTATCTATAAGGAACGATATAGTTGGAGCCTGACAACAGTAGCTAGGATTACGAACACCGCTAGTCACAGCGCCCGCAGAGATTGCGGGCATCAAGATATGGCAACAAAGGCTGCTTGGCCTCCGCGGCTAGCTCATCCAACGTAACGACACTGTCGTCGTTCAGCAGGATGTCACCACGGACGATGTACTGAAGTCCCCAGCTCAATGGCCCGGTTCGTCGCTCTGGATGACGGGCCAAATCGTCGAGGAGTGCGCAGTCTTCCATGGAGGCGCAGCCGGACAGATACCGTGCAAGCGCAGGCCATAACGGTTCGTTCGGAAGTGCCGTGGAGCCGAGCAGTAGTTTCAGTTGCGAGGGATCTGTTGTTGCGCCTATCGAGAGTCGGGATGCCTCGGCGAGGAGTGCCCACAGAGCATCTTCCGGCTTCTCCTTGGCAAGAACAGCACGCGCAGTGTCACGCCCAATCGACATCAGGTCCAGCCAGACGAAGTCGTTGATCCACGGGCAGTCGGGTGACAGGTGAAGGAGTTCCACCAACGCACGCGCCCAAGCTTCGGCGAGTGGGATCGCCAGGCTGTCCCAAGACATGGATCGAATGGGAACGAAACGAGACTCCACAATCCCCCAGTAGCGAGTCCAGTTGATCAGCCACAGCTTGCCCAAGAATCCAGCCAGCTTTTGTGCCTTTTCATCGCTTGCGCCGCTCTGACGGGAATCTTGGCGTAGTTGGTCAGCGTAGGATAGCCAGCCTGTGACCCAAAAGCTGGTCCACTGTTCGAGGTCAATGGCGGACCACTGCAGTGCCAGTTCTTGCATTGGTGGTGGCAGTGCAAGAAATTCTGGAGACGCCTGTAGACGGTCTCGATCATGCGGGTCCAATTCCGGCTCGGGTGCAGGCTCGTATCCGCAGAGCCTCCGCAGGTCATCCGCAGACGCGAGAGCCCATCGCTCCGCTACATGCTGAAGCCATGGTTCTGTGCCTGCGACATCCCGCTGTTGCCGTACATCGTTGCCTTCATTACGCTGCTCCTGTTGCGCTGTTCCGGATTCGGGGGGTGACACGTCACGCAACAGTGCGGCGAGGTCGGCATCGTCGACGTTTCGCCAGTACGAACTGTCGCCGGCAAGATGCGCGGCCAGCTTGCTCGCAGCAGCAGTCCACTTCGGCGGAGGCAGCCATTGCTGCGCGCAACGAACAAGGTCCTCACGCCTGGCACCGCAGAACGCCGCAAGCTGCAGCCGACATCCAACGACACGCCGATGGCTTGGCCACAAGTTCAGCAATGCCAAGTCGGCGGGCTTGCCCGGCCAAAGTGCTGAACCGCCGGCAAGGACACGCCCCACTGCGACGGCAGCAGCGTTCGAACATTCTCCGCTATTGAACCAGCTCAGCAGGTGGACGGCCGTTCCCTGTGAGGGAGGAGGGAGGTGCTTTCTTGACCAGGCAAAGTGCGCAACATTGAACCGTCGAAAAGACTGGCATGGACTCGCGGCCGATCGCTCTTGGAGGAGCGACAGTAAGTAACGCCTTCGGTCTGAGTCAGGATCGCGCGCCCACTCAACGATGCACTCGCTGATGGGTTCGTTGCACCGCATCTCCAGTGCAGCCACAAAGCGGACCGACCATGCCCTGAAGTCTTCCTCCCGCCCGACTCCTTCAGCAAATAGAGAACCAAGCAAGCCTACCGGATCGTCGTCACACGTTGACAGCTCCCTCACGATTGGATCCAGCCAGGTTGGGTCACGACGACAGCCGAACCGAGCAGCCCCGCGTAGAACATCCACGTTGAAGCCTGGCTGTGGCAAGTAGCAGGCTAGTCGCTTCTCAAAAGAACAATCGGCAGAACCGATATGCCAGGCTGCCAGGAAATCTTGAATGCTGAGGTGAACGAACTCAAAATGTCCGTCCATACGCTCAACCAGGAGCGCGGCAGGTCCTGCTAGCCAAGAGATGAATCCCCGACGTAGCCGCTGTAAAGACATCCCAGCGGGGCGCTGCAATGGCCAGCCGTCCGGCAGCATATCTGCCGCCATCGCAAGATCAGGACTCTTTGCAAAAGGCCTCAGTCTGAACGCCAAGGCCGCGACGGCCTGAATGCGTTCCTCGGGGTTGTCGGGCCGCCACTGTTCGACGGAACTAGCTTCGGACCAAGTGTTGCGGCGATCTGCTTGCACGTTGAGCAGGTACTCTACGCAAGCGTTATGCAGCTCCCACCGGGACGATGCTCCCGTGTCGGTGCGCCCCAGAAGCAGCGTCATGAGCAAGAAGACCGGCGTGTCAGCTAGGCTTGCAAGTTTAGATTCAGCCTGCAGGCGATCTGCATACTGTTGCGCCCTTCGATCAGCTTCCTCGCTATCGCATCGGTCGACATACAGCCAGTACCGCCGGGAGAGTTCAACCTGCTCCTCTTGATTGAGCGCTCGCAGCTCGAATACGTCGAAGCCGTCGCTGTGCGTAGGTTGACACTCGCCATAGGGCCGGCTGGTGACAACCCCAAGTACTTTCGGGTAGCGATGGAGAAAGCCCAGCAGCTTGCTGCGGATCTCATCACCCAGGGGGCCTGTTTCATCCCATCCATCCAGAAACAGGACCGGACGGGGCGTGCCTGCGCTACCGAATAGTTGCTGCAGCGTGAAGGCTCGCAGTTCTGGAACGTACTCGTGCAGCCATCCTTCGACGTACTGGTCGAGAGAGCGACCTATGCCGCCTGCATCAGTCTCAATCCAACGCCGAGCAAGTTCTCGCAGTGGGATCCGAATCGGCAACGCTCGATCGTCCCGCAGCAGTTGGCGGAACGAGGCTTCGACCCACGTCGATTTGCCGGAGCCTGCACGTCCCCGGATAACCACGGATGAGGCCATGACAAGAAGCTCATCCGGCCCCAATGGCGTACCGCTGTTTTCCTTCTCTTCGGCTTCAGAGAACTGGCTGACATCCACTCCGCGCTGTCCGCGTGCATCGATGCACTTGCCAATTCGCAGCGGGACATACATCTGATCAAAGCTCACTTCGATGTTTCGTCGGCTCCGCCCGATAACAGCTGCGAGTGAGGGGGCGACACGCCACTGAGCGCATACTGCTGTCAATCGCTGACGATAGGCCGCCACAGCGGCCTGCATTTCCGGAGAGATGCCTTTGGAAGCCTTTCCGTCTGATGATGACCGGAGGCGGGGCTTGAACGGCAGCGCAACCTGCTCGTCGTTCAGCGCGTACCTGCTGTCCGGAACAATGATGCGGTGACCGGCCGCGGACTCTATGGCGACACGCGGCCAGAGGTGCAGCGTTCCTCTGCTGTTGGCAATCTCGATGCGTCCGGCGCTGTAGCCGTGGCTGCGCTGCTGCGCCGTTCCGAAATACTCTAGCCCGAACAGCGATGATGCTTGGATGGAGGTTCGAGGTTCGAATCCTCCCTGGCCTAGCGACTCCAGCGCGTGCTCGTGCATGTGGCCGAACAGGTGCGCGGCGAAGCGGCCAGGAATCATGATTTCGCCCAAGAACGCCTTGCGCGACCGCGGAGACAACCAGCTTAGCGGGTGGTGAGTCAGAACAAGGCAAGCATCGTGCTGCGCCGTCCAAGCCGCACCATCGCCACCACAGGCGGCATGGAATTGGCGCACGTCCAGATCAAGGTGCCCTTGGTAGTCATCGCCGGTCAGCTGAAGGAACGTAGAGTTCAGCCCAAGGATGCCGAATCGCAATCCGTCTTTTTCAAGTGTGGTTGAGAAATCGCCCGGAAGGAGTCCACTACGGAAGTTTGACAGCGTAGCGGTATTTCCCCTGGCCCGTGCTCGGGCTGACCACTCCTCATAAGGATTGAAGGCGGCGCGGACAAGATCCACGAGCTTCGGCTTCCCAGCCCCGTGCAGCCCTTTCCAGAAACTCTGGCGCAGCTTCTCGTCGGATTCCCAAGTCTGGGCGGCTCGGAGAGTCGCGGATTTCTTGGGGCGCGCAAGGTCATGATTTCCCGGAACCGCCAGCAGCACTGGATGTGACCCAAGCGCCGCGAGGTGAGCAAAGAGCGCGTCCAGTGTCTGTTCCAGCCTCTCAAACTCGACGGCCGATCCTCTCTGGGTCAAGTCCCCCGTAAAGAGAACTACATCCCAGGGGCCGCTCGCTTTGTGAAGTCGCTCCAGATCCAGAAAGAGCTGTTCGCGGACATTCGGCCACAGCCAGCCAAGCGGCTCCATACCCTGGTGCAAATCTGATATGTGCAGAAAGCCGATCGACCCCATGGATATTCGTCTGCCTTATGGTAGCGGCGAGGCACGCATTAGTGGGCAGGATGCGATAATACGGATGCACCCCGTCGGTGCGCGCGACGGAACTGCTGGAAATGGTCACGCAAGGCCTGCGTGATGGCTGCGCGCTCGATGCTCTTGGGGATTCGGCGCAGACCTCGCCCGTGCAGCGCTGCAAGGGCCGGGCTTTTTCGCAGAGACGGCGCAACCTGCAAGCACAGTGTTACTGGATCGACGGAGAACAGATGACGGTCAAAGGCCCAGTGATGGGTACGGCAGAGGGGCAGCGTATTGGTGGGCCAGTCCGGGCCATCTTCTGAAACAGGCCGGATATGAGCGACCTCGACTTCGAAAGCACCATCGACGCTGAATAATTCCAAGCCGCAGGCTGCACAGGACGGCCCCCACAGCTCGATGACCTTCGGGCGCAGAGCTTGGTCGCGGGCCAGGCGGCTGCACTGTTCGCGAAGACGTTCTTTCTCAGCCTTGCTGCTGCCGCTGGGAATTGGGATGGACAGTTCTTCGGACGGCGCGCGGAACGGCGGCAAGACGTGCCCCGTCTGCTTGCGAATCGCTTGCGCAAGGAGCCGGACATCGTCTTCGGTCAAGATGCGTGGCGTCTGCAGCGACTGAGCCATCACGCCGCCTCGCCACTTGATCCCGATTCCATTGTCGAAGCGGAGCTTGTCGCGAAGATGG
Organism: uncultured Myxococcales bacterium; assembly: GCA_964437195.1. Taxonomy (GTDB): domain Bacteria; phylum Myxococcota_A; class Polyangia; order Palsa-1104; family JAEUJZ01; genus JAEUKA01. The sequence goes on along the minus strand of CAYTGC010000022.1, from coordinate 25,296 downwards.
GTGATGTCCGTGATGGGGGTCTTGTTCTTCCTGGTCGACTGGGGATATCCTCTCTCGCTTCGCTTGATCGATTCGTAGACAGCGACCAGCCAAAGGTGGTTCGTCTGCGGCGGCACGCAAACCAGAAACAATCGACTGCCGCTCGTTAGCTCGTCCAGCCGCGGATGGTCGCTCACATAAGTACGCCAATCGTTGATTGTACGGCCCAGTCCATACTCGCGTCCTTCAATTTCGTCCTTGAAGATGGCCTTGTTGACAATGGCCAGCATCTGAATGGACATGGTCCCCTCCAATCTGCCTAGTTCTTGGGCTCTCGCGCCGGATGGGCGACCCGCGGGTCGGCCGGCGGCGGATCGAGCAGGGTCTGATGCGGCTGGCCGCCGAACTCGGCTGTTGCTACGACGTCATAGGCTTCAAGGATCAACCGCTTGGTCCGGTAGTCGCCATAACATTTCTCATCGCGTTTGCGAACGATTGGGAACGTATCGAGGATGTAGGCAACTTCATCCCGCGAGAGTCCGAAAAGCATTGCCACTTCAGCCTCAATGGCTGCGATCAGCCGTAAGCGCTCATCGGACCCTAGGGATCCTGGCACAACATTGCCTTCCTCAAGCGGTGGAGCATAGCCCTTCTCTGCCATCATGTTCCACAGGTTGTTCATCTCGGGGCCGGTACAGACAAGCCTCAGTACACTTGCAATAATGCGATGGGCGCGAGGGTCACCACGCACAAGCCGTGGAAAGGGGAGGCTGTCGAGAATGATCAGGGCCATTTTCAGGCTAACCTTCATTCGGACTAGGAAGTCCATGGCGAAGCTGTTTGCAACAGCGAGCCATACCAGCAGATCTGCAGGCGCGTTGTCAGAACGCATGAGTACCGTCGGGACTTTGTCTCCGGCAATGCATGCAGGTGGCAGCACAGTCGCAACCAGCGTGCGTTCGTTGGTCGGGCTCGCAACATCGCAGAATCCGACGCGATATTTGTCAATTCGTGAACGAGCCTGGGACGGTATGCTCTCCCGCGCAACATACCATTGCGGTTGAATGGATTTCTCCGCAGAGCCGAACGGCAAATCTATCCACAGGGCAGCGCGTGCGCGACCGGAGCGATAGCCCTTCGCCCTGTGATCATACTGCGCGATCATGCGGCCTTCATAGTGAGGCAGATTGGCTCTGTCCTCAGTAAGCACTTCCTGTACGTGACCGCTTTCAAGTTCACGAAGAAATTCACGATATGGAGTGCCGGGAATCTCTTTACCGAGTGGAGGCCAGCGCGAATACATCTTTCGAGCTACGTCCAGGTCACGCTGGTCCCTAAACTCCATTACGGCAAGCGCATCAGGAGAAAACTCACGGATCAATGCAACGGGTAGGTTCAAGCCACCGGAAGACAAAACAGATCGAAGCTCATCGAGGGAGCGGATGCAGAAAGCGGCACGAAAACTCACAGTGCGAGCACCTCGACGCGCGGCATATAGCGCAAATTTTGCCGCTGAATGCACCCCCTTGAACCAGACTTCTTTCGTGTTTTCGAACCCGAGCAGAAGCGGGAGGGTGAAATGCTCAAACAGTTCCCTCCGGAGCGCCATGCTATTTGCACCAGCGTAAAACCCATCGGGGACAATTTGAGCCGCCCAACCACTGTCTCGCACAAGTCGCAGCGCGAGTTCCACAAAACTGCGGTAGACATTGAAGTCGCCCTTACCTAGGTTCCCCGGCGCAAACAGTGAATATCGACCAGATTCCTTGAGAAAGAAGGCAGTCGCAAACAGCGTTCTTCGATTCGCATCCCACGCCGCCGATATCGCAGAATCTCGGAGCAGTCTTGCGATCGTGGCCTCTTGCTCGGGCTTCGATTGAACTCGAATACCGGGTTCGTATGTTGAAAAGAACTCCTTCGCATCTGGGCTCAGCGTATCCCAAGGCGGATTGCCCAGCATCACATCAAAGCCACCTGTCTCAAACACATGAGGAAACGCAAGATGCCAGTGGAAGAAGTGGTACTGGCGGGCAATATTACCGACTTCCCGTTTCGTAAAAGCAGGGATACTTTGCGGGTTTCGTACAGTCCGAAACCAAAGTTCCTGTGTTGGCGCATTACTCTCGAGATCGCCGACCTGCTTCGGCCATACGAACGCAGCGCACCATAGGTCACACAAAAGTTGTGCATCCTGGTAAGCCTGCGAGGAAGTGAAGCGCTGCCAGTCAGATTCCTTTTTTCGTATCGCGGGCAGCGCGTCGTCCGGGTCTTCCTCAACGGCCAGGGCGCCAGCTGTAAGCTGCTCATTCACGACGGGCGGAGGAGTCATAAGCGCCTCTAACGAGGTCTGTCCTTCCTTACGGAAGTCGCGGTTACGTTTCTTCAAACGCTTGGCCACCTCCTTGTCATCGCCCTCGATAGGTTCGAAGGCTTCATCGGGAATTCCTTTTTGTAGTAGGAGAGGTGTCGTGCCGAGGAGGGAGTTGCCGTGTTGGATGTGATTATCGAGGAAGCTAAGGGGGCGGCCGGGTTCAATGGCCTCCATCCACAACGCCACCTTGCACAGCTCGACTGCCATCAGGGTTCGATCGACGCCGAAGATGCAGTGACCGACGACATCGCGCAGCGCGTGCTGCAGAGCGGTCGGGCTTGGCTCATCGTCTCCGGTGCGCACGGCGGCCAGCCGCTTGGCAATGCGGCGGGCTGCGGCTACCAAGAAGTGCCCGGAGCCACAGGCCGGATCGCAGACCTTCAGGTTCAGTAGCGCCCGCTCTGCTTCTTCCCGACTCTTCTTGGCGACGGCGGCATCGACCACCGGGTCGAGCGCGGAGTCGAGCAGGCAGTCGACCAAGGAGGACGGCGTGTAATAGCTGCCCGTGGTCTTGCGCTCGTGACCGGCGGCGGTATCCAGCTCAAAGGTGCCCGCCTCTTGGTTCAGGCGTGGATGCAGCTCCAGCAGGCTCTCGAAGATGCTGCCCAGCTCGTCGGCACCGACTTGCCGCCAATTGACCAGAAAGCGCAGATTGCCCCTGGTAAAAAAACACAACGCGCGCGCTGCGGCCAACAGGAATTCATTGGCGCACTCTGCCCGCCGAAGATTGGGGACGGCATTAGGGCTCCACAGGAAGCTACCGAGCGCAGGCAGGCCAAGCTCTGGACAGCCTTCGTACAGCTTGTCCATGACCAACCGCAGCCCCTGCCACAGATCGCCGTGTGGTCCACCGCGGCGTCGGTCGCTGAGGGTGCGCAGCTTGCGCGTGGAGTAGTAGCGGTCATAGCGGGCGCGTGCTTCCGTAGACGCATCGGGATCGAGCAGCACGCCGCGATCTTCGGCAACAAACAGGAAGATGCAGCGATAGACTAGGTTGCGCAGCTCCCGGAAGTACTCCTGCTTGTCGAGATCACCACTGTGCAGATCCGCCTTCAACGCGCTGTTGCGCGGGTGTTTGAGGAACCCTGTGCCGAGTGCTGCAATCGCCTGCTCGACGCCGTCGCGCAGCTTGTCGAGGGCGCTGATGCCCTCGTCGCGTGCCGCCTGCATCCAGCGTTCCAGCCAGCACTCTTCCGGACGCTCGGCTTCGATGCGGCTCTGGTGACACAGCAACCACAGAAGGACAAAGTCGCTGTAGTGCTCGCCGTCGAGCATGGCCTGTAGGTCGAACTCGACGTAGGCCTGCTGGGTCAGGCTGTGGTGGTCGCGCAGGATGCGCAGAAGTAGCCCATTGGTTAGAAATCCCCATAGGTGCTGCTCGGAGCGGTTCAGCAGATCTTGCACTAGGCCGTGCGGTGAGCTCTTCGCCGCGCCCGCCAGACCTGCAACGCGATCTTCCAGCGATACGCGACAGCCCAGCATGTGGATCGGCGAGCGGTGGTACTCGTGCGAGATGGCGTAGCTGCGTCCGTCGACTTCAAACGAATTGGTCTTTTTGGGGAGTCGACCGAACTTCAGCTCCTCGAAGAGGGGCAGCAAGAACTTTTCGCGAGTCAGCGTGGTGGCTGGATCGTTTTCGGGCAGTCGGGCGAGCGCATCCTGAAAGTTATGCCAGGAAGCCAGCACGCGGATCCATGCGCTGCTGATCGCTTCGCCAAAGCGTCCGCCCGGCGGCAGGTGATACGCATCGGGCGTCAGGCCGGGTAGATCTTTGTCCTGCGCCGCGATGCGCTGCAGGATGTCGATGGGAAGCAGACCGCCCTCGCTACGGACGGTCTGGAAGCTCTGCTGGGTGCGGGCGCGGCTCATCGGCAATCCTTGGCGTGAAGGCGGCTAGGCAGCATCGGCGGGCAGGTAGACATAAAGGCCCAGGACATCGGGCCGGCCGTGGTCTTCGACTTTCTGTGTCTGAATGGAAGTGCGCGCAGCCTTCCGCACACGGCGATGGGCGTCTAGCAAGGCCGCAGCCCGTTCCGATGCGGTCGCCTGAATCCGGGGCAGCAGCGATTCAAAGGTCTCCGTGACCCGCAATAGATGCTGCGTGGCCACATCGGGACCGATGTTGGCGTCGGGGGTCACGGCAAGCAGCGCCTCGGATTCTTCGCGGGTCAGCCAGTCCGCGTTTTCTGGGCTACCGCGATAGCCGAGTAGCGCAACATCTTCAGCCAAAAGCGGCCGGGTGATTCCTTCCCGATCTTTGGTGACGATGTGAAAGCGCATCCGCAACAGAAAGAGGGTCGTGCGCGTCCCGACGGCACGAGTACGAATCACGCCACACCGCTTGCCTGGTCCGCCGCCATCCAAGGCGCACTCCAGTACGTGCGTGGCCAGACCCGCGACAATTGGATGGGTCCGGGTCAGAAGCTCGGCATCGGCAGGCGGACGGCCGCGAAACACGACCGTGAAGCTGTCGTCTCGGTCGATGGCATCGCGCAGGGCCGAGGGAGCCTCGCGCACGTCGACCTCGTGCGGCGGGTTCGCCGAGACCGTCGCGCGCAGACCGCGCAAGGCGCTCAGCGCGAAGCGCTCGACGTCGGCTTCGCCGCCAATCGCGCGCCTGACCTCGGACAGCTCGCGGCCAATCTCCTCTGTGACTGCTTTCTGTAGCTGGTGTTGTGCGAACAGCGAGCGACTCTTCTTTTCGCGCTCAACCGCCGTATCCCACTGCAAGTCCATGGCGCGCTGCTCGGGGATGATGCCCGTCAGCGACAGCTGTTTGGGATCGCGCCGCTCACGCAAGATGAGGCCTTCATAGATCGCGCGCTCAACCACCTTGGTATCCAGCGGAATGGGGACAGCGATCCCTAACTGCTTGCGAATAGCCTGATGCTTGCGGAGCAGGACTTCCAGGACAATGCCGTCGATGGGATTGTCCGCGCCGTATAGCGTCAGTGCGCGAACTTTTTCGCGCTGCTGGCCGTAGCGGTCGACGCGGCCCTCGCGCTGCTCGTGGCGGGTGGGGTTCCAGCTCAGGTCGTAGTGGATGACGGCGTCGAAGCGATGCTGCAGGTTGATGCCTTCAGACAGGCAGTCGGTGCAGACGAGGACGCGCCGGTCGTGATGACCAAGTTCTTCGACGCGGCGCTCGCGCTCTTCGGGCGGCAGCTCGCCGGTAATGGCCTCCACGGTTACGCCCTTCAGTTTGGCGCGCAGCGCTTCGGCCACATATTCGACGGTGGGGATAAATCGGCAAAATAGGATGGGCGCGCAGCCTTCCTTCAACAGTCCCTGCACCAGCTCTTCGGCTCGGCGCAGCTTCGCATCCTCGCCGCCCCTAAGCGCTTCGACCTCATTCGCCAACGCAAGCAGGCGTCGACGCTCTGCGGACTCTGTACCGTCGGATTCCGGGATGCTGCCTGGGACCACGTCCAGGCCTTCGGCGCTCTGGTCATCCAGGTCCAGGACGGCTCGCCGTCCCTCTTCGTCGATGGCCTCCTCGGTTTCTCCACTCGCGGTCACCGAGCGATTGCGCAAAGTCGCGGCTGCGGCTGCCGGGCTAGAAGCAAGGGAGCGCAAGAGTGCCAAGGCGGACCACCAGCGAACCCGCTGGTGCCTGCGTTGCTGCAGCGCTCCAGCATCATCCGCTCTCGCGGCGATAGGAAGGGTCTGCTGTCCACTTACTGCACCGCTGGCGGCAGGCGAGGCCGTCGATTCCACAACCGTTTCGCGGCAGTATTTGAGCACCCGTTCCAACAAGTCCCGATACTGCGGCTTGAGTGAATAGTGCGCCTCCGCCGTTTCGCGATCAGGAAACGGAGTCTCTGTATCCATGTACGCTTGCAGGTCACCACGCCGTCGCTGCACAAAGTGGCGAGCAAGCTGTTCGCGATGCCGACGATTTTCGTCGCCGCCCAGATCTTCGGGCAGTTCGCGCAGGTTGGGATCGAGAAGGCTTAACAGAGAACGGAACGTCTCTTGATTGCCGCTGTGGGGAGTGGCGGTAACCAGGATCAGATGCCGCGATAGATCTTGGGCAAGCTCTCGGAGCAGCTCATGGCGTAGCTGACTGGCCCCACGTCCGCCGGATGCAGCACAGCCGTGTGCTTCATCGACAATGACGAGCTCTGGGCAGGAGTGGCGAAACTCGAAGCGCCTGCGCTCCTGTTTGATGTAGTCGGTGGAGACAACGGTGTATGGGTAGCGCTGAAAGATGGAACTGCGCAGGTCTTCGCGCTCCAGCCGCGCTGCAGTGCCAGAGAGGACCAGCGCTGCATCCAGATGGAACTGCTCGCGCAGCGCCCGCTGCCATTGCTCGCCCAGGTGCGGTGGACACAAGACCGCAAAGCGCTGGATCTCGCCTCGGTCGATCAGCTCTCGTGCTATCAGACAAGCCTCGATGGTCTTTCCGATACCGACGTCATCGGCGATGAGCAGCCGCACCGGGTCTTGCTTAAGCGCCATAAGGAGCGGCACAAGCTGATAGGGACGCGGTTCGACTGCTATGCGGGCCAGGGAGCGAAACGGTCCTGCCCCAGCGCGAAAGCCCAGTCGCACTGCATCGCGAAGCAGCGAGGCCGACTGGTGGTTACCCAGATCGCGCCGCGGATCGGGCAGTGGAAACTCAGCGGGCACCACCTCTTCAAAGGGCCGGCCATCCGTCCCTTTGCCGACGAAGATGCCAGTGATCTCATCCTCATTGCCGCCGAGCGGGCGCAGGACCAACATATCGGCGGCTTGGCTCGACTCGGGAAGCACTACCCACTCGCGCCCGCGGGCACGGACCAGAGATCCGACGGAGAAGTTCACTTTTTGGCCTCCGCTGTGACCAGATTCTGCAGGAAACGGCTGACCTCTCCATTCCAGGTCAGAAGCAGCTCGTCCCGTGCTCGGGTCATGGCGACATAAAGCAGCTGACGCTCGCGCTCTTCGGCCTGCTCGCGATCTAGTGGATCCGTTCGACCACGCAGCGCTGTGGGACTTGGCAGCGAGCCCTCGCCACAGTCGAGCACTACGACGGCCTTGTACTCAAGACCCTTGGCGCGGTGCATGGTCCCAAGCTGAAGGCCGGTGGCCGCGTTGCCATCGTTTTCGGACAACAACTGCGACTCGATCTGGCTTTTGCCCAGCACGGCGCGCAGTTCCTCGATGCGCCGAGCTGTGCGGGCAAAACACGCAACCTCCGCTGGCTGCAGCCCGCGCTGGAACCGCTCGCGCAGCCAGACGACAATTCCCTCGTTTTCACCCTCTGCTGAACCGAAGCCTCTAAGAGCCGGGTGTGGCCCTCTGAGCAGACTTCGCGTCCCGCGGCGGCTCTCTCGCTCGCCGTCCATATCATCTGCCGCCTCACCGAGCACGCGGTCCGCCAAGCGACGAATCTGCTCGGTCGTGCGGTAGTTGATGCGCAGGGTATGCGAGCGTCCGCGGACATCGATCCCCAGGCTATTGAGGGTGAATCCCCCTGGATAGATTCGTTGGCCGGTATCTCCGGCAAGCAAGAGCTGACCAGCATTTGCGGCGCACAGCGCTTTGGCAAAGCGCAGCTCTGCGGGTTTCAAGTCCTGGACTTCATCGATCAGAACGGCTTGATACGGACTCTCAATCTTGCCTTCGGTCAGCAAAGACTCTGCACGTCGACACAGGCTGGCAAAGTCCAGAAGCGAGCGCTCATCAAGCCGATTGTAGACTTCGCCAAACAGCCGCCAGAGATCCTTACGCTCGCTGACTGACAAGCCGCGCCCACGGCCCGTGCGACGCGCGGCCCGGTACTCGTCCCAGGTTCGCAGTCCTTGCTGTTGGATCACGCTCTCCCATTCGGAGCGCACGAAGGATTCCTCGAAGTTGGCTGCATGCAAGGGGCGCAGGGAATCGAGGAGGGCTTCCGTCTCCTCCGGCTGAGCAACTCGCAGCTTCGGATTGGACTTGCGAACAAGATCCAATGCCTGCTTGTGAACCGTCGAAACCGTAATGCGCGACAATTCATCCGGTGTGCAGAGCTTTCGCAGGTTGCGCTGCAAGTTTTCGCACAGCGTCGAAACAAAACTAGTCAGGAGCACACGCTGGCCGCGTCGGCTGAGGTATCGAGCCCGATGGAGCAGGACAACGGTCTTGCCAGTGCCCGCTGAGCCAGAGACTTTTACAGGACCTCGCGGCGCAGCCTCCACAACCTCGCGTTGGGATGGATGAAGAAACGCGATCCAGCGGTCCAGCGGCGCAGCGAGTGCGGCCGTGAGTCCTGCGGCATCCTCGACGACATAGAACTGAGAGCGTGTATCCGTGCTGTCAGTTAATGGGCGATCCATCGCCAGCGGTGCCGGTGGCGTCACCAGCTTCCCCGCGGCAAGATCAATAATGCGCAGGGCCACATCTGCCGGTAGCTTCTCGACTACCGAGGCAAGCTGCTCATCATCGTCCGTGACCGTGCGAAGGGTGGGCAACCAGTTCTCCGGAATACCCAGGCTTAGCAGATATGAATCGCTCTGTTTTTCGATGGGAAAGATCGGCGGCTTGGCCGGTTCGACATGGACGACTCGCTCGATCTCGCGAATCGTCTCGACCGACTCGACAATTTGCAAAGCGCCAGTCACCGGATGACGCCCGACGTCGCGACGCTCTGCCCAGCGATATGCAGGATCATGGTGGTCAACGTGCAAAAGCACCCAGGTATCGCCATCCTTGTGCAAAATGACCCGCAGATCCTGATTCACTCGACCGGACCACAGGCCCTTGGAGCGTGCTGCGGTGATGGTGTGGAGCTGAATACCGGGCTGCGCGGGGTTCTTATAAAACTCGTTGATGAATGTCATGACCGCGGCCTGCTCATGGGTCGAAAGCCGCGCGACAGCAGAGAACAGACCTGGGTCGATCAGTAGCTGGGTGGTCATGAGCGATCCTCGAAGACCGCTAGAATGCGCGATGCTAGATCCGCCATGTCCGCACGCACGCGTAGGACGCGGTGCCCCTGCCCCCGCAGTGCAGCAGCTACGGCCGCTGCCGTGGGCTCCTCATTGTCGACTAGGTATGCAATGGCGGCTCCGCGGACGATCTTCGCCAGGTACTGATCGACTACGCGTCCCTGCTCTACAACCTCTTCACCGGCATGAATGTCCAAGCCTGCAATCGAAGCCAGGCTTTGCAGCGGGCCATGCCAACGGGTAGTGAAACAGTCGAGATCGAGCTTGGTTGCAGATGCTGCAACAGGCGGAGGAGATGCCGGTGTCGACACTGTTGCTGTGGCCCTACCGAAAACGCTCGGATAGTGATCGAGTGTGCCGCTCCAGTCAGAGGCGTGATGGAAGCGAACCACCGTCAGCCCGCGATTCTCTAAAGCCTCCTTCTGGGCTCGATCTGTCTTTTGCTGGTCAGCGGTGTCGTGATGTGGACCGTCGATGAAGATCGCGACGTTGTCTGCGCGGTATAGGAAGTCGGGGCGCGCGAAGCAGTCAGGAACTAGCGCCTGCGCTTCTGTTGGCAACCGATGGCCGCGTTGCTCCACATAGGTCAGCCATCGCCGCTCGAGATCTGAGTCACACAGCCGTAACAGTCGATCGAGCTGCTCAGCTCGCGGGCGAGGCGCAGGGGAGGTGCGCACATTCGCGGTCGCCCAGCTGAGCAGAAGCGGCGGCAGACTGCGACGGTCCAAGTGTTGATGGTCCCGCTGGTTGTAGTAGCTCAGTAGGCAGTCGTAGCAAGCAGCCTCGCAGGTTTCGAGCGGGTCGTCCCCCGGTTCAGGTGATTGCTCAGCGACCGCATCTACTGTCGCATTCGGCTCGTAGTGACACAATTCCAGCGCGAGACGCGCCACCTGCGGAAGCTCTCGCGGATCTTCCACCAACCGGCGCAGAACACCGGCTCCGCCTTCGGATGCTTCATACAGCAGGATGCTGCTGCGCTTCTCAGCACTCGGCAGCGGCTCGGTGATGAGTTCTCGATCCTCTAGCTGGAAGTGGGCCTGCAGGGCGGCCTTGAGCGCCGCTTCCAGCGATGCCATCTGGGTTTGATCAAGCTCGGACGCAGGCTGAAGCACCAGGCAGTTCCGGTGGTCCTCAACGAACGGGATGACGCGCTCTTGCTTGGGGCTATGCGGATCCTCTACGTCGGGTGCCTCATCGGCATCTGGGCCGTCCTGACTCCGCGCCCAACCGCCGCGCTCAATATCGAGCATGAAGCCTAGGGGGGCATTCTTCCGCCGCCTCCGCCATCCGAGGTTCATGCGCCAAAGGGTTGCTGCATGGCCGTACTGCAAAGTAGCCAGCTCGCTGCCGCTGGCATCAAGCAGCTGAGCATATAGAACTGAGCGCTCGCCCCCACGCTCGGCGAACCGGACGCCGGTCTTGATCTCGAAGCCAAGCCGGAAGCGCTCCTCTTCATCGGAGTTGATGCGATCCCGGCGGAGGGCCGACACGTTAGACATGCGGAAGAGGTTCGAGAACTCCTGCAGCGTGTCACCCTTGCAGCTTTCGCAACGGTCGGGGTTCGATTCCCCAACTGGATGGATATAGCCGCAGTCGCGGCACTGAAGCGCCCGCAAGGTAAGGCGAGAACTATCGCCATCGACGGGGAGGATGACCTTGTTCACTACATAGCGGGAACCCTCGTGGTAGATGAGGCTTCGCGGACCAAACTCTGAGATCGCCAGAAAACGCGGACGGGTCAGGTAGTCGTCATTGCGCTCCTTGCGACGACGCCCCGGCAGAAACGCCGACAGCGGTAGCCGAGGGAAGTTGTAGCCAGGCAAGAAACCTTCGCTAGCAAAGTAGCGATAGCTGTAGAAGTCGGACTGGTGCGTCTGTCGCTTGTCAGTCAGAAGTTCGAACTGCGCCTGCGCTTCGTTGCGCAAGCGCTTGGCCTGCTCACGCTCGCGCGGATCGCGTGAGGCGTCGACAGCAATGCGGCTTTGCTTGTGGAACTGGCGGAAGGCAGAACGGAACAGGCCGCGCCAGCGCTCGCAGGACTCTTCAAAGCTATGCGGCAGCTCGCGCAGGACCTTGGCGAGCCAATCCTCCACGGAGGAATAGCTGCTCACGAGATCGTGGATGACAGAACCAAGGGCGGCGCGGGCATGCTCATGGGCACGACTTTGTAGCGTTACGTCGTGGAGCTTAGCGGCGACATCGGGTTTGACGGCCAGCGTAGGATCGTCGCCCCCGACCTCCAGGACGTCGGCCAGGGTGTTGCCGAGATACAGTCGCGCAACACTGAGCCAAACCGCGTGCACATGCGCACGAAGCAAGTCTTCGTTTGTCAGATCCAATCGCGGCGTCGAGACGGCACCCGCCACCATTTTGCCAGGGCGCTTGAAGAAGTACTGATCGTGCGGGCTGCCAGCCGAGCAGTACGTAAAAACCAGCGCCGGCTGACCGCTGCGGCCCGCACGCCCGCTGCGCTGAGCGTAGTTGGCGGGAGTCGGTGGGACGTTGCGCAAGCTAACGACGTTGAGGTCGGCGATATCAACGCCCAGCTCCATCGTCGGGGAACAATAGAGAATGGGCAGACGCCCGGCCTTGAAGAAATCTTCGCGTTCCTGCCGCACGGCGGGCGGCACTTGGGCGGTGTGCTCCCGCGCCTGTAGCGCCCGCAGGTCGGCAGAGTCTTGTCGGTAGAAGCTGGTAAAGAAAGGATTCGGGCGGAGACCTGCTTGGGGCGCGCGTGGGATGCGCACGGGATCGTGGAAAGCGCTCTGCCCACTGCCTACCCGCCAGACGAGAGCGGAGGCGTTCACTTGGTAGCCGGCGGCATCTCCCTTTTTCTTGGGCTCGATGACGCGTTGCACCAGCCCCGGTATCTGCAGCGCCGAGAAGAGCTGGTCGATGATCCGCTCGACGTCTTCCGTCTTGAACTTGTCGGTGAAGCGCGGCAGCGTTCCAGGACGCTTCAGGTACAAGCCAAAGCCGCCCAAGGGCGAGACATACACGAAGTGGTAGTTGGCTTCACGCTCTGCCCCGCGACTGCTCGGGAAGACGATACGGCTACGCTCCATGATCTCGTGCTCATCGAGGGACCAAGGCGCGATGAGGTACTGACTAGATAGCTGCCGAATTGATTCCTGTTCGACGGGGTCGAGGAAGCTGACGCGGATCGCTAGTTCGCGGCGCATGAAGTCAAGAAGCGCCTTGCAGACCTGGCTGCGCTCCACGGGGGAAGCCGTGGCCAGGGCCGGGTGAAGCCCAGTCCAGTGCTTTTCGCCCGCACAGAAAGCATCCAGCGATGCGTAGTCGATCTCCAGAAGGCCGCTCTGCTCCAAGTTGGGGGACGTGATTCGCCATCCGCGGCGTAGATCACGGTAGACGTAGTAGCCGAGCACTTGGCGCAGAGCGCGCTCGGTCTCCTCGCGCTGAAAGTATTCGACCTGCGGGTTCTGGGCGAAGTGGGCAAGCTCCAAGCTGAGCGCGTCGAACACGCGCTTGGGCAGATCCTCGTGTCGCACTCCCGACGGACCCGCTTGGTTGACCGCACGCCACAGCGCAGAACGCAATAGACCGATCTCGATGAAATCGTTGAAGTGGCCAGCCTGCAACGACGCATCTTGCCGGTTGTCCGTAAAGCTCAGGAGCTTTCGGGCTTCCTCGGGCAACGATTGTTCGCGACGCAGCGCACGTACCGCGGACATCGAGAGGATGGTCGTTGCCGTGCTGCGGCCTTCCGAGCCGAGAGTCGCCAACTTGCCGAAGTCAGAAAGCTGACGGGCGTTATATGCAACGCCGCACTGCAGGCAGAAACGGAACGCCCCTGGCAGGAAGTGCGCTCTCAGGTCGCCGGCACCTTCTGTTGCGTCCCTGGATAAGGTGATCGGCTTGGGGAGATTGGGGAGCTGAGAGCGTTTGATCGTAGGAATGCCGCCGATGATCTCGACCCAGCTGTCGGGAACGCGCCGGACTAGTTCAGACGCATCCGTTGGCCAGGGGTCATGGCTATTGATGTAGAGATAGCCGGGTTGCCCATCGTCGTTTTCCACTCGGTCGCTTAGATCGCGGGGAACATACGTCTGTCGACCCTCCTCATTCTGAACTCGCCGAACGACGTAATAGTCTTGCCCGCACTCTCGACAAAACGCCACTGGCAGCAAGACGCGGGTGCGGTCGCTGCCGGGAACGAATTGCTGCGCTTTGAGCGTGATATGACGCTCGTTTTCGGACTCAGGGGAAGCATAGACAGACTCGCCCTTCGACACGAACTGGTGCAGTCGGAAAGCAAACAGCGGTCGGCCACCGGCATCTCTGCAGCGATAGCCGGCAAGCAGAGTCTGCGCGATGACCCGACTGCACTGCTCGTGGATGGCATCCACTGGCTCTGCAATGTCGATGGAAAGCTGATCGGCGACTGCGGTGAGTCCGCGGAGCGGACGTGGCGGACAGCGAACCAGGCGACCGGTTTCAGGGTCGCTCATCACGCCAAGCTGAGACTCGACCCAGGCCGCCAAAGGATGTCGAACAAATGTCGCGACATCGCTAGAACTGGGGACATCCTCCTCTAGGACGCATTTCCTCAACCGCTCCAGGAAAGTCATAGAGGATAGGTCTTGTTCGGGAGTTACCCGCTGCAGGGTTTCTCCAATGACCCGTTCCGGTTTGACCTCCACACCGAAGAGCTGGGAAGCCACACGGCCGACCTCGCGCTGCTGCTCGGCCCAGGTTCCCCCACTCGACATGGTGGCCGAAGTGCCGACGTGCAGCAGGCGATTAGTCTGGCACGCCTCACGGACTCGACGCACCAGCATCGCGACATCGGACCCTTGCCGTCCGCGGTACGTGTGCAGCTCATCGAGGACAAGGAAGCGCAAGCCCCGCGCTTGTTCGACAAGCTGTCGCTCATCGGTACGCGTGAGCAGGAGCTCTAGCATCACGTAGTTGGTCAGCAGGATGTCGGGCGGGCTCTCGATAATTTCACGACGCTTGGCGTCCGATTCCTGGCCGGTGTATCGCTCGAAGCGCACAGGGGGCTGGCCCTTTGGATAGCCGCGACACAGGTACTTCTCTAGTTCCCCGAGCTGGCTGTTTGCCAACGCGTTCATCGGATAAACGACGATGGCCTGAATGCCCTGGCCGCTGCCGTTTCGGAGGACGTGATCGACGATGGGAACGATATAGGAAAGGCTCTTGCCGGAGCCGGTGCCCGTCGTCAGGATGTAGTTGTCGCCTGCCCGAGCTGCGCGAATGCCTTCCACTTGATGGCTGTGCAGCCGAATCGGAACGGCACCGCTACCGTCCTCGTTCATCTTGGCAAAAATCCTCTGACACTCAGGGTGAAGCAGCTTCTCCGCAATCAAGTCGGATAGCGGCTCACCGGGGGCGAAGCGCGGATTTAACTGCACGAGTGCTTCCGGCCACAGAAAACCCTCGCGAAGTTTCTGCCCGACTAGGGCATGGATGCGCTCATCGCGAATGGTGACGAAGCTCTGTACATACGTGCTGTAGTCGCTGACTAGCTTCGCGCGAAGATCAAAGACATCCATTCGCCTCGTCCTTTGTTTGTCGCTTGGTGAGCGGCTTTCGCCTCACTGCGGCAGTTTGTCGACTTGGTGTTTTGGCGGCCTCACCCCCGCTGGCCCGCCGTTCTCCGGCACCCAGGTGATCCCGGCGCGTTCCAGGGCTCGCTGGATCTTCTCGACGGTCTCGATCGTCACATTGCCACCGGTTTCAAACTTCGTGATCGTCGGTGGAGTCAGCCCCGCTTCGCGCGCCAAGTCACGGACGCCCCACCCCAGGGCGACCCGCGCCATCTTGACCTGTACTCGGTTGACCATAATTTTCTTGACCAATGACTAACGATTGTTAGTCTGTGTTTAACGAAGCCGCTGTTTGGTTAAAATTCTTAGGCTTTTCGTGCACAACATCTCACACCCCAGAGCCTAGATCCAGCGCTGGGTTGATCGGTTGAGGTGCGCCTATCGCCCTCGGATGCAGCTTTGGGGGCTTGCCCAGGCGCCGTCCACGTTTGGCGGCGCAGAGGAGAGAACTATGCCCAGCGATCCGAAGGCCCGCCGTCTGCTCGTCGCTCTCTGTTTGATTGAATTTCTGGAGCGTCTGGCGGGATGCTTCGTTGCGTCCTCTCTGGTGCTGTACCTCAACGAAAGTCGGCACCTATCGACCAGTCAAGCAACGCGCATCTGCGGCTGGGTCTTTGGGCTCTCCTATGCCGCAGCCGTCGGAGGGGGCATCCTGCTCGACCGCTGCCTGGGGGCACGCCTGGCGACGCTTCTTGGCTTGGGTGCCTTAGGCGTTTCCTTCTGTGGCGTGCAGGTTTCGCCGCCCGTACCGCTCTGGTCGATCGCTGGACTGTTCGTGGCCGGAAACGGCTTGTTCAAGCCGGGCATTGTCGCGCTTCTCAACAGGACGCTGCCGCTCGGCCATGTCGATAGAGCGGCGGGCTTTTATTGGTTCTACGTCGCCGTCAACGTCGGAGGTCTCTGCGCCCCACTGCTTGGATCGACGATTCAGGCTCGGTTCGGATGGGCCGGCGCATCCATGCTGGCCGCGATGTTGATGGCGTGCGGCGCGTGCGTTCTGCTGAGCCAGTGGTCCGCTGTATCCGGCGCACCCGCTGCGATAGCCGCGCATCGCAAGGAACCGCTTGGAAGCCAGCGACATGCCGGAGTCTCGTTCATGCCGCTGGTGGCACTTGTGACCTATTGCGCGCTCTACGCACAGAGCATGAGCACCTTGATGATCTGGGCTCGCGACTGCGCAGCGCGCAGAGTGCTGGGTTGGGTGATCCCTCCGACATTCTTCGCCGCAGTACCGTCGGCAGTAGTCTTGATTGGCACTCCTTTGTTGCCTGCACTCACACGAGCCCTGAGTTCACGCAGCCGAAAACCGACGGACCAAGAAAAGACCGAGTACGGCGTGGTACTCGCCGGAGCCGCCTATCTGCCCATGCTGTGGGTCGCGCTTCTGGGTCACCAGACAGACGCGAGTCCGCTCTGGTTGGTCAGCTGCAAGGTCGTTCTGACAGTCGGCGAGATGCTTCTGCTGCCGTCGGCGTTGTCGGCGCTGAGTGGTGCCGCATCCCAGGAGAGGTCTGGTTTCGTTCTCGGTCTTTCCTTCGGCGCGCAGGCAGCCGGTTTCTGGCTGGGCGGATTGCTCGGTGCGAAGTGGGGCCAGTGGTCTCAGCCGACGTTCTTTGCGGTCCTGACCGTCCTCGGCCTGGGTACTGCGGCTGCAATGAGGGCTGGCACGCTATGGCTGAGGCGCTCTGGCAGATGAATCACCTCGCCTACTTCGGTGTTCCCAATGGCCTGAGCAAAGACAGCTCTGTCTCCCATTCATGGCTCTCCTCCTGCTCTCTCCGCAGGAGTCGTTCCTCGCTCCGATGCTCGAGACGCTTCCCTTCTACACGCCACTTGGTTCGACCTGGCTTCTTGCGCTCCCAGAGCGCGAAGTAACGACGGCGCGCCGTATGGGCGGCTTGCCTCGTGGATGCCCGAGCGCTCTCGTCGAGCTCTGTGCAAAGATGACAGACTGAACATACTGTATTTTTCTCGGGCTCCTTCCGTATGCCGGTGGCGGCCCCGTGGTAACTTCTGAAGGCATGGACAGGCTCTCTTTGTCTGGCCTGCTCGGGCTGTTGCTAGGTCTAGCGTTGCTGACTGCCGACTTCACGAGGGCGGACGAAGTTGCGCCGAGCGGTTCCGGCCAACGCTGGATGGTCACGACCCTGTTCGGTGCGACGTACTGGGGCACGCTGGCAATTGCCGGGGCCAACGTGCCTGGATTCACACTCACGACGGGCAGCGGCAAGGCCATCGTCCTCGCGCAGAAGGACGTCGTCAAGGCCCTGCACGATGAGGACAGCACGACAGTCGACGCCGCACAGATCGTTGGCTACCGTTGCCCGGCCAGCCGCCTGCCGGGCAGTCTCGTCCGCGAGGTGGTCATGAGAGGCCAAGCTCCCTTTGTTGCCGGGGTCAAGGTTGCGAAGGGCGGACGATACATCCGCGTCCGACGTCCGCCGGCGACCGGCGAAGTCCAGGAACCGGCATGGAGAGACCTCGAAGAACTGCGGACTCCTACCGGCATGATCGACGAGTGCGCGATGGCGCAGCCCGCACCGGCACCGCTGGGGGTCACGCAGGCATGGGACGACGAAGCCGCGCCCCAGGCGAGGGCTAAGCCGAAGGTGCAAAATCCAAATCGCACGCTTGGCATCGCGCTGCTCACCGTTGGCGGAATTGCGGTTGTGGGTGGCGCCGTACCGCTGTTCTATGGCGTGCTCGCTGCCAAGGGCGGCCCAGCCCTGCTTGGCGGGCCGTCGGGGGATAGCTCCAATTTCGTGCCAGCCCTGGTCGGCGGTGGAGTCAGCTTTGGCTGTGGGACGGCTCTGATCGTAGGCGGAATCGTACTTTTGGACCAGGGACCGGCCCGCGGACTCCGCCGTTGATTCCATAGCGTGCTGTCGCTGGATATTCCACCTGCTGACCGTTCGCCGTTCGCTCGTGGTGGCAATCCGGTCTTCCCGGTTGGTAGAGGCGTCCCCCAGGTTTGTCCCCACAGCCTTCGCGGCCTACACGCGTCGCTCGCGCTTGAGGCGGGAGCGACCACGCACCAAGTTGCGGCGGCGCGAGCAAAAGACCGGCAAGCCGTGCTTGCTGCACGGTGGAATTTTGCGTGCGGTCAGCGACCCGATCCTCACGGCGATGGTGGCCTTCGATGATCACGGCAGCGGCGCCTCGCTTTTCGGGTATGAGCTGGTATGGATGATCTTCTGCGACACCGAGCTGCTGGTAAGTGGCGTGCCATCGCTGCTGTCGCTCTTTGGCAAGGGGCTGCGTGGTCCGACAGTCCTGGCAGGGGAGAAAGTCCGCGACGTTATGAAACACGAAAAGCCCGTCGTCCGTATCTTGCCTAGCTCGACCGAGCAGAGGCAGGAACGCCGGTATTGGGTTGGGGAGACCTGCGAGTGTATCTTGACATGTATCCCGACGGGCGGGTGGTCATCACGAAGACGGAGCGGCTGCTCAAAGACGACGAACAGGACAACCCGCCACAGATTGTGATCACGATTGCCGAGGCGCGGAAGCTGATCCTCGATTGGATTGCGGCTCGGGACAAGTGGTACGCGGAACGGGAAGCGCAGCAGGCGGAGGCGCGATCGAAATAGACTGCGAGAACCTCAGTCAATCCTCGATTTCGTGTATGGTCCGCCGATGGTTCACAGCAGATCAGCGCACGCTGCTCCACCGAGCTCATCAGGGAACAAGCGGACATCTGGCAGGTCTTCCGAGGCAGGTCTGCGCGTGCAGGCGAAGCCAGAGCGGCTTCGGGCGCTGCTCAAGGCCAATCAATACTTGCTCGGCAAGATCAGGGTGAAGCGCCAGACTCTCGCGCGGCTCGTCGAAAAGCTTCAGACTACGGCAACCGCTGCGCTCGGACGGCTGCAGCCCCTGTTTCAGGAGATGGAGGAGCTCGATCAAAAAGGCCATGCGCTGTTCGACGAGCTGCTCTCGCGCAAGCGGCAACCACGGGGCGTTGTGCGGAACATTAGGGACATCTATCAGGAGCTGCAGCGCACGGGTCTTTTGTCCTTTCGGCGTCCGGCGCGGGCGAACAGAAAGTCGGATACGGACAGTGCCGACCCGATTCCTGACTTTGCTTGGGATGACCAACCGCCGCGCCCAGCGCACGGAGAAGGGGGTGTCTCGGCCCGTCGACCAGATGACGGAGCGATCGGTCAGTCGGTGCGCGGCGTGTTTCGCAAACTGGCGGAGGCTCTGCACCCGGACAAAGTCCAGGCGGAGGAAGAGAAGGAGCGGCGAACCGAAGTGATGAAGGAGATCACGCGGGCCTACCAAGACGGTGATCTGGCCCGTCTGCTAGAGCTGGAGCGGACGTGGATGGTCGGTGGGCAGCTGGCTTTCGCGAGCGAGGAAGTCGACGAGATCGAGCGGCGCTTGGCGACGCAGGAACGAACCAATGAAGCACTGAGGACACAGCTCGACGAGCTGACATGGGAACTCAAAGATCTGCGCCGGTCGTCTCAAGCGGAGCTGTTTTCCCATGCAGAGAGAGCCGCGAAAGGAATGGGAATGACTCCTGTGGAGTGGATGGTGCAGGACACCAGCGCCCAGCTTGAGCAGCTGCGAGAGCTCGTCGGCTTCGTCACCTCGTACCGCGACGGACAAATCGATCTCGAAGCGTTTCTCTCTGGCCCCTCCTTCCTTCACGAGCCGGAGGACTCCGAAGAGGAGCTGATGAATCTGCTGATCGGTCTTGTCCAGCCCCGTTCGCGCAGCAAGAAACGAAGACGAGTTCACACGACTCCCGAGGACTGCCCCTTTTAGGATGGCTGCGGTGACCGTTTCCCTTCGCTTCGCATTTGGTACGCTGGAACTTCGCGGGCTTGGGCCAGAGGCTGCGACGCTGCCGGGCGTTCTGTGGGATGAGCGCACGGCCTGTTACCGCGCGCCGGCCTTGGCCTATGCGGACCTTGTGCGGGGGCTGACCCGTGCCAAGATCGACTTTACCGACGAAGCTCGAAGCTATCCGACACTCACGAGCGGTGCGTGCATCCACCGGGAGCCGCGTCCGTATCAGACCGAAGCGCTGGCGGCATGGCAGGCCCAGCGCAGCCGGGGGCTTGTGGTGCTACCGACGGGGGCTGGCAAGTCGCAGGTCGCGTGTATGGCCATCTTAGCCAAGCGGCGCGGCACGCTCGTCGTCGCGCCCACGCTCGATCTTGTCCGGCAGTGGTACGACTTGCTGCGGACCACATTCGCAATTCCCATCGGCGTCATCGGTGGAGGAGAGTATGCGGTCGAGGAGATTACGGTCTCCACCTACGACTCGGCGTACCTGCATATGGAGCACCTCGGCGCGCGCTTCGGACTGCTCGTCTTTGACGAGTGCCACCATCTTCCCGGCGCCGCGTATGCGCTGGCCGCACGCCAGAGCCTTGCGCCCTTCCGACTGGGATTGACTGCGACGCCCGAACGCACTGATGGCCGCGACGCTGAGCTTGCTGAGCTTGTGGGGCCGATCCTGTACCGCAAGGACATTGTCGATCTGGCTGGCGACTACCTTTCAGAGTACGAAACCGAGCGCATCGCCGTCGAGCTGTCGCCAAAGGAGCGCGCCGAGTACGAATCCGAGCGGGCCATCTACCGCAGCTTTGTGGAGTCCAGCGGCATCCGCATGTCCAGTCCCTCGGGCTGGACGGAGTTCATCATGCGCTCGGCGCGCAGTGTCGAGGGCCAGCGGGCGATGCAGGCGTATCGGCGCCAGCGCGAGCTCTCGGTCTGCGCACCCGCCAAGATTGAGTATGTCGATTACTTGCTCGGTCGTCATCGCACCGACCGGACACTCCTGTTTACGCAGGACAACGCCACTTGTTATGCGGTGTCGCGGCGGTTCCTCATTCCCGCGATCACGCACCAGACCAAGATTCGCGAGCGCAGCGAGATCCTCGCACGCTTTGGCGAAGGCAGCTACGGCGCGGTGGTCACATCCAAGGTCTTAAACGAAGGCGTCGACATCCCCGCAGCGAACGTGGCCATCGTGATCTCCGGAAGTGGCTCGGTGCGCGAGCATGTGCAGCGGCTGGGCCGCATCCTCCGCAAGCGCGACGGCAAGCGAGCACTCCTTTACGAACTATACACAGCCGACACCAGCGAGGCGTTCACCAGCGAACGGAGGAGGGAACACGTTGCTTACCGCTGATCTTGTAGACGTCCGCCGCGTCGGCAAAGAGCTTCGGCTTGTGCCCCTTGATGCGCGGGTGCGGGCCCGCGCGACCGAGCTGGCGGGAGTCTTCCTTCACCTCGCCCGCGCTCATGTGGGTCGCAGTCGCGAGGAGTTCGAGGAAGCATGCGCCGCCGTCGCTACGGGCCCACGCGAGCGGCGTCTCTGCGATGGCCTGTGCAAGCTCATCGAGGATCGTTGCGAGTTTGACGCCGAGGCGCCGGTCGATCCCGCAGAGCTACGGAGCGAAGTGTTTCTGCGCGCCAGCCAGGCACGAACCGAAGGCACCTTTGAACGGAAGTCCCTCGTGGCACGCATCGCGGAGGAACGAAGTCTCTCTGAAAGTGCGCTTGAGCAAGCGCTCTACGCCGATCTACGCAGCGCGCACATGCTCAAGTCCGTCGATGCAATTGCGCCCGCTGCCCTCGTTGAGGTCTACGAGCTGGCACAAGCGCAGGCCGTGCTGCTACGGGCCGTGCGAATCATCGTCGAGGTCGATTGCCGGACTCCCGGTGCCTACCGTGCGCTGTTTCAGAAGCTCAAGTTCCTGCGGCTCCTGTATTCGATACAGTCTCGGCGCGAAGGCGGCTATCGCATTGAGATCGACGGGCCGTTTCATCTGTTCGAATCGGTGACCAAGTACGGCCTGCAGCTTGCGCTCGCGCTGCCCGCCGTGCGCGCATGTGATTCTTTCCACCTGGAAGCCGAGGTGCGTTGGGGGAAGGACCGCGTGCCGCTCACGTTTCGAATGCAGGAACAAAACCATCCGAGCGGCCCCGCCGCGGAGCCGCCGCGTCTGTGCGATGAGGTGACGCGGCTTATCCAGAGTCTGCAAGCGCTGGAGACGCAGTGGACCGTCTCGCCCTCGACGGATATCTTGAATCTGCCGGGGATCGGGCTGTGCGTGCCCGATCTCGTGTTTCGGCATCCGGCCATGAGCACCCCCATTTATCTCGAAGTGCTCGGATTCTGGAGCCGCGAGGCCGTGTGGCGGCGCGTCGAGCTCGTGGAGAGCGGTCTTTCGCATCGCATTCTGTTTGCTGTGAGCAAACACCTTCGCGTCAGCGAAGAAGTGCTCGGCGATGAGCTGCCCGGCGCGCTGTACGTATACAAGCGGGTGCTCAATGCCCGCGCGGTGCTCGATCGCGTCGAGTCGCTGGCCGCGCGCGCTGCGGAATCGAGCGCGCAAAAAGCTCAGCCATCAACCGAGCTACCCAAGGCCCCCTGCTCAACGAGTCGGTAGATGATGTCCCGGAGTCGAACCTGGGTGTTGCCATCCCAGTGCTCGGAAGCCCGCACAAAGCGCAGCATCAGCGTCATCGCGAGGTGCTGAAAGTCCGCGGTTTCTTCTTCTGGCGCGAGCGGAAAGTCCTCGACCTCGGGCAGATCCGGTTCAGGAGGCGCAGGCTTGGGCTGTCTGCCGCCTCGGTCTAGGACTGCTTTGAACCGCTGCTCTCCCAACTTCGGATCGATGAATGTGACGTTCAGATCTAGCGAAGCATCCAAGGCCGCCAGCCCGTGCTGTGAGTCGGAAGCCGGAAACCAGCGATTGATGAGTCGCCCCCGGCGAAGCACTACGGGGGAACCAAAGCGCGGACCGAAGAACCGTGCCGCCGCAATCGCGCGATCGACGGAACGCACCGAAAGAACCATCTCGCCAGCTCTGGGAAACTGAAAGACGCCGATCACGATCGGGTGCGCCTTCGTCGGAATCTTCTTGTACGGATCCCCAAACTTCAGTCCTTTGGCCTCTGCCTGATACAGCCAGGCCCACCGCGAGCCCTGGCGATCTTCCGCCATGCAGCGTAGCTTCGTAAAAGTCCGAGTCACTGCCGACTCGCTCGGCACCGAGTAATACAGTCGCACGGGCTGGAACGCTTCGCCCGTGATGGTCACAAGCAACGGCGTTTCGGAGTCCTTCGTCGTGGGATTGATATTGCCAACGTAGGTCATCGGAGTGCCTCCCGGGCGGCGGTATTGCTCTCGCTGACAGCGAAGCGCGAGCAGCGTTCACTCGCTAATGGCTCGGTGTTGCCGTCAAGAAAACGATGTTCTCGCAGTGCGGTCGCAGCTTCGATAGAAGGCTCTTCAAAGGACTCCTGATCTCACCCGACATGAAGCGGAGCATATCGACTTCACCGTGCCTGACAAGAGGAGAATCCGCGAAAAATCGTTGTGGAGCGCCTGCTCGTGTCCGCCATCGCAGGCACCTTGTACCGAACGCTACTCCGATGAGAAAATCCCCAGCCGCCACTTGTCCTATCAACTCCCCTTTCACCGTGCTAGGTTCTGCAACATGTGCGCTGCCATGAAGACTTCAATCGACCACCTTCCCGACGACCAGCAGCAGAAACTTCAGGCCATTACGGCTGTGTTCACAAGTCCTGATGTGGCGATTCCTATCGACATGCTCATCCTGTTTGGTTCGCGTGCGCGCGGCGATTGGGTGGACGACCAGGAAACCGGCTACAAAAGTGACTACGATTTGCTGGTTGTCGTCGAGAACGAGCAGCAAGTGAACGACCTGACGGTGTGGGGGGATCTCGAACGGAAGGTGCGCGAGATCATCGGAGACACACCGCTCACGTTCATCGTTCACGACATCAAGTTCGTGAACAAAGAGATTCGGATAGGGCAGTACTTCTTCGGCGATATTGCAAACGAAGGAGTGATGCTCTTCGACAGACGGCGGTTTTCCCTCGCGAAACCGAAGGCGCTGAATGCGCAGGAACGGCTCGCGCTGGCGGAACGGAATTTTGAAAACTGGTACGACAGTGCGGGGAAGTTCTGGCGTGGGAGTCGTGATTACGGAGCGCGGCAGTGGCTAAAGGAATCGGCGTTCCTGCTTCACCAGGCGACGGAGCGTTACTATCACGCGGCGATTCTGGTTTTCACGGGATACAAGCAGAGAACGCACGACATCGAGCTGTTGGGAGTCCAAGCAGGAGAACAGCACGCGCTGCTGGTAGACCTCCTTCCCAAGACCGAGCCCGACGACAAACACCTTTTCGATTTGCTCAAAAAGGCATATATTGATGCTCGCTATTCGATGTCGTATCGAATCACAGCAGACGAGCTTGCGGAGCTGCAAAAGAGAGTCCTCCTACTCGCAGACAGAGTCCGAGCGGCGTGTCTGGAGAAGATTGCGACGTTCTGCGGAGCGGAGGCGATGCGGAAGGATTTGCCGAATCCTCCGACGCTGGGTGAGCCGATTCTACAAGACTTGCCAGCGCCCCCAACCGATCCCCAAGAGTTTGGGAAGTGGGCGCAGAGTCTGTCAGAAGTTGCGGAACAGAGAGCCGAGCTGCGGTGGCAACAGGGCAGAAATGAGGGTCGCGCGGAAGGAATCCAAGAAGGTGAAGAGCGGGGTCTGGCGAAGGGCAAGGAGGAGGGTCTGCGCGACGGACTTTTGATGGTTCTCCGCTCGCGTGGCGTGTCGATTCCTGCGGAGGTAGAAGCGCGGATACAGGCTTGCAAGGACATCGTTCTGCTCAGCGCGTGGCTACAGCGCGCGGTGACGCTCTCACATGCAGAGGAAATCACGAGCCTTTTCAACCATGACGAGGTCGCCTCCTAAGTAGTCGCACATTCGATGCCCAGCTTCCCCAGGCACTCTGCAACACGAACACAGACGGACTCCCGCCATCGGATGGACAGCTCCTCCCCTTTCCAAGTTTCCTCGGGTCTTCCCTCGCTGTAGTACCCATCCAGTCGTCCCCCGAGACATTCGAGGGGCTTCTTGGATCGGAACCAGCTAGATCCAAGGCACGGTAGGACTTTCTCTCTCCCCTACCTGCGTCGCCGGAGACCGAACAGAGTTCGCAATAGGCAGTCCTCAAAAACGCCAAGGGAATGAGGGAATCTTGGTGTCTATCGGTGAGTCGAGTTGCCCTCGCACCATCTGTCATCGTGAATCTACATGGTCGTCGCTTCACGATCGAGAAGCGGTTCCGTGCCATCAAGGACTGGTGCTTCGGGATAAGGGGTCTCGGCTGTGCGGATGGCGACCCCACACAGACGATATCGACTGCTCTCTGTCGTTGGCTTGGCGCAGATGCTGCTGCACATCCTGGGAACCGCCGGAGAGAGTTTGGGAATGGATCGCCTAATCAAAGTGATTACCTTCAAGACTCGCGTGCACTCTCTGTATCATCAGGGTCAAAGTTACCTGCAACTCCACCCCAAAATACCGCAAGCACAAGAGCGTCAAGCGGAGCCCCTTGCGTTGTGCTGCGCCGATCTGTAGCGCTGCGCCATCGCGGCATCCGCAGCGCTGCG
>CAYTGC010000021.1:0-37272 GCA_964437195.1 uncultured Myxococcales bacterium | reverse complement strand
CCATCCGACGGAATCTTGAGCAGTCCCTCGGCGTCGTAGCGGTGGTCAAATTGCCCGCGTGAGACGAGTGGATCGACAAGCCCAGACGGTGCTTGCAGTTTTTCGATCGTCCGCACGGCTTGCTGCAGTTTGTTTCTCGTTTGATCGTCGCTGCGCCGCTTGAGCTTGCCGCGAAAGACCTGATCCTCCGGGCCGCTTAGCTGAAGCTGATCGAAGTCCAGCCACGCGTCTTGCGGCTCGATTCCCTCGGGACTTGCGGGCGCTTCGTCGAAAGCAGCAGCACCGCCGAGTGCGCCGACCATCGAGCCGCCTTCGTCGTCAAAACCGCCGCCACCGCCCGGGGCTTCCTTCGCCATCCTCTTGCGCTTGGGCTCTGGGCCGCCAGACTGCGGCGGTCCGCCTCGATAGGCTGCTCCCTGCGAACGCATCGGGGCCGGTGCCATTGGTGCCGGCGGTGCCATCGAGAACATGGCAGACGGCGGTGGGGCCATGCCTGGTGGGGGAGGGGCAGGCGGCGCACCATAGTCGGCAACTTCAGCCATGGGTAGCCCGCCCTTTTTGGCCAGCTCAACTTCCGCAGCTTCGGCGCGCGTTGCCCAGGTTGGTTCATCGCTCAGGCTGTCGTCGAAGTTCAGCGCATCCGTTGGGGGCGTTCGATCCGGTGTCGATGGCACCAAGCTCGATTCGGCGAGCATGCCCTCGGCAGGCGTCGGCGCTGCTGGGCCAAAGCCACGATCATAGCCTGCGAAGAGTCGATCCAGCCCGTCTGGCGCAGGACGGTAGCCTCGGCGGGCTGTTGGTTGCGCCCGGCCAAAGCGAAGCGATGGGAGCTCTGGAAGTCTTGCGTCGAAGATCAGGTCTGCGGTCGACAAGGACAATCGCACGCCATCCCAATCCTCACCGCTGATCTGGGCAACGTGGGCATCTATCGACCAAGATGCTCGCTTCCCTCCGTCGAGCAGCCGGAGAGAATACGTTGGGAAGAAGCGTGCCGCAGGAACCACATACGACACCTGTAGACCAATGATCGCACCGACGCCACTCACTCTGACGGTGATTCGACGGGTGGGCTGGCTCTTGCCTTGGCGTTCACTCGACGGGGCTTGGCTGTGCCGAAGCTCTGCGGCGGCTTTTTCTTGCGCCAAGTCGGCAAGCTGCTGTTCCAGAAGCTGCTGCTGTTCGCCAAGCTGCTGCTGGACCTCGGCGAGCAGACCGGCGGTCGCGATCGAGTCGGCGATTCGCTCGTCCACTTTCTCGACCAGCGACGTGGTTCGCAGGGCCGGATCCGGGAACTGCTTCGCCAGGCGCTGCCGCTGCGTCGAGAGGCGCTCGATTTCTGTCTGGATACGGTCCATCTTCTGCTTGATCTCGTCGAGCTTGGCCTGACTGGGCCCGGTCTGCACTGGCCCTTGCGGCGGAACGAGCACGCTCTCGATAAACAGCACACTGCGACGACCGGAATCGAGCTGCGCCCTGAAGCTGCCCGCCTCACAGCGCGACGTCACGCCGGGAATCACCAGATCCACATCACCGTCTGGGACCGCGGTCGTAGCAGGCACTTCGATCATGCGGGTGACGATTGCGCCACGAGCGTGGACGGTCACTTGGCAGACATGGCTTTCACAAACAATCTGCACGAGTCCCCCTTGTGGCCCAGCTTGGCTGGACCGAAGGCTTGCAATCTTATCGCGCTTCCGCCGCGCGCACCTAGCCCGAAACCGGCTCGTCGGAGCGGTGACGCGACGGAACCCGTTTCACTGTCATCGGTACTTGGATCGGTACTTGTTTGAGCGGGCTAGGTTGACCTATGGTCCGGCCTTCGACAAGGAGTCACCATGAGCGGAAGACGCGGACACGACGGGATTTCCAGACGACGGGCACTCAAACAGTTGGGCGTTTCGTTGTCGGCTCTAACAGTCGGATGCGTCGGCGGGGACAGTCTGGTGCTTCCGTCGGAAGAGCCTGGAGACAAAGCGGGACGCGACCTGGGGAGTGATCCTCCTGATGCCGCAATGCCACCCGACCTCGACGAGGTGTTTCCCAAGACACCGAAAGAGCTGCTCGCAGGGATCGACGCCGTCATCGTGCTGATGATGGAAAATCGATCCTTTGACCATTACCTCGGCACGATGCAGAGCGATGCGCGCTATCCGGGCAGTCGTCGGCCCGACGGGCTGCGCGGAAACGAGAGCAACCCCGACGGAAAAGGAAACCTCATCAAGGTCGCCAAGCTCCTAAACTACGAGCCCAAAGACCCGCCGCACGGGTGGGACTCGTGCCACACCCAGTTTGGCGGCGGAAAAAACGACGGCTTCGTCAAGGAATACATCGCGCGCCACGGCGAAAAGTACGGCCCGGATGTGATGGGTTACTACGATCGCAGCCAGCTTCCGTACTACTACGCGCTGGCCGACCGTTTCACGATGTGCGACCGCTGGTTTGCGTCGGTCATGGGTCCAACCTGGCCGAATCGCTTCTACCTTCATGCTGGCTCGTCGGGGGGCAAAAAAGACAACACACCGTTTGTGGTAGGTGGTCCGACGACACTGTGGGAGAAGATGAAGGACAAGGGGCTCAGCGGGAAAAACTACATCGCTGGTCCTGCCGCTTGGTATTGGGGCGCGTATCCGGGCAAGCTTTTGTCGCTCAACCCGACGACCAAGCTCGACGAGTTTTTCAAGGACTGCAAAAACGGAACGCTGCCGCCGTTTTCGATCATCGACCCCGACTACCTGACGAATGACGACCACCCGAGTCACAACGTCCAGCTTGGCCAAGCACTTATTGCGACGCTGCTTACGGCGGTGATGCAGAGTCCGCAGTGGTCGCGGACGCTGTTTGTGATCACTTACGACGAGCATGGTGGCTTCTACGATCACGTCGCACCGCCGCGACTGCCCGACGACAGTGCAGAGTTTGCGCAGGTCGGCTTCCGCGTGCCGACGCTGCTGATCGGCCCGACGGTGCGCAAAGGCTTCGTCGATTCGACCCAGTACGATCACTCGACGGTGGGAGCCACGCTGCGGACACGCTTTGGCATTGCGAATACATCGAAGCGGATGGAAGCGGCGACGGACATCTCGGCTGCGATTGACCCGCGCCTGGCGAAGTATCCGTCTCCGCCCCCGACGGATCTTCCACGCCTGTCGCTGCGTGTCGCGGACTTTGCCCCACAGCTTGGTTTTGACAGCCAGCCCGAGCTAACCGCGGCGATTCGGAACCTGCCCTCGCAGCTTCTCCTCCCGATGCGTGACTCGCGCAGTCATCTGGAGCGGACAATGGCTTGGCTGCGGTACGGACAGTCGCTTGGCGCCATCGAAATCCTCGACTAACACCGCTCTATCCTTTTGCTCTCGCTTTGATTTATGCTGGACTGGTTTTCCTAAGTGGGGGACGTATGCGCTGGTTCGTGCGGGGCGACATCGACGGTTTTTTCGGTCTCGCTCTCGACAACTTGGTTCAGCTTTTGCTGATCAACACGCTGTGCAAGTTCGTCCTCGAGCTGCCGGACGATCTGCTCTACGGGCGTATCCTTCCTGGCGCTGCGGTGTCGCTGCTGCTCGGCAACATCTTCTATTCGCGGCAGGCGCTCAAACTGGCCGCGGAGACGGGGCGATCCGATGTCTGCGCGCTGCCGTACGGCATCAACACGGTGTCGCTTCTTGCGTACGTGTTCCTGGTCATGCTGCCGACGAAGATCAGCGCGCAAGCGGCTGGACACCCAGAGCCGGCGCGGCTCGCCTGGCAAGCGGGACTGGTCGCGTGTCTCGGTTCGGGCGTGATCACGCTGTTGGGTTCGCTGGTGGCCGAAAAAGTGCGCAAAGCAACACCGCGAGCTGCGCTTTTGTCGACGCTATCAGGCATCGCACTCGGCTTTATTTCGCTGGGCTTTTTGTTCCGCACGTTTGCGCATCCGATGGTGGGCCTTTCGACGCTGTCGATTGTGCTTCTGACGTACTTCGGGCGGGTCAAGTTTAAGGGCGGGCTGCCGGGCGGCCTGGTTGCGGTCGGGATCGGGACGGCGCTCGCGTGGGCGACCAAGCTGGCGCCGGTTGCACAGCCAGCGATGAAGATGGGGCTGCATCTGCCGATTCCGGTGCTGGGCGAGCTGATGCCTGCACTTGGACAGGGTCTTTTGTGGCGATATCTGCCAGTGATTGTGCCGATCGCGCTGTTTGACCTGATCGGCTCGCTGCAAAATGTCGAATCAGCGGAAGCTGCGGGCGATTCCTATCCGACCCGTCCGTCGCTGGCTGTCAACGGTTTGGGCGCGATTGTTGCGGCGCTGTTTGGTTCGTGCTTTCCGACGACGATTTACATCGGCCATCCCGGCTGGAAGGCACTTGGTGCCCGCGCCGGTTATTCGATCCTAAATGGAGTGTTTGCGACGCTGGTCTGCCTCACCGGAACGCTCGGCTACATTGCCTGGGCGGTGCCGATCGACGCAGGGATGGCGATTGTGTTGTGGATCGGCATCGTGATTACCGCGCAGGCCTTCCAGGCGACGCCGAAAGAGCATGCGCCCGCGGTCGTCCTTGGGATTTTGCCGGGCGTGGCGGCCTGGGGTTCGCTGCTTGCCAAGACTGGTTTGCGTGTCGCTGGATACGGCAGCCCCGGCGGGCCGGTGTTTTCCGACAAGCTCTACGCAGGCTTTCACGCGTCGGACACGTTTATCGAAGGCGCATTTGCGCTGGAGCAAGGCTTTATCTTCACGTCCATGCTGCTGGCTGCTGCCACCGTCGAGGTCATCGAGCGCCGCTTCGAGCGTGCCAGCCTTTGGTGTCTCGCAGGCGCAGCGGTTGCCGCCACCGGCCTCATTCACTCGTACGGTTTTGGTCCGGCAGACACCGTTGTGAAGCTTCAGCCGGCCTGGCCTTTCGTCGGTGCGTACTTTGCGATGGCGGTGATCTTTATGCTCGCGCGCAGGGTCACTGAGCCAATGGACGGCCCCGGCCACTAGCGCTGCTGCCGTCGGGATACGGCGAAATCCGCAGCTCGATGACGACGCGTGTGCCGCCGCTCTGCCGGTTGAGCAGACGAATCCGTCCGCCTGCTTCCTCGATGATCTGTTTGCTGATTGCAAGTCCCAGACCGGTGCCGCGGGTCTTCGTCGAAAAGAACGGATCAAAGACACGACGACGGGCCGCGGGACTTATGCCAGCGCCGGTATCGGCGACGGTGATAAGGACAGGCCGTTCGTGATGTTTCGTCCCTCGCTGTCTGCGTACGGTGCAGTCGATGAGGGAGCGCTTTGGATCGCCGGGCGTCGAGGCTTCACACGCGTTGATGATCACGTTCCACAGGACTTGCCGAAGCTGGTCTCCGTCGATAAGCGCCGTGATTCCGGCCTGGGACTGCGTCTCCAGCACATCGACACGCAGCGTGAGTCCTCGCGCTTTGCCGCGCAGCAGATCGACGACCTCGCGCAGGACGGCCACCACATCCGTGCGCTGGACCGTCGCTCGGGTTGGACGAGCAAAGCGCAGGACATTCTGCAAGATTCGATCGAGTCGCTGGACTTCGTTGCCGATGGCTACCGCTTCAGGGCGAACCGGACTATCCGTCGGAAGTTCCTCGGCGATCACCTGCGCTGCGGCGCCAATCGAGACGAGTGGGTTGCGGACCTCGTGCGCAATGCGCGCAGCCATTTCACCCAGCGCCGACAGTCGTTCGGTCTGAAGCAGCCGAAGCTGTAGCCGCTGCCGCTCGGCATCGTCGCGCTTGCGCTCGGTCTGATCGTGGACTCGGAAGACCGCGCCCACCGGCAGCCCACTTTCATCCCCGAGCAAGAGGGCCGAAACATGCGCCAAAAAACGGGCTGGCCTGGGCACAGAAGGTCTGTGGAGCCGAAGCTCGGCGGCGGCAAAGCCGGTGTGGGGCAGCTGGCGTAGGAGTTCCTGAAGCTGCTGACGGGCACGCGGTGTGGCGGCCAGCTCCAAAACCGACTTTCCGCACAGCTCACTCGGCGAAAGACCCAGGACTTGCTGGCTGGCGTCGTTGACCTGCTGGATGACCGCTTTTGGATCGAGGGTCAAAATTGCGTCACCGACGGAGCGCATCACCTTGGCGAGCCGCTCTTTGGCGAGCAGGCTTTCGCGTCGAATCTGCTGACTGAAGCCGAGATCTTCCACCGCAACCGTTACCAAGATTCCGCCTCCGTCGAGTGGCCGAGGTAGCGCGACTTTGCGCAGGGTCAGCCGCAGCGGCCACGGCGTCGTGATATCGGCGACGACACTTGGGCGATTCGACGACACACTGAGCGCAACCGACTCGCCCAGCAAAAGGCGCTCGACGAGATCGGGGCTGCACAAAGGCTCCGCGGCGGGCAATCGCAAGACCTGCTGAATGGGCTGGCCCTGCATCGGCGGATCTTGGCACACAAGCTGGCTGCCATCACTCGACAGCTCGCAGGTCCACAAGAGCGGTGGTGGAACGGCCAGCGCGCCAAGCTGTTCAAGTCGCAGCGCCGTGTTTTGCAGCGCGTCGGACTCCAACTCGGCACCGACACGCTCAGCATAAGAAATCAGCAGGTCGCGTTCGTGGCCGGTGAAGCCTGCATTCCCGGGCCTGTCGACGAGCATTACACCGAGAGGACGAATCCTTCCCAGCACCGGCACCACCGCAAACGAGCGCGGCCCGGCGATCGCGTATACAGCGTCGATGATCTCTGACGGGAGCGCTCCACCCGCCAGATCGGCCACGTCGGTCGTTAGCAGCACTCGCTCTTCGCGCAGCGCTCGCACCAGAAGGCTGTGTTCCAGCTTGAGTGGAATGTGCAGACCGCCGACTTGGAAGCCCAGCGCATTTTCGACTTGCAGCAGATCGCCTGCCGAGCGCGGATTGACTGCGACGGCCATCCGCAAGACGTGTCGATCCTCTTCGAGGAGAGCCAGGCTGGCACTGTTACACGGTAGTGTCTGGGCGACGGCGTGCAGAATCGCTTGCAGAGACTTTAGCGCGGACGTGGTTTCGGACACACGGGCAGCATCCTCGCGCGAGGATGCGCTGTCAATCAGCGACGCTGGTATTGCAGAAGACCCAGCCGGGCCAGCATACGTTCCGTCGGAATCCGGAGACGACCCGATGGCACGGCGGGCAGATCGTCGACACGCGTGGCCTGCCCTTGGATCTTGACCAATCGGTCAACAAGCAACATCGACGGCAGCAAGTCTGCAGGGCAGACCACCGAGCACGCACCGCAGCCATGACAACCCTCAAGCGTCGGTGTGCGGTCTGCGCTGTCATCGCGGAGCGCTCGCATCGCCGTGTGCGGCAAAAGCCCGTCGGGACAGAAGCCACTGCACAGATCGCAGCTTAGACAGGCATTGGCGATCCGCGCTTCTTTGTTCCGCAGCAGCTTGTGCCGACGAAGCAGCGCGTGATCAGCGGGCAGAATCAGCAAGTGGCTCGTATCGGATGGCAGCGGTTCATCGGCGTCCCAGAGCGTGCCGGATAGCGCTCCCCCGGCAACTGCGACCCAGGCGGCAGCGCTGGCACCGGCACAGCGACGAACCAGATCGCGCGGGGTAAAGTCCTGCCTCGTCGGACTGGGCGCATCATGTAGGTCGAGGACCAGCGGCTGGGTCACTGCTCCCACCACCGAGCAGAGCCGAAGCGGTGGCAGCCCGCTTACCAGCGCCCCGACCTGCGCCACTGTCAGCGCCGAAACAGCCCAGACCCGACCGTCTCGGCTCGGCAAGTCCGCTTCAGGCAGCGATGGAAACACATCTGGCGTGGCCCGGATCGCAATTGCGGTTTGAGCGGACAGGCGGCGCAGCTCAGCAAGTCGTTTCTCCGAAGCGGAACAGATTCCAACCTCGGGCGCGGCACAAGCGAGCTTGAGTGCGGCCAAACCGTCGAGGAGCAGCTGGCCATACCGTGTGCACAGCTCGTCACCAAGCTGGCCGAGCGGTGGTTCGTCATCCGCGTTTGCCCAGATCGTCGTCAGCAGACCGGGCCGTACATCAACCCAGCTTGGCCAAAGCTGCTTGGCGAGGCCGACCTCGTGGAACAGCTTGCGCAGCTCGGCGGCTGCCTTCGCGCGCTCGGTTCCGAGTCGCTGGGCAGAAAACGGCGGCAGGCCGCTGTGCGCAGGTTCAGCCATAGGGGCCGCCATGCTAGCAGAAAGCGCTGCACTTCCGCACTCCTACACGGACCGTTGGCGACGAGTGCGCGATCCGTCACACTGAGAGCTTGGGTTTGGGGGCGGCGGGCGAGGCACTGTGCTCTCTGTGAGCGCGAGTTGAGGAGAACCGGATGCCGAGACGCTATTTACTCTTGCTGGGCCTGGTTGTGGGCTGCGACGGCCTGTGGGCAGGACTCCGTGCGGGGGTTCCCGAAAACTGTGTGCAGAATCCGTCGGCGTGTGGCGCGGACCAGATCTGCAACACCAGCACCGAGCTTTGCGAGCCGAAGGGGAACGCTGCGGACATGTCCCCAACGACTTTTACCAGCGGAGCTTGCCAACCAACGGATTTTTGTTGGCAGAGTCCACTTCCCGACGGAAACAACCTGCGCAGCATCTCGCTAAACTCGGCAACGACCGGTTTTGCCGTCGGAGAGCGCGGAACTCTTTGGCAGCTCAGGGCGTCGGGATGGTCCGCCTTCCGCAGTTCGATGCGGAGCAACCTATACGGAGTGGCGACGATCGCCGATAACACCGCCGTCGCGGTAGGGCAGAACGGAACGGTACTGCGTGTCGACGGAGGCCAGATATCGGTCATCGGATGCAATACGAGCGATACCTTGCGCTCGGTATTTGCGGTTTCTCCGTCAGACCTGTGGGCTGTGGGTGATCAAGGGACGGTGCTGCGGATAAATGGGTCAAGCTGCACGCGGGTCAACAGTGGTGTGACGGTGCAGCTTAACTCTGTGACCGCCGTAGATTCGTCCAATCTGTGGGTCGCTGGCGCAAGCGGAACCGTGCTCTTCTTCGACGGACAGAGCTTTCGCACCCAGATGACCGGCACCAAAGAAGAGCTGCGCAGCATCTTTGCCGTTTCGAGCACCGAGGTCTACGCATGCGGCACCCGCGGCACAATGATCAAGTACTCGGGCAGCAACTGGAACGGGAGCAGCGTTGGGACCACACTGACGCTGGAAGCGGTTGGTGGGGTACCCGGTGCGATAGTGGCCACCAATAGCAACGGCGGCGGTTATCGGTATGACGGCAGCGCGTGGAAGCCCCTAAGCACGGGAACAAATTACCGCCTGACCGGAATAAACTCCGTCGGTAGCGAGTCATGGATCGTCGGCGACTACGGAACCATCCTGTCGTTCGACGGACAGAACATCAGTCGGCGCACTGGCAATGTCGAAACGTTTAACGGGATTGCCAGCATCGGGGGCGAGCTTTGGGCCGTGGGTGATTCGGGGGGAACGTACCGATTTCAGAACGGCAACTGGCAGCCGGTTTCGTCGGGGGTTTCGTTGCCGCTGTGGTCGTTGTGGGGCAGCTCGCCGCTCGACATCTGGGCTGTCGGTCCGGCGGGCTCGGTCATTCACTGGGATGGCAGCTTCTGGCAGTCGCGCACCTCTCCGGTGCCGATGCCGCGCGGCATCGGTGGCACGGCCGCAGACAACGTTTGGATGGTCGGTAGCTCGGGCAACATCAGCCATTTCGACGGCAACAGCTGGAGCAAAGAGATAAGCGGCACGTCCGCGGATCTCTACGCGGTGTGGGCCGTCGATGCGAACAACGCGTGGGCCGTCGGAACCGGGGGGGCAATCGTACGCCGGAGCAGCGGCAAGTGGCAGGCGGAAACAAGTCCCGGAATCATGGGTCTTTTGGGTGTCTGGGCCGCCGATGCAACCAACGCGTTTGCCGTCGGGGAACAAGGCACAATCCTGCGGCGAACTGCGAGTGGTTGGTCCAAAGACATGAATCCCGGCAGTGCGATGCTCTGGGGTGTCATGGGATCCTCGGCGACCAAGGCCTGGGCCGTTGGGACTAGCGGACAGATCCTCGAGTTTGGCGGTGGCAGCTGGAAGCTTGTGTCGAGCAGCACGGTGAACGACTTGTTCCAGCTCGTCGTTCGCGGCAATCAAGTGCTTGCGGTCGGCGCAGGCGGGACCGTGCTCAACAAGGCGCAGTAGCCAGCAGTTCGGGCAGCTTGACCGCTTGCCAGCCGCTGGGTCGGTAGCAAAAACCCCGATCGAGGAGCAAATCGACGTCGCTGTCGAGCTGTTCGGGCAGTGCCTCGCCGGACAAAATGACGGTCTTTTGCGGAAACGAAAGCCGCGCGATCTGGCTGCGAAGTCCCGCCGAATCACAGATCGTCAGCGACGGTCGGGTGCTTCGTCTCAATCGGCGATTGCCAGGCTCACCGCTCACCAGCGCACCGAGCGCACCTGGCGGCAGCACCACAAAAAAGCGGCGCAAGTGACGGTGCGCTTCGGCGTATTTGGTCACGAACTTTTCTTGCTGGATGGACTCGACGCAGCGTGGACTACGAGACCGGCGGACTTGCGCAATGGCATCCTCGGCGGAGTGTCCTTCGTGGATGAGCAGCGACGCAGCAATCGTGCCCGACCGACCCCAGCCACCGATGCAGTGGACGAGAACTTCTTTGCCCTCGGCGAGAAAGCGCAAGACCTCCTGACAGAGCGCTCGCGTGGCCGATAGCTCCAGCGGCGGTTCCGCATCGCGGATGGGAAATTGGATGCTCAAGAGGCCGGCCTGTCTCAGCGCGCCGCGCAAGCCAAAGATGCCGTAAAACTCCAGCTCGCGGTCTTCGACGAGAGTGACGACCACCGACACCCCGAGTGCGCGCAGCTTGGCAACATCTGCATCGACGGTTCCACCCAGGTCGGGTCGTCCCGGACATGCCGAAAGCCCAACCCGGCCTGGGCCATGCAGCAGCGACCGCTCTCCTTGGACCAGCCAGTCGATGCGAAGCAGCGAGGCACCTTGGGGAATCAACATAGCGCTTACTTTACTCTGTGACGGTTTGGTGACGCGAGTTCGCTGACACCGCACCGAAAGCTTGCTAACCTGCGCCGCCGTGCCGTCCGCTACGTCGTCGTCAGATATTCTGACTCTGCCGTTTGTTCCCTCTCAAGACTCCGAGAGCGAAGCCGCGACGCATGCACCGATAGCACCGTCTGCCCATCGCGGCGATTTTCTGTCACGAGTGCTCATGCTGCTCTGTCCGCAGCCGCTCGCGCTGCCGATGCGTGATGAAAATGCGCCCGTGCCGATTGGCGACCCGTCGGAAGACGGCGCGTCTGCGGTATCGAGCGTTCGGCATGTGCTGGGACTGCTTCTCGATGAGCTTGGCTTCCAGCACGCCGCAATCTGTCAGCTCACCGAGGACAGTGAGCCGCTCTCTGTCTGGATTGCCGAGGAGCCCGGCGAAACGGTGATTGCGACCCGGCGGCTTCCTGTTGTGGCGCTGCGGACACTGCTGCGCCAAGGCGCGATTGCCAGGCTGCGGGATTCCGATGCGGTCGGGCAGATTTGTGGCCTTGTCGGGATGCGTGATGCGGCGCGGGCCGACGTGTGGGTCTGCCTTCTGCCGCCGCCCGTCGGAAGGGAAAGTGGCCGCTTCGTGCTGCTTTTGGCGACGGATCTACAGCCCTCATCAGAGCTGGCCGAGAGTCCGGCGCTGCGAGCGACGCTGCAGGTCTTGGCGCTTCTGCTTCCGGGCTTGCGTCTCGACGAAGCGGTTCGAGAGCGAACCAGGCCGCTGCGGGTGGATGTACTCGGCCAGATCGCTCGCTCTCCGGGGCTTGGCCGCTACCGCGAGTTTTTTGAATCGAGCACCGACGGAATTATCGTTCTCGACGACAAACGGAATGTGGTGTGGCTAAACCGTGTCGCCGAGCAGCTGACGGGCTATGCCACCGCCGGGCTTTGTGGTCGACCGCTTGCCGACTACGTTCCCGAGCTCCAGCGCGAGCGGGTCGCGGCGATCCTTGCGGACGCTCACCTCGGTGGCACGCCGTCGAACTTCGATCTACCGCTTGTGTCGACGTCGCAGGAAACGCTGACGCTGTCGGCATCGACGTCGCAGATTGTGGAACCCCAGCGGCTGTGCGTCGTGACGTTCCGCGATGTGACGGAACGCCGCCAGCTCGAAGCGCAGCTTCGGCGCGCCAAGGAATTTCTCGACCGTGTGATCGACTCGACGGTGGACGGGATTGTCGTCTCGAACTTGCGCGGCAAAATTCGCATCTTCAACCAAGGCGCAAGTCGCATCACCGGCTACTGTCCCGAAGAGGCCATCTCGCGGCTGCGGGTCTGGCGGTTGTTTCCCGAGCGCGAGGCCGTTCACATCATGGACGAGCTGCGCAGCAGTGACTTCGGCGGGCCGGGAAGGCTGTTGCAAGCCCGGCGGACGATCGTCGGCAAAGGCGGTGAGCGAATCCCGGTCGCCCTGACTGCCGCGATGATCCGCGACGGGGATCGCGAAGTTGCGACGGTGGGCATCTTCCAAGACCTGCGCGAGCGGCTGCAGATGGAAGAGAGCCTGCGGAGTACCCAGCAAAAGCTCGAGCAGACGCAAAAACAAGCCGTTCTCGTCGAGCTGGCCGGAACCACGGCGCACGAACTCAACCAGCCGCTGACGTCGGTGATGGGCTATGCGGGTCTGCTCAAACAGAAGCTACCGACGGAATACGTCGAGCTGCATCGCTTCGCCGATGTGCTTTTGAGAGAGTCCGAGCGGATGGCCGACATTGTGCGCAAGATTGGCCGGATCACGCTCTACGAGACGCAGTCGTACGTTGGCGAGACGCGAATTTTGGATCTCAACCGATCGGTTGCAGAACCCGCACCGCTGCCTCCTGACCCACCTGTGCGACCTATCAGCGATGGTCCGCTATTTTCCAAGCTACGAAAGCCGAGCGAGCCGTAAAACAGCGAAATTTGGCTTCGTTTGGCGAAAAACCAGCACTTCTGAGGAGCTTCCCAATGTCGAGAAACACGCTTTGTTTGCTGATCGGCCTGTCGCTTGTCCAGATGGTGGCTTGCAGCAAGCCTGAGCCCGAACCTGACATGGAGCCACCGACGCCGACGCCCGATCTGTCGATGGTCCGTGACATGAGCATGCCGCCGCCTTCGCCGGACCTTTTGGCGCGCTGCGAGCTGCCTTATGACGTGCGCAACATCGACAAAGTGTCGACGGGGCTGGTGACGGTGATGCAGTCGCCGTCCGATCCGATGGTCTTTACCGCAGAAGTGGACGCGACGGCGGGCGGATCGATGAAGTACGGCGAGAATCCGTTTTTGTACCTCGACCTCGTTGGTCGCAAAAAACTCGATATCACCGACGTACAGGCACCAAACCAGGGCGGCTGGGACATCGCACTCAAGCGCTGGCAGATCAAAGTGAACAGCGGTGACTCGGGCAACGGCGGCGTGACGGCAGCGCGCGTTGACGGAAAAGTGCTCGCCGACGTCACCAAAGCGCCGATGGGGCCGTATGAAGCGGACTCCTATTTCGACGCAAAATGTACGTTCCAGGCCGATCCGATCGGCGGGCTGGGGACGACGCTGTCCGACTGGTACGACTACGAGAGCGGAACCAGCCGCATTGTGCCCAAAAAAGAAGTCATCGTCCTCAAGCGCCGCGACGGACAGGGCCACATCAAGCTGCAGATTTTGAGCTATTACAAGGGCACCACGAGCGCAAACTACACCCTGACCTGGAGCTATCTGCCGTGAGAGCCAGGCTTGGGCTTTTCGT
This sequence comes from uncultured Myxococcales bacterium, assembly GCA_964437195.1. Lineage (GTDB taxonomy): Bacteria > Myxococcota_A > Polyangia > Palsa-1104 > JAEUJZ01 > JAEUKA01. The sequence continues at coordinate 23,584 of CAYTGC010000021.1, read as the reverse complement.
CTGCGCCCTCGGCGTCGTCGGTTGTGGTGGGGCGGAATCGGATCCTGTGACGGGCACACTCGATGAACGAGAGAGGGTCGCTTCGCTCCGCCAAGAGATTCGGCCCACCGACGGGACTGGCTGGAACAACAATGGCTTCGGCGTTCCGGCGCAGTCGTACGATCCGCCGGGTGGACACTTTCGGGTGTTTTACGTCACCACCACTGAAAACGCTGTCGATCTCACCGACGTAGATCCGAAAAATGGCGTGCCGGACTTCGTCGAAATGGTGGGCGCTGCTGCCGAAGCGACGTATCAGAGCACGGTCGGACAGCGCGGCTTTCGTCAGCCGCTCGACGACAGCATGTACCACGACCGACCTGACTTCGGCGGGGACGGACGCTTCGACATCTACCTGCGCTGGGCAGGCAAGGGCAGCGACGGCTACCGCGTGACCGAAGCGTGTACCGATGGCAGCGACGGAAAAAGTCCGGGACGGTGCGCTGGCTACTTCGTGATGAATCCCAGCTACAAGGGAACCAGCTACCCGACGGAACTCGACGGAATTCGGGTGCTGACCAGCCACGAGCTGTTTCACAGCATCCAAGACGCGTATGGCGTCGGACAGTGGCGCACCATCACCGAGGGAACGGCGGTCTGGAACGAGCTGCAAGTGTTCCCCGACAGCACTGGGACGTGGAAAGACTACCTGGGCTTTTTGCCCGCGTTTTTCCGCGAGCCCGAGCGACCTTTTGACAAGAGCATGGGGTCGGGGCCTGCGGCAGCCTACGCGTACGGGACGGCGGTGTTCTTCGAGTTTCTGTCGGAGCGATTTGGTCCGCAGCTGATTCGCTCGCTGTGGGAAGGGCTCGAGCAGACACCAACGGGAGAGGCGCCGCTGTTTCTCGACGTGCTGGACACACAACTGAAGAGCAAACACGGGCTTTCGCTCGAGCAGGCGTTCGTCGAGTTTACGCGCTGGAACTTGCTGACCAAAGACCGCGCCAGCTCAGGCCGTGGGTATCGTCGAGCGAGCGAGTATCCATCGGCAAAGTTTGAGCCAGACCTGACCAGCCTGCCTGCGCAAGCCAGCGTCGAGGTAAACGGCCTTTCTGCCCGCTACTTCCGTTTTCGCCCCAGCCTAACGACGACGCAGATGGTTCGGGTGTCGATTGCCGACCCAGCCGCGATGGTGCCAGCCGCCGCGGCATTTGTGCAGCGCCCAAGCGGCGAGGTCGGCAGCCTGGGCGAAGTGGCGGCCAAGCTTGATGTGGCGATGTCTCCCGGCGATACGCTCCTTGTGGTCGTCTCGGGGTCTGTGCGTGGAGCGCGCGCGCGGAACGTCGAGGTGCAGATCGCCGCCGCTCCGGTTTCGCCACCGCCCGAAGACAAGATGGATCCGACGGAGATGGCTGCGAGCGGTTGTTCTCTGTCGGCCACTCCCGTGAAAAGGAGCGGAGTGTTCGGCGTGGGTCTGCTGGCGGGCCTTTTGCTGCTTCTGCGCCGCGCGCGCTTTTTCCACACGTCGCCGCTGTCGTAGTCCGTTCCTCGTCAAAAATCTCGAACAACGCGACGCGAATTTTTTGACCTTCCGCGTCGCAGGCCTGATGACATGTGAGTCATGGGCATCATCGTGCAAAAATTCGGCGGGACGAGCGTGGGCAGTGCCGCGCGTCTCCACACCGTCGCTGACATCATCGGGCAAGCATTCGCCAAGCAGCCAGTCATCGCGGTCGTCTCTGCGATGAGCGGCACGACCAAAGCCGAGGGAACGACCAGCCTGCTGCTTGCGGCTGCCGAGGCCGCTCGTCGTGGCGCAGCGTTTCAGAGCGAGCTTGAGCTTATCGAGTCACTGCATGTGCGAGCCGTCGAGCAGGCGATCCAAAGCGAATCGGAAAAGACCCGTGCGCTCGACTTTGTGCGAGAGGAAATCGAGAAGCTTCACCGCTTTCTCGAGGCCATCGGCGTGATTCGGGAGCTGTCGCCGCGCTCGCAAGACGTGGTGATAGGACTGGGCGAGCGGCTGAGTGCGCGCGTGCTGGCGTCGGTACTGGCCGACCGAGGAGTGAGGAGCCGCTTTGTCGATCTTGCGCAGGTTGTTCCCGACAGTGAAAAAGAAGTCGACCCGGCGTTTTTCCGACGGCTGCAAGCGCGTCTAGCCGAGCTGTGCCGTCCTGCGCCCGGAGAGGTTCCGGTGGTGACGGGATTTTTCGGCATGGTGCCCGGTGGTCTGCTCAGCGCCGTCGGACGTGGCTACACCGACTTTACGACCGCGATGATTGCCGCTGGTCTCGGATCGACGCTGGCCGACGAGATGCAGGTCTGGAAAGAGGTCGACGGAATCTACACTGCAGATCCTCGCAAGGTCCCGACGGCGCGGGTGCTGCCGAGAATCTCTCCTGCCGAGGCTGCCGAGCTAACCTATTTCGGTTCCGAGGTGCTGCATCCGTTCACGATGGAGCGCGTGGTATCGGCGCAGGTTCCGATTCGCATCAAAAACACGTTCAAACCCGACGCGCCAGGGACGGTGATCAGAAGCTACGAGGAAGCCCGACCCGGCTGCGTAACGGCTGTGACGGTGAAAAAGGGCATCTGCGTCGTCACCATCACCTCGAATCGGATGTACAACGCCTACGGTTTTTTGGCGCGGGTCTTCAGCGCTCTCGAGCGACATGGCGTGGTGGTCGATCTGGTCTCGACGAGCGAAGTCAGCATTTCGTGCACCGTCGATAGACTCTCGGATGCCGAAAAGGCCCGCGCGGACCTAGAGCAAGTAGGGCAGGTGGTTCTTTCGCCGGGCCGGGCCATCTTGGCCATCGTCGGTGAGTGCATGAAGTACACGACGGGAACCGCCGGCAAGCTGTTCTCTACACTCGGAAATGACGGCATCAGCGTCGAGATGATCTCGCAAGGTGCTTCCGAAATAAACATCTCGTGCGTGGTGAAAGAAGAAGATGCGGTCCGCGGGCTGCAGGCGATTCACTCGACGTTTCTTGGCTAACGGGTCGCGGTCACCGTCGAGCGTTGCCTTGGCTGCAAGTTTTGGCCTACCCTAGCTTGGAACTTGCGCGCGCCGCTCGGACGCTTTGCCAGGGGCGGGCAGACGTGGCGGCAGACCCAGAAAACGTGCGGACGGAGACAAGCGGATGAAGAAGATTATCGGGCTCGTGGTGGTGTTGGCTGTCGTCGGTGGCGCGGTCTTCGGCTATTACGAGATGCGGCCAGAACGGAGAGCCTGCGCAAAGCTTGTGACGCTGTGCGAAAGCGCCGACAAGGGCGATTCAGGCAAGAAAGAGCGCAAGGACTGCGAGGATACGTTCGCCGAGCTAAAGTCCACGTCTGGGCCCGAGAGCGTCGAAAAGCCAGCCCAGTGCATTCTCGACAGCAAGACCTGTCCTGAAGCCACTGGTTGTTTCGTCGGCGGCGTTGGTGGTGGGCTGCTGCGCGGCGCGGCCGGCGAGTTCTTCAAGGGACTCGGCAAGTCCGTCGGCAACTAGTCCCGTTTCACCGCGCGATCTCTGCGGCTCGATTTTTGCGCGTCACGTATCGAAGTAGATTCCTCGTACCCAGCGACGGCCCACAAAGGCGGTACGGGCATGCAGCATTCGGTGGTTGTCGTAGAGAACGAAGTCACCAGCGCGCAGCGTGAATCGGTACTGATGCTTCGGATCGCGCACGATGCGGGCGAAGCGATCGTAGGCGCGATAAAAGTCCTCCATCTTGGCAAACGGCAGTCGCAGCGGAGCCATCGTGAAGTAGGAATAGCGGACGAGAAACGGGTCTCCCGCTTTGCTTAGGATGGGCGAAACCACGCGCCGCTCAAACGCCGCTTGGCGACGATGAAAATCGACCGGTGTCGTCGTCAAGACTTCGTAGGAATGGCTGTCCAGGTCGCGCAGATAGCTCGCTGCGGCGCGCGCATCAGTGATGTGATTTTCACCGCCCGAATCAGCCGCTCGGATCGCCTGCAAGAGCTGAAGTCGGGGCGGCGCGTCCAGAAACGGCTGATCAGTGTGGGGACCAATCGCTGCATCGGTATAGCCAAGCTGGTCGGTGTTGGCGTTGGTGGTGTTGTCGGTTCGCAGATCTTCGATTCGACCAAAGTGCGTCCCGATGACGCGGAGTCCGTGCGCCAAGAAGGCGTCAATCAGCGCTTCCGTCTCGTCCTCCGGCGGGACGGTCTGCGACTCTGTACGGCGTACGACCACGGCGCCATGCTGCGCAAGCCGTGCCAGAGACTCCGCTACCGTCGTGGCAAGGTCGTCTTGGCGGAACAGCGTAATCGCCAGCAGGTCCGAAGGCGGCGGCGGGGCGGCGACCCGGTTTTTGGCATACGCATACTCCTCGAGAAAGTGGAGCGGGTAGCGGCTCTGTCGCCCGTCACTTGCCCATCGCACCACGAGTGCATCGTCTTCGATTCTGGCCTCTGTAACGACCCACTCGTCTGCAAGCTGTGACGAATCGACGAGCCGTTCGCGCGTCAGCGGGTGGCGATCCTGGTCGCACTGATGGCGCAGCCACTTGAGATGAAAGTCGGCGTATCCAGAGGGCAGCGGGACACGAATCCAGCCCGGATGCAGCTCGACCGCCGCTGCTTGGGTCGTTTCATTGGACATGCGTCCAATATAGCGTCCGATTGTCTGTTCTGGGCAGTTTTCGAGGAACCGCTTCTGTTTCGACAGCAAGAGTGCGTCCGCTCGCGGCATCCGACGTTGGTTGAAAATAGGAATCGTCTGTTATAACGAACGATGGTAGTCTATAACGAACATCGGTTAACGAGTGCGGAGAGAAGGATGCTGTGGCCGCTGTTTCTGCGTCTGGAAGGTCGACGGGTGCTGCTCGTGGGAGGCGGCAAGGTGGCGCTGCAAAAAGCGCGTGCGCTCCGGCTGGCGCAAGCAGAGCTGTTTGTGGTGGCGCCGGAAATCGACGACGCTCTCCGTCAGCATTCGCACGCCCAGAGGCCGGTTGCACCTGCAGATCTCGACGGAGTTTGGCTGGTGGTGAGCGCGGCTCCGGCTGCGGTCAACCGGCAAGTCGCTGCGTGGGCGTCCGAGCGGCAGCGCTTTGTTCTCGCGGTCGATGATCCGCACGTCGGAACGGCATTTGGCGCAGCCGTTCTAGAGCGAGGCGGCGTCACGGTGGCGCTTTCATCCGACGGTCGGGCGCCAGGACTGCTAGCGCTGCTGCGCCAGGCGATTGATTCGCTGCTTCCCCACGACCTTTCGCGCTGGGTTTCCCTGGCGGTGCAGGTTCGGGCCGAGCACAAGGCGCTCGCTGTGCCGATGCCATCGCGGGTTCCGCTGCTCCTGGCCGAGCTCAATCGAATCTACGCGGAGCGGGCAGCATGACACCCTTGGTTTCCCTGGTCGGTGCAGGGCCTGGTGATCCTGATCTATTGACGGTTCGTGCCGTCAGGACACTTGCGGCTGCAGAGGTCGTCTTCCACGACGCACTCATTGATCCCCGGGTGCTCGATCTGGCTCCGCGCGCCATCAAGGTCTACGTCGGCAAGCGGGCTGGTCGACACTCCCTTCGGCAGGAATCGATCCACAAGCTGATGGTGCGGGCGGCGCGGCGTGGTCGTCGGGTGGTGCGGCTCAAGTGCGGGGACCTGTTTGTGTTTGGTCGCGGCGGAGAAGAAGCACAAGCCCTGCGCGAGGCCGGCATTCCTTATGAGCTGGTTCCTGGTCTGTCGAGTGCGCTCGCGGGGCCGCAAGCGATTGGGATTCCGGTGACTTTTCGGGGGCTTTCATCGTCGCTGTTGGTGATGACCGCGCAACCGGAATCGGCGCGGCGTACGGTGCTTGAAAACGTGCGACCTGGGGTGGGAACGCTGGTGGTTCTCATGGGGCTGTCGGTTCGCGAAGTCCTTGCCGAGGAGCTTTTGGCGCGTGGCTTTCCGGGGTCGACGCCGACGGCAGTGATTCTGGGCGCTCACACTCCCAACGTGTGGTCGTGGATTGGCTCGCTTGCCACTGTGAAGTCCCTGGTGCTGCCACCCGATCGATCCGAGCTACCGGGTCTGATTGTCGTTGGGGATGTGGTGTCGCTGGCGCGGACTGCGCCCGAGCAGTTTGAGGAGGTTCTACATGGCCATGGATGACAGCTCGCTCGGTCGAGCCGACTTGCACTTTGCAGCTGCAGAAGATGTGACGCGGTTTGTCGATACGCTTTCGCGGTTTGAGAAAGGAGAGATCGACAGTGCGGCGTGGCGGGCTTTTCGCCTCGTGCATGGTACCTACGATCAGCGGCAGCAGGGATCGCACAGCATGCTGCGGGTCAAGATTCCGCAAGGTGTACTGAGCGGACATCAGCTTGAGACGATTGCCGATGTGGCCCAGCGTTTTTCACGCGGCTTTGCGCACCTGACAACACGCCAGAACTTTCAGTTTCACTTCATTCCGCTTGATCAGGTGGGCGCGGCAATGGCACAGCTTGCGCAGGCGGGACTCACCACCCGTGAAGCCTGCGGCAATGCGGTACGAAACATCACGGCACCAGCGACGGCAGGAATCGCTTCCGATGAGTCTTTCGATGTGACTCCCTACGCGCGCGAACTGACCCGATATCTTCTGCGCCATCCGCTCAGCAGCAGCTTGCCGCGCAAGTTCAAGATCGCATTTTCTGGCGGCGGAATCGATCACGCCTTTGTTCAGATAAACGACATTGGTTTCACTGCGGGAATCGAAAACGGAAAGCGCGTATTCCGTGTCACGGTTGCGGGCGGGACAGCGACGATGTGTACAACAGGAAGGGAGCTGTTTGCAGCGCTTCCAGCAGGACAGATCTTCGGTGTGGCAGAAGCGGTGATCCGTGTCTTTCATGCCCGTGGTGACCGTGAACACCGGCACAAGAATCGACTAAAATTCCTGGTCAAGCAGCTCGGATGGGATGTGTTCGCGGACGAGGTCCGAGACATCTTTTCGCAGCTTCCGGTTGCGCCCCTTCCGTTTGATCCAGAGTCGCCTCCCAGCAACGAAGAACTCCCGCCCCCTACGTATGCGGATGTGCCGGAGACAGACACCCTGCGCGCACTCACTGCGGAAGACAGAACCCATGGGCCAGGAATCACTCCGAGCTATCTTCCCGATTTGCGGCGGAGCCAGCGCTTCGTGTCCACAAACGTCGCGGCGCAGAAACAACCGGGTTATTCCGTGGTCACGGTCACGGTCCCGCTCGGTGATGTCTCCCATGGGAGACTTCGTGCGCTGGCGCTGCTTTGTCGCGCCTTTTCCGACGGAACGGTTCGTACCACGCATGGCCAGAACTTGATCCTGCGGTGGGTTCCCAATGCGCGTCTTCCGCTGCTTCTGTCCCGGCTGTCGCTCCTGGGTCTGGATGCGTCCGATCCCAATTCCCTGGCCGATGTGACAAGCTGCCCTGGGGCCGAAACCTGCAAGCTGGCCGTCACGCAGTCACGCGGTGTGGCCCAGCTTGTGTCCGAACATTTTTCACGCGACACACTGCAAGCCCGTCGGCTCGATGCATTGGGACCGGCTCCTGTTCATGTCAGTGGCTGCCCCAACGGCTGCGGTCTGCACCATGTGGCGGCGATTGGCCTTCAGGGGGGAATGCGCAAGGTGTCTGGCCGCGCGGTACCCCAGTACTTTCTGCTTGTCGGAGGAGACGGAGGCCACTTTGGGAAAGTGGTCGCCAAGCTTCCGGCCCGACGCGTTCCAGAAGCGCTCGACCGCCTTGTCTCACTCTGTCTTCGTGAGCGGCAAGAGGGGGAGCTTGCGGCAGATTTCTTTCGGCGGACCGATGCCACGGTCTTTCAGTCCTTGCTTTCCGATCTGGAAGATCTCTCGGAAGAGGACGCGACACCGCTCGATTATGTCGATATTGGAGACACGCTCTCTGTCGAAGCCCAAGCATCGAACGCAGCGTAGTGCGTCACCTGCGAAGATCCGTCATTCCCAGCACAAGCTGAACTTGGCCGCGTTGCGCTCCGGTGATTCCGTCACCTCGGGGACAGACACCGTCCCTTGCGCACGCGTGAACGAAAACACGGCTCGGAATCCGCCCCCCACAGATACAAATGTTGACATCGGGAGGCGAGCACTTTCCGAATACGTCACCATCATTGCACCCGAACGGGGGCCAGTCCGTTCGTACTGATACTCGATGCCACGAACGATGTCTTTTACGAGCGAGTTCATATTCTGCAATATCGTATGCGGAGACGTTCCAAAGGCGCGCAGCAGCATCTCTGCAAATTTTACGCGGGCGGCGCGCAGTGTGTCGGCCTCAGATGTGATGGACGCACAGAGCTCACAGACCTCAGATCCGGCCAAGTCGTAGATCGCGGCATCAACTTCCACGATGGCGATTCCGGGAATCCACTCTGATCGAGCGGGGAGGCGCTCCATAAGCTGCTTGGTTGGGGGTGAGACCAGCTGTCGAATCTGTCTCACCGAGCAGTATCGCCCGACGGCCAAGAGTCGTTCCGACCAAATGCTGCCCTGAACAGCAAATCGAACCTCTGCCTGTCGTGCAAGTTCAAGCTGAGTGACCATGGCTTGGGTACTTCACTCTTTCCCTTTGAGCAAGTAAGTCCGAAACATGCCGCGGCCTTTGAGCTGAATCTCACCGCGCGTCTCCATTCTGTATCTTCCTGAGAGCCGCTGATAGACCGCTTCAGACACCTGAATCTCACCGGGGATTCCGTGTGATTCCAGACGACTCGCGGTGTTGACGGTATCTCCCCAAAGATCATACGTCTGCTTGCGTCGTCCGATGACACCAGCAACAACAGGACCGGTGTGCATTCCTACTCGAATTTGGAGTGGGAGCCCTCGGCTATGTGACAGTTCTTCGATGCGAGCGCGCATGGAGAGCGCCAGTTCGGCCATGGCTTCCGCATGATCGCTGCGCGCGATGGGCAGCCCGGAGGCTGCCAGATACGCGTCGCCGATGGTCTTGATTTTCTCAACGCCGAGCTGCGCTGCCCGAAGGTCGAATGCAGAAAAAACCTCATCCAGAAGCGCCACTACATCAGCGGCAGACACCTTGGCCGCCATCTCCGTAAAGTTCACCAGATCAGCAAACAGAACCGTCACGTCATCATGGGTATCGGCAATGATGTTCGGATCCGTCTTCAGTCTCTCGACAATCGGCGCTGGCAGGATACTCCGAAGCAGCATCTCGGACTTCTCCTGCTCTTGCTGGATCTGAAGCAGGAACTCCTGAACTTGCCGCAGGTGCGCTTGCTCCATATCGCGCATGCGCTTGCTGCTCAACGAGGCATTGATGCGCGCATTGAGCAGGACCGGATCAAAGGGACGTGGCAGGTAGTCGGCGGCGCCCATTTCGATTGCTTTGACGATGCCTGTCAGCTCGTCCTGGGCGGAGATCATGATGGTTGGAATCATCGCCAGCGCAGGTGAGCTTTTGAGTCTGCGGAGTAGCTCAAAACCATCCATTCCTGGCATGACCAGATCGAGCAAAATGACATCGACAGGCTGCGAGATGAGTGCATGGAGTCCTTGCTCTGCCGATTCTGCCAAGATGACGTGATGTCCGCGCTGCTCGAGCAGGACTTGAAGCTGACGCCGGTTCATTCGGCTGTCGTCAATGACCAAGATTCGACCTGCTAGGTTCATATTCCTTACTCCACGACCGAATTCCTACGAGAGCGTTTCCAAGAGCTTCTGCATCACCTGCAGTACCTGCGCTTGCTCTGCCTGAAAAAAGGGCATTCGCTTCGACAGTTCCTCTCTGTTCTCGGCTGCGGCAAGCTGCTCAAGCTCTCTACAGGTCTCAGCTAAGGCAACCGCACCGAACTCTCCTGCGCTCGACTTCAGTGTGTGAACAGCGCGATGTACCGTGGACAGGTCTCCGCTTGCGAGGTGACGAACCGCTTCATCTGTTAGCCCTGACAAGTCATCGATGAACAGAGAGAGCAGCTCCTGCATGATCGGGGCCTTGCCCCCAGTGATCTTTTGAAGTCGTTCATACGTAGTCACTTTCAGAGACTGCGACACAGGAACTGGTGGTGTCTGGACGCTGGCTGGCGGCGTAGATCTCTTGGATGGCTCTGCCGTCTCCGTCGATGCGGCTCGTCCTCGTGGCATGGCAGCGAAGCGTTTGAAAGACGCGATGAGCTCTGAAACACGGATGGGTTTGCTTAGGTAGTCATCCATTCCGGCTTTCAGACAGCGCTCGCGATCCCCTTGTAGCGTGTTTGCGGTCATCGCAAAAATCGCTGGCTGCTGTTGCGGCTGAAACTCGGCTCGGATTCTGCGTGTTGCTTCAAGTCCATCCATTTCAGGCATCTGGACATCCATCAGCACCACGTCGTAGGCCTGCCGACGAAGGGCAGCAAGCGCTTCAATGCCGTTTCCCGCCAGATCGGCTTGGTAACCCATCCGGTTCAGGATGAGCCGTGCCAGCCGTTGATTGGTCGAGTTGTCTTCAACAAGGAGAATCCGCAGCGGAAGCTCCTCAGCAAGATGCGCGATGGCGTAGGGATTTTCCCGCTCGGCTCCCGGGTCTGAATGGCTGTCACCACTAAGCAGATCAACCAGCGTATCGTACAGGCGGGAAGCTTTCAGTGGTTTGGTCAGAACCGCCGCAAATTGATCCGTTTCGGTGGACTGTTCACCGAGCGGAGTCATGAGGATGAGTGGTACGGTCGACAGCTGCGCCACCCCGCGAAGTTGCTTGGTGACATCGATAGCCTGACCATCGCTTGCCGCCGAGCTTAGGAGGACTGCGTCGATCGGTCCCTCCGCAGGAAGTCTCGACAGTCCATCGTGGTTTAGATCAATAGTCACGGGCGTCATGCCCCAGTCGCGAAGCTGCTGACAAACGAACTGCCGGGCGCCGATGCTATCTTCCAGCACCAGGACGCGTTTTTCTCGCAGTGGGGCGGTGTTTTCAGGTGCGAGTTCCGCCGGAATCGTGGTGGACAGCCCTGCGCAGATCTCAAAGTGGAAGGTGGCACCTTCACCGGGAATCCCCGTACTTTCAACCCACATTCGCCCTCCCATCAGTTCGGTCAGGCGCTTGCTGATCACGAGTCCAAGGCCGGTTCCCCCGTACTTTCGGGTGGTTGACGCATCGCCCTGGCTAAACGGCAGAAAGAGTCGCTCTTGGCGATCCTTGGAAATGCCGATTCCGGTGTCACGGACAGAGAAATGAATCAGCACACTCGGGCTGCTGGCATCGCCCCGATCGGAGCCACTTGTCGATGGAGTGCGTCGCTCAACGTGAATGGTGACTTCGCCGCGCTCTGTGAACTTCACGGCATTGCCGATCAGATTTACAAGGACCTGACGAAGTCGAGTGGAGTCACCAACAAGTCCGGCAGGAGTTCCGGCAGCAATCTCATAGGACAGGTCGAGGGATTTCTCAGCACTTCGCACCGCGCAGAGTTCGATTGCTCCCTCAATGCACTCTCGGAGACTGAAGTCGTAGGCCTCGAGCTCGAGCTTTCCCGATTCGATCTTCGAGAAGTCCAGAATGTCATTGATGATGGACAGCAGGGCATCGCCGCTGTTGCGGATGGTCAGGACAAAGTCGCGCTGCTCATCATTGAGCGTTGTATTCAGAAGCAGTGCGGTCATTCCGATCACTCCGTTCATCGGAGTGCGGATCTCATGACTCATCATTGCCAGGAAGGAACTCTTGGCGCGGTTCGCTTCTTCGGCTGCGTCTTTGGCGTCGCGCAGCTGTCTGGTCCGGGCCCGTACCTTGTCTTCCAGCGACTGTCGCTCCTGCTGGATCTGCATGTAGGAGTACGCGTTGTCTAGCGCGGCTTCCACTTGGCTGACCAAGTTGGCCAAGCCGACCAGCGTTGCACTGTTTGGTACAACCGTGGCCGCTTGTTCACGACCTTGACCCCAGTTGCCTGCCACGAGTGCGTAGGATGCGAAGGAGTTGCGATTGCGCAGACGCAGGAGCGCCCACTCCGACATCTGCAGGCGCTGTGATATTTCCTGGACGGAGCTATGACTCTCGCCGTCTGCCGAGCAAAGAACCGGGACCTGGGCCGAGAAGCGGTCTATCTGATGCACTGCGATCTTTGTCGTTTCGATTCGCTGCGCTTGTTCATCCGTAAAGTAACCCTCAAAGGAATGGACACGGTAGTGGTCTTCCTCGGCCTGCTTTTCCAGAATCACACAGCGCTCAAATTGCAGCGCATACACGACGAAATGAACCGCCATTCCCAAAACCATTGGGATGTCGCGGGTTTCGTAGAATCGCTGTCCAGTCTGATGCAGAGAGCGGTAGAGCTGAACCTGTGCATCGAGCTTCTCCTGTGCGGCATACAGCTCGCCAAGAAGTAGACTCCGCTGCTCCGATTCGCGGAGTGCAGCCGCACCCAGCAGCAGGCTCTTTTGCTCGGATTCGCCGAGTGCCGATGCCAACCGCTCCAAATCGTCCGCAGCTCGCCCAAGGGCTGCTTCGTAGCGCTGGCTGGCGGTTACATCTTGAACAAGTGAAAGGACTCCAATCACTTGGTTTTCTTGATCAAAGAGCAGCGTATTGTACCAGTCGCAGACAATGTGCTGCTTCAGCTTCGTAATGTTCTGATTGGTACTTCGACCTCCGCCTCGACGTTCAAGCAGTTGTTCGAACACACCGTTTATCGCAGCACGAATGTCCGCAGGGACGATCAGATCGGCGGCATGTCGTCCAATCGCCTCATCTCGCGTGAAACCAAAGACTTTTTCTGCGGACCCATTCCAATCGCTGACAAGGAAGTTTCTGTCCCAGACAATCATAGCGATCGGAGACTCTCGGACCAGGCTGGTAATATCGAGTCTGCTGCTGGTGCTGAGAACACTCGCGGGCGGCGCTGCCTTTTCATCGAGCATCACAATAGATACTATCGGAACGAGAAAAAAATTGCTGACGCATGTGTGGAGTCTGTTTCGATCGGTAGCAGTTGGCGTCTGGTCTGGTGAACAGCCACACGCGGTGGGCGGACAAACCCGGTTTCGGCCTGGGAGGAGAGGGCAGGTGCGGAATAATCCACTACGCTGCGAGGACTCCTGATACCATGCTGACCACACTCAGTCCGTGCGATGCAAGAGAGCGTCCTGCGCACTACCAGATGTGTTGATGAAAGGGGCGGCGCATGGGAACCCAGGCTGGCGTTGGAATCAGCACCCATCGGAATCCACGCATTGCAGGCAGGGAAGCGGCTCAGCGCGCGCTGTCGCAAGCGCAATGTGATCGACCTGCGCTTGTGCTCCTGTTTTCAACCATTGGTTACGATCAGAGAGTGCTTGTCGATAGTGTTCGGAGCGTAACTGGCGATGCTCCGTTGTGCGGCTGTAGTGGCGAAGGCGTGATCGGGCGTGACTTCGCAGACGAGAGCAGCTATTCCGTCGGCGTACTGATCCTGGCTTCTGATGAGCTGCGTGTGGTCTGTGGAGTCCAGTCCGGCCTTGCGACTGATCCTGCACAGACAGGCAGAGATATGGGGGCGGCGATTGCGACGCACGTTCAGTCGGACACCTGCGCACTCCTGGTCTTTCCGGATGGCCTTCGCTGCAACTTTGATCGCTGGATAAGTGGTCTGTATGAAGCCGCCCCCACACTTCGCTCGCTTCCCCTGCTGGGAGGTCTGGCTGGCGAGAATTTCAAGATGGGTCAGACGTTCCAGTTCTGTGGCCCCAACGTCATCACCGATGGAGTGGTCTGGATGCTCCTTTCCGGCGCCCTGAGAGTGGCTGTTGCTGTAAGCCACGGCAGCATACCCATTGGCGAACAGCGGCAGGTGACCGCCTGTTCGGGAAATGTGATTGAGCAGATAGACGGCCAGTCGGCACTCTCGGTGTTGAAAGAGTACATTGATGAAACGTTGATGCAGGACTGGGGACGGGCCATGGTTCCGCTCGCGCTCGGATTCCCGGCACCGTCGCATTTGGCAGATGATTCACCGCTCATTTTGCGATTCAGTCCAGGCAGGGACGAGCGGACTGGATCGATCACACTCCAGACAGAGGTGAGTGTTGGGCAGCGATTCTGGATGACCCGTCGTGATCCGTACCTGATAGAGGCTGGTGGTCATGGCGCATCGCGCAAGCTCAGCTCGAGCCTTGGGGCGCAGACTCCAAAGTTCATGCTGCATTTTGACTGCGGTGGCAGAGGCAAGCTGCTGATGCGAGAGGCGGACAAGCTTCGCATACTAAAGAAGTTGCAAGGGTGTTTTCCGCCGTCCACACCCTGGCTAGGCTTCTACACGTATGGAGAGATTGGCCCGGTCAATCGGGTCAATTCATTTCATAACTACACCGTCGTGCTGGCGGCGTTTTACTAGGGGCGAATCGCTGTGGCAATCGACTGTGAGCGCTGCAAAAAAAGCGAGCACCGACTTCGCGAGCTAGAGGCAAAGAATCAGGAGCTGGCCCAGCAGGTCAAGCGGTTGGTACAGGTCGAGCGTGACATGTACATGGCGCAGGAGCTGCTCGACGAACAGCTCCGCATCTACCGCGGGTTAAATGAGACGGGTCAGCGGCTAAGCGCCGCCAACGAGTGTTCAGACATTCTGTCCACCGCGGTTCGCTTCGCCGTGTATGAGCTGAACTTCGAGCGCAGCGTGATCCTCCAGCGGGTTTTGGGGGATGAGGAGTTCATAGTCTGCGCAACGGAGGGGTACTTTGATGACGATGCGATGGGTCGTGTTGCCAACCTTCGCTTGCCCGGTTCGTATGTTGGATCGGTGATCAATCACAGTCCATACTACGTACTGCCAGGGACGCAGGACTCTGTGCTTCTCGATCTGTGTGATTCGATAGGAATGGATGAGTGGGTGCTCCACGTCTTGCCGTCAGATACGATCCCTACCAGTTATCTTCTCATCGCTGGAAACACGAAGCAGCGATTCACTACCCAAGCGCGGGTGATTCCGAACAACGCCACAATGATTGGGCTTGGGAACCTGGTCAGCCAGGTTTCATCTGGGCTCCATAACATCCATTCCTACCAGACGATTGCGAAGGAGCGTCGATCGCTGGAAGACAAAGTGCGGGAAAGAACCCGACAGCTGCGCGATGCCAAGGAAGCGGCGGAGTCCGCAAGCAAGGCCAAGAGTACGTTCCTGGCCACGATGAGTCATGAGATCCGGACACCGATGAACGGTGTCATCGGAATGACGGCTCTGCTCATGAATACGATCCTAAGCGACGAGCAGCGTGACTTTGTGCAGACCATTCGGAGCAGTGGCGAATCGCTGCTGTCGGTGATCAATGACATTCTGGACTTCTCTAAGATCGACTCGGGCAAGATGGAGCTTGAGAAAGATCCTTTCGATCTGAAGGATTGTCTGGAGACCTCGCTGGACCTGTGTTCGCTGCAGGCGAGCCAGAAGAAGCTCGATCTTTCCTTCCTGGTGTCCCCGGACACTCCGAGAATGCTGATGGGCGACTTTGCCCGACTGCGGCAGATTCTGGTCAACCTTGTCGGAAACGCCGTCAAATTCACCGACGAAGGAGAGGTGTCGATATCCGTATCGCGCAGCGAGAACCAAGCCGATGGATCAAAAGATGATGAGATCGCGCTGCATTTCCAGGTCAGTGACACCGGATTGGGAATACCGGTCGAGCGACAGAAGAAGCTGTTTCAGGCATTCTCTCAAGTCGATGCGTCCACGGCTCGCCGCTTCGGGGGGACGGGTCTGGGCCTTGTGATCAGCAAGCGGTTGGCTGAGCTGATGGGCGGGACAATGTGGGTCGAAAGTGAGGGCGTCGCTGGCCGGGGGAGCCGCTTTCACTTTACCATTGTAGTCGGCATTGCTCCGCCGCCTTCTTCACCGAGCGTGGATGATCTGTCATCGGTGCTGGAGGGCCGTCCGGTGCTGGTGATAGAGGATGGACCGAGCGCCCAACAGTTTATCTGTCAACATCTGCGATCCTGGGGAATGCTGCCAGTCCCCGTGGAATCACTCGCAGTCGCGCTGCCGATGCTTGAACGCGGGGATACCTTTGCTGCGATCTTGATGGATGGGGATGCGGTTGCTGACGCAGATCCATCCTTGTTTCATGGGCGAGAGCCGCGTGTGGTCATTCAGGATTTGCGACAGCAGTTCCGCGTTCCGCTCATCCTCCTGTGCTCGCTGGGTGATCAGGTTTTGGACCCAGCGATGTTCTCTGCGATCTTGAGCAAACCTGTCAAAGCGTCACGTCTACACGACGTACTTAGCGATCTTTTTGCAACCAACCATCCGATAGGAGAAAGCCAGACCACGGAGAGATCGGATGAGATACTCCTGCTTGCGCGATCGCTACCGCTGCGGATCCTGTTGGTTGAAGACAATGCGACAAACCAAAAGCTGGCGCGCGCAATGCTTGCTCGGATGGGGTACTCGGCAGACGTCGCGGGAAACGGAATTGAAGCACTTGAGGCACTGCATCGGCAACCCTATGACGTTGTACTGATGGACATGCAGATGCCGGAAATGGATGGTCTGGAAGCCACGAAGCAAATTCGAAAGGAGTTTGCGGTGCGTCTCCAGCCGCGAATCATTGCAATGACCGCGAACGCACTCTATGGGGATCGAGAGAGGTGTCTTGACGCCGGGATGGATGACTACTTGAGCAAGCCCATCCGTGTGGGAGATCTCACGGCGGCCCTTCAGCGATCGCGCAGGCAGAGTCCTTCTGCACAGGCGTCTGAGCGAGACCAGAGAGAGCAGCACATCGGTGTCGGATCATTGCCACCTAGCGGGACGCAGCAGTCTCCCAATCGAGAGGAGGGCCCGGAGTCTTCAGCGAACAACCTGGGAGAGGCCGCGCTGCTGCAGCGAATTGGTGATCGACTGCGGGTTCTCTCCGGAAACGATGCGGAGATCATGCGTGAGTTTGTGGAGTCCTACTTGCAAGACCTCGCCACGCTGTGCACCGAAATCGAGCGCGGAAGGAAAGACTGGGATCTGCCCCTCGTTCATCGCGCAGCCCACACGATCAAATCCAACGCCATGGAATTTGGTGCGACGCGGCTTGGACAGCTCGCGCGCGATCTCGAACAAATGGCAGGATCGCCGTCATCCTCTGCTGACAAAGTCCACGCACTTTCGAAAGCGGTTCTGGCTGAAGCCAGATCCGTGAGTCGGCTGGTGGAGACACTTCACTTCGATGCGGCCAGGGCCGGCGTCCGTCCCTCAGGCTCCCACTGATCGCTCCGGCGCATCCAGATTCGTAACAGAAAGCCGCAAAAGCGTGGTCCTCTTGAGCTTCTCTGCCAAATCGAGCACCATGGCTACATGGGGGGCCGGAACACATCTGCGCGTCCTAGACCGATCGCGCTCTCAGCCTGGGGAGGAGCGCGCCGATGACGGCTCCCATTGGCGACGAAGC
This sequence comes from uncultured Myxococcales bacterium, assembly GCA_964437195.1. Classification (GTDB taxonomy): domain Bacteria; phylum Myxococcota_A; class Polyangia; order Palsa-1104; family JAEUJZ01; genus JAEUKA01. The sequence goes on along the minus strand of CAYTGC010000021.1, from coordinate 6,299 downwards.
GAGTGTCCCGAGTCGGGCGATCGGCCCTCAGTTATGTCTCGCTGCGCTTCTTGAGCGGCTCGCACACTTTGTTGTCATCAGCCTGCTTGCGCTGCATCTGAATGAGCGGCGCGGATACTCTGAGTCTGCAGCCCTTTCGATCTGCGGCACATTTGGTGCGGCAGTGTATGTGAGTGCCATTCTTGGCGGTTGGCTGCTCGATCGCCTCAATCATCCTCGGCGAACGACCCAGCTTGGGGCCGTCCTGTTGTGTCTTGGCTATGTCGTTCTGTCGCTGCGCGCGATTCCGATCCTGTTTCCTCTGGCTCTTCTGACTGCCGGTCACGCACTGTACAAGCCGAGTCTCGCTGTTCTGTTCGGACGCATGCGCAGCCAGTCTGCTGAGTCGCGCTTTCGGCTTCTCTATCTGACTGTAAACATGGGCGCCACCTTGGCTCCCTTCGCCGCACAGCTCGCACTTACCCGCGTTGGCCCCCAATCCCCATTTGCCCTGGCGACGCTCTTGTCAGTAGGAACGCTTGCAGCCGTTGTAACGCTGCCCACCTGTCTCGACGCTGCTTCCGAGGATGCAGCCCAAACGTTGCGACCAAGCCCTGCGCCAACACAAGCGCCCACCTTCAAGACGGTGCTGATACTGTGCTTGCTCACGCTGTCATTCTTTGTTGGTCTTCAGCAGACCGAAGGGGCCTTGATTTTCTGGGCCCGGGATCGCACCGAGAGGATCCTGTTCGGAGCAGAAGTGCCGACGCTATGGCTGACTTCCCTTCCTGCACTCTGTCTGCTCATCGTGGCGGCTCCGCTGGAAGCGCTGTGGGGAATCTTGGGAAGACGCGGAATCGCTGTCTCTGCGCAGAACAAACTTCGAGTTGGCCTCCTGGTGACTGCGGTTGCATTTGCCGTCTTTGCGCTGACCGCTCGAGCGCAGGAAGCGAACGGCAAGCTGCTGATGCGCCACCTGGTCTTGCTGAATCTGCTTCTGGCGGTTGGCGAGCTGTGCGTTGCACCCGTTGCGATGGCCATTGTTCACTCGATCTCACCAGGCCGAAGGCAAGGGCTAGGAATGGGACTGTGGTTCCTGGTGGTCGCAGTCGCAAACTGGCTGGCCGCGCAGCTCGGGAGTCTGTCGACCGATCCGCGCAACGGTCACGCTTGGTGGGTCTGGGCGCTGCTGTCCGGGGGTCTGTTCGTTGCGTGGGTTGTGAGCGTCGCCTGGTGGGACAACCTTGGCGAAAAGCCGACATCTTCCAGCTAACGCGATCCTGGCACATCCTTTGCAAATTACTTCTGCCAGGAGTATCAAATGGATTCCTCAACGCTGATGCTGCTCGGTGGCATGTTTCTGTGGTTCCTGCTCCAGTTTTGGCTGCTTCCTCGTCTGGGCGTCCCTACTTGAGCGGTTCCTTCGCCACGCCGGTCGGCGGGCAAAGACACAGAGGGCCGTGAGACTTCTATGCAACGTCGCGAAACAGACTGCAACTTCACTGAGTAACAATCCGTCTGAAATATGTTTCACTGCATGAAACATGATCTGAAACGGAGCCTGCTGTGCAGGTAAGGAGATCGAACATGGACCGCAAGCGGATCGTGATTGTAGGGACCAACTTCGCAGGCTACACAGCCGCGATCGAGTTGAAGGAGCTGGTGGGTGACAACCACGACATCTTGGTCATCGCGAACACGCACAAGTTTCTCTTCTTTCCTTCGCTGATTTGGTATCCGTTCGGGCTGCGTGAGGAGAAAGACATCACCTTCGATGTCCGTCCGATCTACAAGAGTCACGGAATCGAGTTCATTCAAGCAGAGGTCACGGGTTTCGCGCCGGAACAGAATCAAGTTCTCCTCAAAGATCAGGATGCGGTTTCCTACGACTACCTGCTCATCGGTACGGGTCCTAAAGTGGACTATGACTACATTCCTGGTCTGCGTGAGCACTCCCATTCGATTGTGGGACTGGGTCCGGCGCAGCGAACCCGCGAGGCCTGGACCAAGTTTCTGGCCGACCCCGGCCCGGTGGTGATTGCATCAGCGCAAGGCGCGGCCTGCTTCGGGGCCGCGTATGAGTTCCTGTTCAACGTCCGCTACCAGCTGGCCAAAAATCACATTCAAGACAAGGCCTCGCTGACCTATCTGACGGCAGAGCCGTTCGCCGCACACTTTGGAATCGGTGGCTTCGGCAATGCACAGAAGATGTGCGACTGGATGTTCTCGCACTATCACATTACGCCTCACTACAACGCCGTGATTCGCGAGGTCACGGCGGACGGAGTCCTGCTGGCCGACGGATCGTTTTATCCGTCCAAGTTCACGATGGTGATGCCGCGCTTCCTTGGGGTCGACGCGGTACGGAATACGCCAGGCCTTGCCAACGCAGGTGGATTCCTGGAAGTAGACGATTCCTATCAACATCCCAAGTACAGCAACATCTATGCTGCTGGTGTCGCAGTCGCCGTCAAGCCGCCCGGAGAAACGCCTGTACCTTGCGGAGTTCCCAAGACGGGATATCCAACGGAACAGATGGCCAAGACAGCCGTGAAGAACATCATCGCAGACATGAAGGGACTGCCCAAGCAGCACGCCAAGTTTGATGACATGGCGGCGTACTGCATCATGGATACCGGCAACATGGGAATGGTGATCGTGGGCGATCACATGCTGAGTCCACGTGAGCACGAGTTCATCATTCCGGGTCCGGAAGCCCATTGGGCCAAGGTAGCCTTCGAGAAGTATTTCCTCTGGTCCCGTCGGCACGCCCACGTCTAGCCAAGTCTTGACCTGCCCGCTGTTTACATCGACATCGTCTTGGCCATCTCGGGGTGGGCGAGGAATCGCTGCCGAAACTCCTGATCGGCAATTCGCTCTGCCAGGCGCATGATCCTGCGCTTGGCGCTCTGGATGGCTTGCGCTGCCGAATCGGTTTGGCCGAGTGCGAGCAGGGCCTCTGCTCTCGCCAAGGGCGGAATCATCGGTGAGATCATGAAACCACCGAGGTTCTTCATGTTGGCGTACGCCTGTTCCGCATAGGGCAGTGCTTCCGCGGCTCGTCCAAGACGAACGAGGCTGCGTGCGAGCCATCCCAGCGGACACGCTGCAAACGTTGGTGCATCGTGGCGTGTCAGCTCCGCCGCTTGCAGCGCCTCTGCTGCGGCTTCCTCAAATCGTCCGTGCAGATACAGCAGGCGCGCTCTCGCCGCTTGGGCCCAGCCCTGGTGCATCCGATTCTTGATCTGTTTGCTTTGCTCGACCGCTTGGGAAAGAGTCCGCTGCGCTTCCTCTTCCCGGTCCGGAAGGAAGGTCTGGGCGTACCCCAAGATCACCAGAGCCAGGGTCTGGGATGCCGGGAGCTTCGCTCGTTCACAAGCTGAGAGATTCAGCCGCGCGATGGTTTCCGCTCGCTGAAAATCTCCAACCTCGACGTAGTTGCAGGCCAAGGTATTGCGTTCCATCAGCGCGTTGCGATGGTCGCCTGCGCGCTCAAATGAAGCGACTGTCTGCTCAAGGTGGTAGATGCCGCCGCAGAGATCCCCTGTGCTCATGGCATAGCCACTGCGGAAGTGGTGGACCTGCGCAAGTGAGAGTGACTCTGTAACGGGAACATCGCGTGAAATCTGGTCGAGGTGCTCCGCGATTTGTTTCATCTGCGCGGGTCGACCTTGCATCATGAACATGTATCCGACACGCGCGAGACAGAGCGCCCTGGCCGCGATCGCACCAGGCAGAGTCTCCGCAGCAACAACGGTTGAGAGTGTTCGTTCAACCGATTCCCAGTCTTTTACACGTCCGCTCGAAACAAGGAAGTGCGCGACGGCATGGTAGTATTCCGTACTTCCTTTGACGAGACATGAAAGTGCGAGATCGGCGTATCGCTGCGTCGCCCGATCGTCTCGCAGCCAGTAGGCAGCGGTCGCTTGCAAGCTGTACAGCTGACCGCGCGCCTCGCCTTTCACACCAGCATCAATGGCACTCTGCGCTCGCTCTCTTGCTGCTCCCAGTTCATTTGCCGCAAGAGCCTGTTCTGCCGCTCGTCGATACCAGACAGCCGCTTCTTGTGGTGCGTCTCCGCGCCGATAGTGTTCCGCCAAGAGTGCCGCTTCGGGATGTCCAGATCGTTCCAAGAACTGCGCTGCCAGGAAGTGGCCGGCAACACGATCCCGATCGGTGAGAAGGGCATACGCAGCGTCGCGCACCAGGTCATGACGGAAGGTGAAATCGGCATCGCCTGTAAGTCGGGAATCTCGCTGCGGAGAGATGATCTCGGCTTCGACAAGCTCTTGCAGTGCGGACGGAAGATCCAGATCCAATCGCGCCTTTGCGAGTGCTGCGACGCCGCTGCTGGAGAATGAGCTGCCGAACACACTCGCACTACAGAGCGCCATCTGGACTTCTGAAGTGAGTCGACCAATTCTCGCCTGCAGCATCGCCAGAACAGTATCAGGAGAGCTGTCGCCTTTTCCTTCAGCAAAAGCCCGAATCAGTTCCTCAAGAAAGAGAGCGTTCCCTGCAGCCTGCGCAATGATGCGTGCTTCTTGTTCACTTGTGAGTGCCACATCCAACACCTCACGGATCAGCTGTTCGCAGGCACGCTTACCCAGACCACGCAGCAGGATGCGGATTCGTTGACGCTGTTGCCACAGATCTGGGAATCGATCATCGACTTCCTTTCGCGCGAATACGAAGACCACAAACGGAAACTCCGCCAGCTCGCGCAGTGCCACATCCAGCATTCGGACCGTCGGAACGTCGCCCCAGTGCAGATCTTCGATGAGGAGTAGGACGGGCCGGGCCGAACACTCTGCAGTGAGCAGTTCAAGCAGGGCAGACTGAAGGCGATCATGAAGCTGACTCGGATCGAGATGTGCGAGCGGACCCCGTCGACGGCTGGCGTCTCCCCCGGTCTCTGTTTCCCCGAGCTGGGCCAGCATCCCAAGCAGAGGGAGCAGGTGCGGCAGTCGCTCAAGTGGCAAGTGTTGTCCCATGCGGCGCGCGAAGCGGGTCCAGTTGTCGGTAGCGGTCGCGCCATCAAGAACGCCACACATTCCACGCAGGAGCTGCGAGAGCAGACCAAACGGAGCCTCCATGGACAGTGGCGAGCCGCGCGCACACAGCACCAGGACATCCTCTTTGCTCGCCGCACGACGTCGCAGGAACTCGTGTCGCAAGCGCGACTTGCCGCTTCCTGGCGGGCCGATAATGATGACGGCCTTTGCTTGGGAATCGTCGATGCAGTGCCGCAGTGTGTGGTCCAGCTGCAAGAGTTCGGGCTCGCGTCCAACACACGGTGTGGCGCGGCCGAGAAGGGCTTTGGTCGCGTCAAGATCGGCTCGCTCACGCGCGAGGAGGAGCCGATCGCTCTGTCGGTGAAGCTCAAATCTCTGCGCGATGAGTCCTCCCGTTAGCTCGTCAATCAGAATCTCCCCTTCCTTCGCATCGGAACCAGATACAGCGTCCTTTTTTGCGAGCATCTTCGCTGCTCGGTCAAGCACTTCGCCCATGGGCATATCCCCAGGTCGAAGTCCTCTTCCGGTCGTTATGACCACTCGCGCAGCTGGCCAGTGTGCAGCCACAAGCAGCGCCGCATGGGCCGCTTGGACAGCTTGGTCAACAGCACTGCTCCACTTTTTTAGCACCGCCACCAATGAACCATCGACCAGGAACTCACAGTCAGCCGAAAGTCCGCGAAGCGCCACAAGGAGTGCTTTCTGTCGCTGCTCTAGACCGTCACGCGGAGCAACCTGAATCGTTGCATCTTCCTTTGTTGCGTTCTCGCCGGACATGGCCAGGACGACGCAGAGCAGTTCCTGAACGTCATCGCGCAGACTCATGACACGAGCCGGTCTTTCGAAGATCGCAGCTTCGTTGTTCTGCACTTCCTCTTTCGACAGAACCGAGCGAACCGCGGCAAGAAGCTCGACTCCGCTTGTCAGCCGCCGCGAGGGATCTTTGTCCAGCATGCGACTGAGAAGATCAAGGACCGATTGGGGAAGGCCTGGCCGCCACTTGGTGATGTCAGGGGCCTCCTCAAACAGAATCTTTGCGAGCACAGAGACAACTTGGGCGCCTACGAACGGAGGGTGTCCGGCCAGACACTCGTAGAGCACGCAGCCCATCGCGAACACATCGACTGCCGGACCGACCGTTCGTTCCCCGCGGACTTGCTCCGGCGCCATGTATTCCGGTGTACCAATCACGACGCCAGTCTGTGTCTGAAACCGAGGCTGGGTGAGCGTCAGTCGCGCAACGCCAAAGTCGAGCAGAATCGCTTCATCGATGTCCTTGTTCCTTAAAAAGATGTTGGCGGGCTT
>CAYTGC010000020.1:0-37448 GCA_964437195.1 uncultured Myxococcales bacterium | reverse complement strand
GCATGTCGTCGCGCACAATCACCACGGTGACGCCCGCAGGCCCGGCGTTCTTCTGGGCCCCCGCATAGATCAAGCCGTAGCGGGCAACATCGACCGGTCGAGACAGAAAGTCACTCGACATGTCACAGACAATTGGCCGACCTCCGGCCTCGGGCTCGTGATGCCACTCAGTGCCCCAGATGGTGTTGTTGCTCGTCGTATGGACGTAGGCGGCACGATCCGAACAGCGCAGCTCGTCATTCCGAGGGATGCGCCGGAACTGCTCGTGTTCTGTCGTCGCAGCGACATGCGTCTCACCGACTCGCTGCGCTTCGACAAGAGCCTTCTTGCCCCACTCACCGGTCAGCACGTAGTTGCCCACGGTCCCCGGTAGAAGCAGGTTCATCGGCACCATCGAAAACTGCGTCGTGGCTCCACCCGACAGGAACAGGACGTGATATCCCGTCGGGACACCGAGTAGGCTCCGCAGATTCGCTTCCGCCTCGCCAATGATCGCCTCAAAGTCTTTGGACCGGTGACTGCACTCGAGGATGCCGATGCCACTTGACCCAAGTGACAAAAGGTTGTCGCGCGCTTCCAGCAGCACTTCCTCGGGCAAAACAGCAGGACCGGCAGAGAAATTGAAGATGCGTTGGGTCGTCATGACTGGCCAAGGTACTCCCATCTGGCCCGCCACACCAAGAAACCGAGTGAACCGCGACCCAGCTGCTTGTGGTCCGCACCGGCGCCGATCAGAGCGAGGACCTGACCCGCTGGGGTCATCACCCCAAGGCCACCACTCAACGACCTGACCAGCTGGGGTCTTGACCCCAATCCATCGACTCATCGTCCTGACCTGACCGGGTCTTGACCCCAATCCATCGACTCGTCGTCCTGACCTGACCGGGTCTTGACCCCAGCCTATCGACTCGTTGTCTTGACCCGCCGGGGTCGTCACCCCAAGGCTGCGACTCGTCGTCCTGTTGACTTGGGGTCTTGACCCCAGATGTGCCACACAAGGACCGCTGCAAAACGCCTGCCCACGACACCTGGCGCGAGCCGGAGGTTTCAAGTACCTTCGTCGGGCGATTGCCAGGCGGTGAACATCTTGAGCGAAGCAGCGGGCAGGCAGACGGGCAAATCAGATCTTTCCCTTGGACAGACAGGCCGACGTCCACTTGGGGCGGCGTTCTTTGGTGCGATGCTTCTCCTTGCCGCGTGCCCGCCACCTCCGCCGGTCGTCGTCCGCCCGTATCCAGCGCCACCGGCAGCCGAATTGCTCGATGGGGTGAGGAAGAACCAGGCGCGCGTGCAGTCGATGAAGCTGTATGCCAAAGCCGATGTGCCAGACGATGGGGGCGGCAGGGTCAAGCTGGATGTGGCCATCGCCGTCAAGCGACCAGCGCAGCTTCGTCTGTCTGCGGAAACAACCCTGGCGGGGCCGATCTTGACCCTCGCAACCGATGGACAGCGCTTTCAGCTACTCGATGCCCAGAACAATCGCTACCTGAGCAGTACGGTGACGCCGTGCAGCATGGCCCGACTTCTCCGAGTGGCCATCCCGCCAACCATCCTGGCCGACGTGCTGAGCGGCGGCGTACCACTTCTTCCACCAGAGTCGCTCAGCGTCGAGAGCGACTGGGATGCCAAAGAAGGAGGTCGAGAGGTGCTGCGACTGCGCGACCCACAAGGCCGACGGCAACTGCTGTACCTACAGGCGAGCGAGCCAGGTCAGCCGCCGAGCCGGATCTTCGACGTGGTGGAAAGTGAGCTGTCGGATCGCGAGGGCAAGCCGTTCCTGCGCATCCGGCACCAGAAGTTTGCTGCAGTTGATCCCGCGCCCGCGCAAGGCCCCCCCCTGCGGCTGCCCAAGCAGTCCGTCATCGAAGACCTGACCAGCCGCAGCGAGGTAAAGCTCCGCTGGAAAGAGACAGAAGTAAACCCGCAGCTCGATGGCGCGCTATTCTATCTGCCACAGCCTGCCGGTGTCCCAACCGACATCGATCCCTGTGTCCCTTCGGTCAATCCCCAAACCCCATGACGCATCACCGTCCACGCTTTGACCGCTTGGCCTTGGCGCAGAAGCTGCGCAACCGCACGCCCGAGCGCTGGCTGCTCGATGGTTTCCGCGAATCAGCAGTGCTGGTCCCGCTGGTGATTCCCAAAGACAGTCCTCATGCCGATCCCGAGGTGCTGTTCATCGTGCGAACCGCGTCGCTGCCGACCCATGCGGGGCAAGTCGCGTTCCCCGGTGGCAAGCGCGAAGCGACTGATCCATCGCTTGAGCACACGGCGCTCAGAGAGAGCCACGAAGAGCTGGGCCTGCCCGCGGAACAAGTCAGCATCCTGGGTCCGCTCGACGACATGCCGACGCCGATGGGGTTTAACATCACGCCGGTGGTCGGCCTCATCGAAGGGCCGCTGGCACTGCGCCCAAACCAAGGCGAAGTAGCCGATACCTTCACGGTGCCGCTGTTCGACCTGCCGGGCCGGTATCGCGCCGCTGGCAAAGCCGAGTGGAAAGGCCACGTCTACACGATGCACGAGTTTTCGCACCCCAAGTACCGCATCTGGGGTGCCACAGCGGCGATGACGCTTCAGCTTTTGTACTTCCTCGACCTGGTGGACAGCCCCGGTCGCGCCCCGCATTCCATCCGCTAGCGCGTGCCCTCTCCCCGGCGGACGCGCTCGCCGAGCCAGCACTTGTGGCCGTTTTCAGCAAAACTTTGGCCAACTTGGGAAATCGCGCCACTCGCACACCGAGTAGAACTGGATTCACAAACGCGCCGGACCGGTGCAAGTTCGCGAAAGCAGTGGCCTTCGCCCTCTCTTTGCGCCTCTTCGGCCCAACCCAAAGGAGCTTTGTGATGTCAACTCGTTCTCTCGCTTTGTCCTCCGTGGTAGCGCTCTCGCTCTCGCTTTTGGGTGGCTGCGGCAGCCCGGTGAAGCTGACGGTGAAAAGCTACACGTCAGATCCCACCTTCGCGGTGAACTCGTACCTGATAAGCGGCAACCAAGATGCGGTCCTGGTCGACGGCCAGTTCACCCGGGCTGATGCCGAAAAGGTGGTGTCGCTGGTGAAGGAGTCCGGCAAGACCCTGCGCTCGATCTTCCTGACGCATGCGCACCCGGATCACTACCTGGGTCTCGACGTGATTGCATCGGCGTTTCCCGGGGTCCAGATCCAAGCAACACCGGAAGTGGTGGCTGACTTCCAAGCCAAAGGTCCGGCGGCGCTCGCCAGTGCCAAAGCAAGCTTCGGAGCCGCCAACATTGCCGACAAGCTGGCGACGATCACGCCATTCACAGGCGACACGATCCAGATCGAAGGAACCAACCTACGAATCGTCAAGTACACCGATGGTGAAAGCACGACCGCTGCCGCGCTCTACGGTGGGGACCAGAAGCTCTTTGTCGCCGGAGATCTGCTCTACAACCGGGCCTATCTGTGGCTCGCCGAGTGCAAGCTGGATGCGTGGACCAAGAACCTCCAGGGACTCAGCAGCCTGGGCCCGATTGAGGAGGTCTATCCCGGCCACGGCACAGCCCCCGCCACCCAGGCCGTCATTAGCGAGAACATTCAGTACCTGAGCGGGGCCGGAAACATCCTCCAGACGGCCAGCACGGCAGATGACGCCATCGCCCAGATCAAGCAGAAGTACAGCTACACGGGCGGCGGGCTGCTCGACTACAGCACGAAGATCTACTTCTCGAGCTGCAAGAAGCCCTAGGCAGACGGAGTGACGCCGCAGAGCTTCTCGCTCAGCGCCCACAGTCCTTCGGCCACCCCATCGTCCTTGGCAAGCTTCGTCGTCTTGGCGGGCTTGCAGTCGTGCCAGTACTCGCCGCTGAGCTTGGCGGCATCGGGGCTTGTGGCCAACCAGATCAGCGTCTCGGCCCCTTTTTCGGGCGTCCGCGCGAACAGCTTGGCCCCAAGCGAGAAGGCCTTGGACATAAAGCCAGCGTTGTTCTGGGCAAAGCCAGTCTGCACAAACCCGGGGTGGAAGCAGTTGACGACGACGGATGGGGCCCGCTTGGCCAGCGATCGGGTAAACAGAATGTTGGCCAGCTTGGAGTCGGCGTAGGCGGGAAAGCCCGCAGACTTGCCGTCCCGCTTGGCGATGGTGTCGAGGCTCATCTTGCTCATCTGATGCGCCCCGCTGGAGGTGCTGACCACGCGCGAGCCCGGCGTCTTTTTGAGCAGAGGCAAAAGCTCGTGGGTCAGAAGGAAGTAGCCCAGGTGGTTGAGGGCAAACGTCATCTCGAAACCATCAGGAGATGGCTTGTATTCCGTGAACAGAGCCCCCGCATTGTTGACGAGCACGTCCAGCCGGTCGTGCGCCTTTGCAAACGCCTGCGCCACCGCCCGAACGTCATCGAGCTTGGACATGTCGCCGAGCAGAAGCGACAGCTTGTCGTTTCCGCTGTCACGCTTTAGGTCCAGAAGCACGCGCTCGCTCTTGTCCTTGCTTCGCCCGACCAGCACCACCGTCGCGCCGCGCTTCGCAAAGTCGAGCGTCGCCGCTTTGCCGATGCCTTCCGTTGCGCCCGTGACCAAAAAGACCTTGCCGCTTAGATCGCTTGCCATACCGATGCGCCTCCCGAAAATTGTCCGCAGGTCATCTTAGGGGATAAGGCGAGCCCGCACGTAGGCCGGGTCCACCACAATCTGCTGGCCACGTCGCTCGGGCGCTTCAAACAGCAGATCATGGCAGACCTGCTCGCACAGACCCCGCAGCGACCGCGCACCGAGTCCTTGGCGCAGTGCCGCTTGCGCGATTTCCCGCAGCGCGTCTTCTGCAAACTCCACCGTCACGTTGTCGAGCGCCAAAAGTCGCTGATATTCCGCCAAAAGAGGGTCGCCCGGGCCGACCAGGATCTGACACAGCTCGTCTTCTGAAAGCGACGAAAGCTGAACCCGCACTGGCAGCCGCCCGAGCAGCTCGCTCAGCATCCCGTAGCCAAGCAAGTCCTCGGTGGTCAGCGCCTTGGCAGCCCCCGGCGAGGTCTTTTCACCAAAGCCGATCCGTGACGAAGGACGCTCACGCTCGAACAAGTCGGCGAACGTACCCGCTGCAATAAACAAGATGTCGCTTGTATCGACCTGGACCACGTCTTGCCGACCCGACTGCGGGGACAAGCTGGTGGGAACCAGCAGCTCGCGACCTTCGAGTATCTTGAGCAGGCTCTGCTGAACCCCTTCGCCGCCGATGTCGCGGGTGCCACCGCCGGTCTTGTAGCTCTGGGTCCGCCGGGCCAGCTTGTCGATTTCGTCCAAAAAGACAATGCCGCGCTGCGCTTCCGATACCGAGTGGTTGGCCCGAAAGAGCAGCTCGGCGACAAGCTGCTCGACATCTTTGCCGTAGTAACCAGCCTCGGTGTACTCGGTGGCATCGGCTTGGCTGAGCGGCACATCGAGAACCTGCGCGAGCATCCGAACGAGGTGCGTCTTGCCCGATCCAGTCGGCCCAATGAGCAAAATGTTCGACTTGCGAATCTGCCCTTTTTTGTCGATCGGCAGGCCGCAGCGCCGAATGTGGCCATACGCCGCGACAGACAGCACCCGCTTGGCCCTCTCCTGCCCCACGACGTGTTGGTCGAGGTAGCTGTAAATCGCCCGTGGCGTGAGGAGCGTTCGCTTTTGAGGACGCAGTCGAGCCATCAGCGGCACCTCATGAACGAAGAGCGCACGCAAAGAAGTGGGGAGATCCAGTCCCACAGCCCGGTCGAATTCGCATTTGGAGATGAAGTCCGCACGATTTTGACGTACCCGTTTTTTGCGAGCGCACGATATCATCCACGCTAGGCTTTTTTCTTGTCGAACTTTCCCGAGGGAGGACCGATGTCAAGTAGCCACGAGAGCGGAGTAGCGGGCGAGACGATCGCAGAAGTGTACGCAAACCGTGCCCAAGCGACGCCGAATGCTCCGGCATACATGACCAAGCGCAACGGTGAATGGCAGACCTTGACCTGGCAGCAGGCGTACGAAAAGTCGTCGGACATCGCGCACGGCCTGGTCGCCATTGGTGCCAAGCTAGGCGACAAAATCGCAATCATCGGCGGCACGCGGGAAGAATGGACGCTGTGCGACCTGGGCCTGGTGCTCGCGGGTGGCATCACGGTGCCGATTTACCCGTCCAGCCTCAAGGACACGGTCGCCTACATCATCAACGACAGCGAAGCGAGCTACGTCTTCATCGAAGACAAGAAGCAGCTCGAGAAGCTGCTGTCGATCAAGAGCCAGCTCCCGAGCGTCAAGCAGGTAATCCTGTGGGACGGCCACGCCGAAAACGACGCCAAGGTCGATGAGTGGGTGGTCCCGCTGCGCGAGCTGTGCGACCGGGGCCGTGCGCACCGGCTGTCGGAGCCGCAAGCGCTGCCCGAGATCCGCAAGAAGATGAGCGGGTCGACGATTGCGACGATCATCTACACGTCGGGTACGACGGGCAACCCCAAGGGCGTTGTGCAAACGCATGCCTCGTTCGTCGTCGGAACGCAGTACGGCGTCAGCGCGCTGCCGGTCAAGCGCTCGGACCGCCAGCTCTTGTTTTTGCCGATGGCCCACTCTTTTGCCAAGACGCTGTCTATCGTCGCGGTCTACGTTGGGTTCTGCACCGCGTTTTCGGCCATCGACACCATCTTGGAATACGTTGGCCAGGTCAAACCGACGTTTATGGCCGGTGTGCCGCGAATCTACGAGAAGGTCTACGCAGGCTTTCTTAACAAGGCCAAGCAGGGCGGACCGGTCAAGTGGGCGCTGGTGCAGTGGGCCGTCGAGGTCGGCACCAAGGCCAGCCGCGAGGTCCAGGCAGGACGGCAGCCGGGTGGTCTGTTGGGCATCCAGTGGAAGCTCGCAGACAAGCTGGTCCTGTCCAAGCTGCGTGAGCGCTTCGGTGGCAAGCTTCAGTGGTTTGTGTCGGGCAGCGCGCCGCTGTCGCGCGAGCTGGCCGAGTTCTTCCATGCAGCCGGCATGCTGATCCTCGAAGGCTACGGGCTCACCGAGACCAACAGCCTGACCAGCATCAACCGCGTCGATGCGTACAAGTTCGGAACGGTGGGCAAGGCCCTTCATCCGAAGCTGGAAGTCAAGATCGCCGCCGATGGTGAGATCCTGACACGCGGCGTCACCAACCTGACGGGCTATTACAAGCTGCCAGACGCCACCGCCGAAGCGATTGAACCCGATGGCTGGTTCCACACGGGCGACATCGGCGAGATCGACAGCGAGGGCTTCATCAAGATCACCGACCGCAAGAAGGATCTGATCAAGACCTCGGGCGGCAAGTACGTCGCGCCGCAGATGATCGAAAATCAGCTCAAGCTGGATCCGGTGATCAGTCAGGCTGTCGTGATTGGTGACAACCGCAAGTACATCACGGCGCTGGTCGCGGTAAACGTCGATACGGCCAAGCAGATCATCACCGATGCCGGGCAGACGCCCCCGACCGATCCGGTGGCACTGGGCAACCACCCGCTCGTCGCCCAGCGGCTTGAGGAAAAGAAGAAGGAAGTCAACAGCAAGCTCGGCTCGTGGGAGCAGGTCAAGTACATCAAAGTCCTGCCGCGCGAGCTGACCGAAGCAGACGGTGAGCTGACTCCGAGCCTCAAGGTCAAGCGCAAGGTCGTGACCAAGAAGTACGAAGAGCTGATCGAGTCGATGTACCAAGCCAAAGAGAAGGACAAAGACTAGTCCGACCGACCTTACGAGTGGGTAGGCCACAGCCGCAACCCGATCCGATCGAGTTGTGGCAGACTGACCGTCATGTGGCTACCCCTTTTGGCTTTCGCCGCGTTCTGCGCTCTCCTTTTTATCACCACCAGCTTCAAGGTCCTGCGCGAGTATGAGCGGGCCATCGTGTTCCGTCTCGGACGAGCGCGCAATCGTCCGCTTGGGCCAGGCCTGGTGCTGATGCTGCCGTTTGGCATCGACCGCGCCCAGGTCGTCGATCTGCGAACCAAGGTCATCCAGATTCCGACGCAGGAAGTCATCACCCGCGACAACATCTCGATTGGCGTCGATGCAGTCGTCTACGCCGATGTGCAGAGTCCGGCAGATGCGGTGCTGCGGGTCGAGCAGTACATGCCAGCGACACTCCAGCTTGCTGCGACCACGCTGCGCTCGATCATCGGTCGCATGGAACTCGACGAGGTCCTGGCCAAGCGAGCCGAGATCAACGTCGAGGTGCAGAGCATCCTCGACGCCCGGGTCGAGCAGTGGGGCATCGACATCACCGCGGTCGAGATCAAAGACATCTCGCTGCCGGCGGAAATGAAGCGCGCGATGGCCCGACAAGCAGAGGCAGAGCGTGAGCGCCGCGCCAAGGTCATCATGTCGGACGGCGAACTTCAGGCGGCAGCCAAGCTGTCCGAGGCCGCACGCCTCATGTCCAGCGAACCAGCAGCGCTCCAGCTCCGGCTGTACCAGACCATGGTGGAGGTTTCCGCGCAGCCGAACATGACGATCGTGCTGCCGGTGCCGATTGAGCTTCTGGCTGGCCAAGGCGAAGGCAAAGGAGCAGCCCTGGCCCAAGCGGCAGTGGCTGCCACAGCGGCGGCGATCAAACCGCAGCTTGAGGGGACGGCCAAGCCTGGCACTCCAGCACTTCCCGCCAAGGCAGATTCAAACACCAGTGTGGAGTTTCAAGCAGCGACAATGGACAGCAGAGTGCCGGTGGCGAAATAGGGGCTAGACCTGACTGCGTGCCCGGGCTGCCAGGTGCGCCTTGAGGTACTTCGACGGCAGCTCACGACCGATGAACGTTCCCACCTGCCGCGAGCAGTCGACCAGGGCATCCAGGTTGACGCCGGTTTCAACGCCCATTCCGTCTAGCATGTAGATCAGATCCTCGGTCGCCAGGTTGCCGCTCGCGCCAGGTGCGTACGGACAGCCGCCGAGCCCACCCAGCGCGCTGTCGATGGTGCTGATTCCCATCTGAAGGCCGACCACCACGTTGGCAAGGGCGGTTCCGCGCGTGTCATGGAAGTGCAGCGCCAGTCTCTCGCGCGGGCAGACGGGGTCCAGCCGCAGCAGCACCTCTTCGACCTGGCGTGGCGTGGCCACCCCGATGGTGTCCCCGAGCGAGATCTGGTAGGCCCCCATTTGAAGCAGCTTTTCGACCAGCTCCACCGTCGCGTCGGAACGCACCTTGCCTTCGTACGGACAGCCGAAGACGGTCGAGACATACGCCCGGACCCGAACGCCAGCCTGCACCGCCGGCTGCATGACTTCTGCAAACGCACTCAGCGTCTCGGCCCGGGTCTTGTTGATGTTCTTCTTGTTGTGCGTCTCAGATGCGGACATAAACACCGCGATTTCGGTGAGTCCGACATCAAGCGCACTGTCGAGGCCGCGGCGGTTTGGCACCAAACACGAATAGCCAACGCCCGGACGCCGGGTGATGCCCCGCGCCACCTCGCTTGCATCGGCGAGCTGCGGAATCCACTTCGGATTGACGAAGCTGCTCACCTCAATCTGCCGCAGCCCCGTCTGTGACAGGGCATTGATGAGCGCAATCTTGTCCGCGGTCGGCACCATCCGCTGCTCGTTTTGCAGCCCATCGCGAGGTCCGACCTCGTAGACGGTGACCCGTGCCGGTAGACCTGCGAACAGTGGCGACGTGGCGGATTGCGCAGCCATATACTCAGTCTATCCCCAAAGAGGTGGTTCGGTCACACAGAGCAGCAAGTGCAACCTGGGCAGCGCGATGTTCCGCTTCGCGCTTGGAGCGACCGAAGCCGCGTCCCAGCTCTTTGTCATCGATGAGAACGGCCACCTCGAAAACACGCTCATGGTCGGGTCCTTGGCTGCCGGTGACTTCGTAGCGGGGCCGGGGTCGTTTCTGCCCTTGCAGCAGCTCTTGTAGCGCTGACTTGTAGTCAAGCGACCGGTTCGCAGTCACACGGGCAACCTCATCAGAAAGGAGCCGCCGCGCGACCACGAGCACCGTGGCAAAGCCGGAGTCACGGTACAGCGCCCCGAACACCGCTTCGTACGCGTCCGCGAGCAGTGAAGGCTTCTGGCGTCCCCCGCTCAGTTCTTCACCGCGCCCCAGCATAAGGAAGCTGCCCAGATCTATCTGCTGCGCCAAGCGACAAAGCTGCGACTCACTGACCATCTGCGACCGCAAAAGGGTCAGTGTGCCTTCGGACAGGGCCGAGCCCTCGCCATCCATCAGCAGGTGTGTCACCGCAAGCTGAAGCACCGCGTCGCCCAGAAACTCCAGGCGCTCGTTGTCGGGAAGCGCAGGCGCGCGCTCGTTGACATAGCTGCGATGGCGAATCGCTGTCAGCAGCAGGGACCGATCCGAAAAGGTATGGCCGAGGTAGCCCTCCAGAACCGGTAGATCCTGTTGTTCAGAGACGGACACCCGCCGCTTATAGCACTGTCCCCACCAGATACGGAAGTCGGCTTCCCCAAATCGGGGGTCACCTGCTAGCTTTGCTCACATCTAAGTGAAAGTAGGTTCCTAGCCCGTGCGCAAGGTGCACGCCATGTCGAGACTTTGCTTTGGTCGTTTGCTGCTCGCGGCGGGGCTTGGGCTTTGGCACGCCGGGTCGGTGCGCGCCGAGGAATCGACCGTGGCCGGGCCACCCCAGGCATCAGCACCGCTCACGCAGGAACAAACCCGAGCCAGCGCCGCTGCGGAGTTTGCCGCGGCGCACCACGCGTTCGAAAATGCCGACTACGATCGCGCGCTACGACACTACAACCGGGCATTCGAGCTGCTTCCGCACCCGAGCACGCTCTACAACTTGGCGCTGACGCACGAACGACTGCTCGACTACGAGGCAGCGGCCAAAGCCTTCGAGCAGTTTCTGGCCATGCCCCCCTCGGAAGAGTCGGAATCGGCCCGGCTTCAGCAGACGCACCGTCGCCTGGCGGAGCGGTCGCTCAAGCGGCTGCGTGACCTGCCCGCTCGGATCTCCGCTTCGGCGGTACCCGATGAAGCGACGGTGACGGTGCAGCCAATCGGGGCCGACGGGCAGCCTGGCAGCGAGATCGCCAGGATCAAGACGCCAGGTATCTTCACGGTGCCAGCGGGCCGCTATCGGCTGCGGTATAGCCGCGAGGGCTACTTCCCAGAAGAGGTGGACTTCGACGCCCACATCGGTCAGGCGCTGCTCTTTTCGCGTCAGCTCAAAGCCCAGCCCCGCACGGTCCGATTGCAGACGACGCCGCCCGCGAAGCTGTTCTTGGATGACCGCTACTTGGGTACGACCCCGCAGGTGGTTGCGGTGGACCTGGGCAGCCATCGACTGCGCATCGAGCGACCGTTTTATGTGACGCAGCTGCGCCCGATGGAGCTTCAGCCCGGCAGCAGCACGCTCGACTTCCGTGTGGCGCTTACGCCGAGCGGACGGATGGACATGATTGTCGGGGGGGCCCTGGCAGGTGCGGGCCTGGGACTGATGGTTTTGCGACTGTTCCAAGGCGAGATTGAGAACATCGAGAACATGCCCGCCCGCGAAATCTACAAGCCGCTCATCGCCGCCGCGCTGCCGGCAGTGGTCGGGGCCACGGTCGCGGGGCTGGCAGGTTGGGAAATGCCGGTGAGCGAGTCGCAGCTCCTCATCGGCTCGGGGGCCTGGGGATCGATGATCGGCTTTGGCATCGGTCTGGGGGCTCAGCCGCAGTGGCTGCTTCCGCATGTGCTCACGGTTGGAGGCGGTCTGGTCGGCGGTACCGTCGGAGTGGCGATTTGGCGTTTCGCCAAGCCGCGCTCTGGGCCGGTCGCGGTGTGGAACAGCGCGGTGCTGTGGAGCGCACACATCGGGGCGCTGTCCTGGGCGTACGTGATTTCGGAGAAGCCGGAAGCGGCATTTCTCGGGCGGCCACCAGACGGACGGACGGGAGAAGGAGGCTGGGCGATGCTGGGCAGCACGCTCATCGGCGTAGGACTGGGAATTGGGCTGGCTCACCTTCCCCAGGTTGCGTCGCTGAACCGTCGCCAAGTCGCGTACGTGGACCTTGGCGGTTTCGCCGGAGGCGCGGTGCTCGGACTGGTCGGACTGGGCATTGGCTACGGCAAGACCGGCGACCTGCTGGAAGCAACCCGAGTGGCCATTCCATCGGCGATGGTGGGAATCGGTGCGGGGCTTTTGACGTCGGCGCTGCTCGTGCACAAGCTGTTGCCGAGCGTCCAAATTCCGAGCGAAAGTGGTCCGCTTATCGAGCTGAAGTCACCAACACTCAGCTTCGTGCCCTCGGGACCAAGCGGCATGACAGTCTCGGCCTCGCTTTTGGACGGAAAGTTCTGACCACCTACCTGTCGGCACCTCCGTAGAGCAGGTCGGCGAGGCGGTTGACACAAGCGGGCCGCTTTGCCAAGTTCGCCCCCGATGCTGCACTATCCGCATGAGTACGACGTGATTGTGGTGGGTGGAGGCCATGCGGGCTGCGAGGCGGCACTCGCAGCGGCGCGGCTTGGCATGCGGACGCTTCTGCTGAGCGGAAATCTCGACACGATTGGGCATATGTCCTGCAATCCTGCCGTCGGTGGGGTCGGCAAGGGCCATCTGGTCAAAGAGATCGAGGCGCTGGGCGGAGTGATGGGTCGGGCCGCCGACGCGACAGGCATCCAGTTTCGGCGCCTGAACCTGAGCAAAGGGGCGGCGGTTCGGTCCACTCGCGTACAAAGCGACAAGGTCCGCTATCGCTCGTTTGTCCGCTCTTTCGTCGAGAGGCAGCCTGGGCTGGAGATTCAACAAGGCGACGGACAGAAGCTGCTGTACGAAGCGGCAAGCGCCGACAGCGAAGCGCGCTTTCGGGTGGTCGGCGTGCTGACGTCGATGGGCATTGCGTACCGCGGCAGGTCGGTCATCTTGACCACCGGGACGTTTTTGCAGGGAAAGCTGCACGTAGGCGAGCAGCAGCTCGACGGTGGACGCATGGGTGAGCCGCCCGCGCGTGGTCTGTCGCAGAGCCTGCGCGAGCTGGGCTTCCGCATCGGGCGGCTGAAGACCGGGACGCCGTGCCGACTCGATGGGCGAACGATTGACTGGCAGAGCCTAGAACAACAGCCGGGGGACGAGCCGCTGCCACGGTTTTGCGAAGATGGCCCTGCCCCGCCGCTGCCACAGCTCCCGTGTTACATCACAGCGACGACCGGACGGACCCATGAGCTAATCCTGGCCAACCTGCATCGCTCGCCGCTGTTTGCCGGTCGCATCACCGGGGTCGGGCCTCGCTACTGCCCGTCGATTGAAGACAAGGTGGTGCGCTTTGCCGACAAGCCCAGGCACCAGATCTTCCTTGAGCCCGAGGGACTGGACACCTGCGAGGTGTACCCAAACGGTATCTCGACCTCGCTACCGGCGGACATCCAGCTTCAGGTGATTGCCAGCATTCCGGGGCTTGCGCGCGCAAAGGTCCTGCGGTTTGGTTACGCCGTCGAGTACGACTACGCCGACCCCACGCAGCTTCTGCCCACGCTGGAGGCTCGCGAGGTAGCTGGGCTGTATCTGGCCGGACAGATCAACGGCACGTCGGGATACGAGGAAGCAGCAGCGCAAGGACTCTGGGCGGGTGCCAATGCGGCGCTGGCGCTGCGCGGCGACGGTCCATCGCTGACCCTGGGCCGCGATCAGTCGTACATGGGTGTGCTCGTCGATGATCTGACCACGCGTGGCGTCGACGAGCCCTACCGGATGATGACGGCGCGGGCCGAGTATCGACTGCTGCTGCGGGAAGACAACGCAGATGAGCGACTGTTGCCATTGGGGAGAACGCTCGGGCTCGTCGATGACGAGCGCTGGCATGCCTTCACGGTGCGCAAAGAGTTGTGCGAGCGGGAGCTTTCGCTCTTGCGGCAAAAGACGGTCTATCCCGATTCAGCGACGAATGAGCGACTGTCGGCCCTGGGCACTGCGCCGCTTGGCCGCCCGAGCAAGCTGGCCGAGGTCCTGCGTCGCCCGGAAGTCAGCTATGCGGGCCTTGCGCAGGTGTTCGGACTGGACAGCTTGCCTCCGGCGCTCGGCGAGAGGGTCGAGACGACGATCAAGTACGAAGGATATCTGAACCGCCAAGAGGAAGAAGCCCGGCGCTTTCGGGCGATGGAAGAGACGCCGATCCCGAAAGAGCTGGACTATCTGGGCATCCCGGGTCTGTCGCGGGAAATCGTCGAAAAGCTGAGCAAGGCGCGGCCTACTTCACTTGGTCAAGCGAGCCGAATTCCCGGTGTGACGCCTGCGGCGGTGTCGATCCTGATGGTCATGGCGAGGACGCAGCGAGCTGTTTGATCCGGGCCTCGGCTCGCTCGACATCGACTTTGTGTGGCGGCGACAGCGTCAGGAACCGCTCGTAGGTGGCCTTCGACTCGGCAAAGTCTTGGTGTCGCTTTTCCTTTTGGTTGTCGCCACGCTCCCACAAGAGGTCGGCCAGCCGGAGCGCGGCCTCGGCAGACAGCGGTCCCAGCGCCACCGCCCGCCGCGATTCGTCGACTGCGAGGTCCCACTGACCGTGATGACGAGCGACGTCAGCCGCATGAAGCGACTGTCCCATCATCTTGAAGTGACGGTACTCGACGCTGTAGAGGGTGGGGTCTTCGGGAAGGGGTGGCGGGGACGACCGGTTGCTGTCTCCAAGCTCACGTCGCAGGTCGAAGCCAACATACTCGCCAAGCTCATGCGGGCCCTTGGCCACCCAGATAAGTCGCTCGGTCGCGTCCACGACCACCGAGTGCGTCGCGATGATCGCGTCGAGCGCATTGCGATTTCCAAGCCCCAGATCCTTGTCGCCGATGCCGCGCTTGTCGCGCAGAATCTCTAGCACGCCATTTGCGTCGATGCTGCCGCGGTAGCGCTTTAGCAGCTCATCCACGCGAGTCTGCCGGGCGCCCGAGGTGAGATACGTGCGCAGCCGCTCGTTGGCCTTGTCCTGCGCAAAGGCCGCCGTCCGCGCATGGTTGGCGACGCCGAGGATGTCTTTGCTGCGCACGACTTCAAAGCGCGTCGGTGAGCGCTCAACGACAGCCGACTCGCCGGTCTTGCCGTCAGCAAACAGATACAGGTCTGGGACGAGGACCACGTGCTCTTTGGCGACGGCGATTGCTTCATCCAGGGAGTGGGCCCGCTCCAGCACATCGCGCAACAGCAGCTCGACCGGCAGGCCATGGTCGCTCTTGTCATCGGTGCGCAGCGCGTTGACCGACACATAAACGCCTTCTTCATTGAGCCCCGTGACCACGCCCGCCATGCCGGTCCAGGCCACTGACGCAAACGCGAGCTTGCCCTTTGGGCGGAAAAACAGGACCGCTTTCTCGCTATCGAACATCGGTGGACCCTCGAAGTCGAAGTTCCGCCCGATGTACAGATGGCCATCTGCCGTTGCTGCGCCGGATGCGGCAAGGGCCGTACAGCCAAGCAGCGGTGAGTGTTCGATCGTCTGGGTGATGTCGTGCAGCGCGTGATAGAAAACGACGCGCTGATACGGTGGCAAAAAGTCGCCCTGTCCATCGGGCTGCCCCGCCGTCAGTCCAGCCAGTTCGAAGCGAAGCGGCACGGGCACCGAATCGAGGAGGTTGCGCTGCTTCAGCAGCACGCCGGTCTTGATGGCCCCGAGCGCGATGGTCGATGGCACGTAGCGGCGCATCTCACCGAACAGATAGTCTTCAAGCTGCACCAGATACGGTGTTCCGAGACGACCGTGGCTGTAGCCCAGGGAATAGGGTTCTCCGGCAAGGTGAAGCTCGAGGATGCCGCGCTCACGACTCAGCCAGCTGTCACCTATCCAAATCCGACCGTCTTTGACCGACACCGCAGGCGGCACAAAGCCATCGCCCGCCCCTTTTGGGGGCCGAATGACTGTCAGCTGAAAGAACAGCTCCCGCAGCACCACCAACAGAAGCAGCACGGCCAGCAGTCCCCGAAGAACGCGACGGCGCAAGAGCTGACCCAGGCGACCCAGGTACGGACGCGATTCCATAAGCCGACCTATCTAACACAGGCCGTGCGAAGTCGAACGAAGGGAAGTGCGCCCTTCGCAGCGGTGTTGACACAAGGTAGGGTGATTTCCGACAGTTAGCAGCGTGAAGCAACCTGACGTTCTCCACGAAGATTCGCCGATCGGCAAGAGCCCGCCCCGCAAGGAAGGCGTCGCCAAAGTCACCGGCAAGGCCGTTTACGTCGATGATTTGCCCATTGCGGGCGTGATCTACGGCGCAACTGTCCGCAGCAAGGTCGCTCGCGGTTCCCTGCGCGGCATAAGGTATCTGCCAGGGGTGCCGTGGGAAGACTTCCACATCGTTACGTCGGCGGACATTCCCGGGGAAAACACGATCGCGCTGATTGACAAAGATCAGCCGTGTCTGGCCGATAGGCGCGTAAACCATCCCGAAGAAGCGGTGGTACTGCTTGCCCACCCGGATCGCGAGCTCGTCGAAAAGGCGCGTCGGCTGGTCGAGCTGGACATCGAGCCGCGGCCCCCGGTGTTTGACCTGGATGAATCGCTGGAGGGCGATGTCCGGGTGTGGGGCGAGGACAACATCCTCAAGCAGTTTTCCATCGACAAAGGAGATGTGGCTCGGGCGCTCGCCGAGGCACCAATCATCGTCGAGGGTGACTACGCAACCGGAGCCCAAGAGCAGCTTTACATCGAGCCGCAGGGAATGTGCGCCCTGGCCTCGCCCAAGCACGGGATCACGGTCTGGGGCTCCCTTCAGTGCCCATACTATGTCCACAAGGCGCTGGCGACGCTGTTCGGGATGCCGAAGGAGCGGGTGCGGATCATCCAGTGCGAGACCGGCGGTGGCTTCGGCGGAAAAGAGGAATATCCGTCAATGCTCGCGGCACATGCGGCGCTTCTCGCCTGGAAGGCGCGCAGGCCCGTCAAGATGATCTACGACCGTCATGAGGACATGCTGGCGACGACGAAGCGGCATCCCTCGCGGACGCGGATTCGGTCGGGACACAGCCCCGATGGCAAGCTGCTCGCGCTGGACATCGACTTCCGACTCGACGGCGGAGCCTATATGACGCTGTCGCCAGTGGTGCTGTCTCGTGGCGGACTGCACGCCTCGGGGCCGTATCACTGCGAACACATCCGCGTGCGGGCGCGTGCGGCGGCCACCAACCACCCACCACACGGCGCGTTCCGAGGGTTCGGCGCACCGCAGAGTGTCTTTGCCATCGAGCGACACTTGGATCGGGTGGCCGCGCAGCTTGGCATCGAACCGGCAGAGCTCAGGCGACGGAATTTCCTGGTCCAAGGCCAGCGGATGGCGACCGGACAAGTGGTTCGGGACAACATCGACCTGGGCGAGCTGCTGGCGCGGGCAGAGACGATTTCGGACTACAAGGCCAAGCGCGCCGAGTTTGACCGATTGAACGCCGAGGCTGAGCAAGCAGGTTCACCGATTCGACGCGGCATCGGCCTTGCGACCTTTATGCATGGCGCTGGCTTTACCGGGTCCGGTGAGCGCTATCTGGCGTCGGTGGTGGCCGTCGATGCGACGCCGCAGGGTGTTGTCCGCATTCGGGCATCCTCGACGGAGATTGGCCAGGGAAAAGACACCGTATTTACCCAGATTGCCCAAGATGCGCTGGGGATACCGAGCGAGATGATCGAGGTGGTGCGGCCCGACACCGCGGAAGTGCCCGACAGCGGCCCAACGGTGGCATCGCGCACGGTGATGGTGGTTGGGAAGCTGGTCCACAATGCCTGCTCGGCGCTTGTGCACAAGCTGCGCGAAGCGGGTCTGGTTGGAGAATCGTACACGCCGACAGAGTTTGCCTCGGCCTGCGGCATCTTCCACCAGCTTGGCGGCAACCTGCGCGTTGAGAGCCAGTATCAGCAGCCGGAAGGGATTGAGTGGGATGACAAAAAGTACCGCGGTGATGCCTACGCGACGTATGCGTGGGCGGTGTACGTCGCCGAAGTGACGGTGGACCTGACCACCTACGAGACGCGCGTGGACCGTTTTTGGGCGGTTCAGGACGCCGGCAAGATTGTTCATCCGGTGCTCGCTGCGGGGCAAATCGAAGGGGGAGTGGCGCAGGGTGTCGGTTTCGCGCTCTACGAGAAAGTCGTTTGGAAAGAGGGGCGGATGCAAAACGCCCAAATGACCAACTACATCATGCCGACGTCTCTGGATGTGCCAGAGATCTTCGTCGAGTTCGATGACCGGGCGACCCGCATGGGAACGCCGACTCCCAATGGACCCAAAGGGGCCAAGGGAATTGGTGAGCTTCCGCTCGATGGATCGGCCCCAGCTGTCGTTGCAGCCGTCCAGCATGCGACCGGCGTGCTGGTATCGTCGGTGCCGATGACCCCTGAAGATCTGATGCAAGCGGTGGAGACTGCGCGATGAAGCTCACCATGACTGTCAACGGCGTCGAGAGAACCTGCGACGTCCATCCGCTTTCGCGGCTGCTTGATGTTCTACGTCGGGACTTTCAGCTGCTAGGAACCAAGGAAGGCTGCGGTGAGGGCGAGTGCGGCGCGTGCAGTGTTCTCGTCGATGGCCAGCTCGTCAATAGCTGTCTCATCCCCGCTTTGCAGGTGCAGGGCCGCGATGTGCAGACCATTGAAGGGGTGGCGCCGTCAGCAGAGCTGCTCGACAAGGTGCAGCAAGCATTCCTTGCGCACGGAGGAGCGCAGTGCGGCATCTGTACGCCGGGAATGATCCTCGCTGCCAAGACACTACTGACCGAACATCCCCAGCCAACCACGGCCCAAGTCCGCGAAGGCTTGGCGGGGAATCTGTGCCGCTGCACCGGCTATACCAAGATTTTTGAATCCGTGCTGGCTGCCGCGAAGGACAGTGAGGAGCAGCCATGAGCCACAACGTCTCTGCGTTCGTCGCGCAGTCTGTCGATTCCCTTGCCGCGGCGCTGGCACTTCTCTCCGAGCCTGCGGACCCCCAGAAAGGTCCATGGCGACCGCTGGCTGGCGGGACCGATGTGATGGTCCAGCTCGGTGCGGGCCAGCTTGCCGTCGGTCGCTATGTCGATATCTGGGCGGTGAACGAGCTACGTGGGATCACGGTTTTGGACAATGCGATCGAGCTGGGCGCGCTCACCACCTACAGTGAGATCCGTCGCCACGCGCTGCTCGAAAGAGAGTTTCCGCTTCTGGGCCAAGCTGCGCGTGACACCGGAGCGATTGCGATTCAGAACCGCGGCACAATTGGTGGAAACATCGCCAACGCGTCACCAGCCGCCGATACCCCGCCAGCCCTTCTGGTCTATGACGCAGAGCTTGAGCTTCGGTCAGCAAGCGGCACGCGAACCATTCCCTATGCGAGCTTTCATCGCGGCTACAAAAAGATGGACTTGCAGCCCGGGGAGCTTATCAGCAAGGTCCGAATCCCTCGGCAAACCGCACAGTCTGAGCAACGCCACGTTCACTACTATCGCAAGGTAGGAACCCGCGCCGCCCAGGCCATCTCGAAGATCTGTCTGGCCGGCTACGCCAAGGTCGAAGGCGACCGAGTCATCCATGTGCGACTCGGTCTGGGCAGTGTGGCGCCTACGCCGCTGGGCTGTCCAAAGACAGAGTCGGTGCTAACCCAGGGTCCGCTCACGGAGCCGCTCGTCCGGCGCGCCGAAGCGACCTTGGCGTATGAGATCTCGCCGATTGATGACGTCCGATCCTCCGCGCTGTATCGCCGCAAAGTGACGCTGAACCTGCTGCGCGAGTTTGTCTCCCGCTGCAAATAGGCCACAATCCGACGGCCCGACAAGACCCCTCCCCCACCGCCATCCGCTGTCGTATGATGAATGGCGGAATGGCAGACGATCGCATCTCTCTCTATGGCGATGACTATGTCACGTTGACCTTCTCTGCAAGAGAGGGTTTTTTCCGCTTTGTCCGGCTGAGCAAGCCGTATGAAAGCGTCGACGCGGCCAGGCAGAGCTACGAGTCGATGATTGGGATCATGCCAGCGTTCTTTGTCAGCCACAAAGCGCCGCGCCTGCTCGTTGACATGCGGCTCGCCCCGGCTCGAAATGATCCGGCGTTTGAGGAGATGCAGCGAGGCTATCGACAGCTTCTGCTGAAGCGTTTTGTTCGGGTGGCTACGCTGCTGCACTCACGCGCCGGACTCCTGCATGTGCAAAGGTATGGGCGAGAGGACGGCCGACCCGACGCACACGGCTTCCAGGACGAGCGTTCCGCAGTACACTATCTGCAAACCGGAGAGGTGCCGACAGAGTAGCGAGCAGGCAGGCCGCAAACCCGCCTGTCGCGAAAGCGCGCGGAAGCTAACCACCCGTGATGCTGAAGTAGCGCGCATCTGGATGATGGCTGATGATGGCGGCGGTCGACTGCTCGGGGACGATTTGGTACTCCTCTGACAGTGCGACGCCGATGCGCTCGGCTCCGAGCAAGCGGAAAAGCTGGACGTGATCTTCTAGTCGTGGGCAGGCCGGATAGCCAAAGGAATAGCGACTCCCTTGGTAGCCCTGTTGGAAGAGCTGCTCGACAAGCGGCGCGTCGGCAGAAGCGATTCCTAGCTCCTGGCGGACCCGCTTGTGCAGCCACTCCGCAAGTGCTTCGGTTGCCTCGACTGCCAGGCCGTGGAAGTGCAGATAGTCGTCGTAGCGATGCTTCGCGAACATATCCGCCTCAATCTGGGACGGCGTATCGCCCATCGTCACAAGGGATATCGGCAGGACGTCGAAGCCCTCTTTCTGGGCGCGATCCTTTTTGCGGAAAAAATCCGAGATACACAGCCGCTTGCCCTGGGGCTGACGAGGAAAAGCAAAACGCTCGCACTCCGCAAACGCGTTGGGAGTCCCAGGAGGATGCAGCACGACCAGGCTGTTCTCTTCGGAATAGCATGGGAAGTAGCCGTAGATGAGCCGCGGCTTTAGGTAGCGCCGCTCAATGGCACGCTCGCACCACCTGTAGAACTTGGGCTCGACCGTTTCGGTGACAAAGTGACGGTATTCCTCTTCAGATCGTCGTCCCCTTCGGTACTGCCACTGACCCCGGAACAGCACCAATCGGTTGATGTATCCAAACACATCGCGCAGGTTGATGGCATTCCCTTCCAGAATGCGCGCCCCCCAAAACGGTGGCTGCGGAAGCTGTGGAAGCTGCGCGACGTCCGATGAAGCGTACGACATCGCAGCTTCCCACGCTTCCGCTCGCATTTCGGCTTTGTGAAGCTCGCTGGAGATGCGCTGTCCCGCCAGCCGCTTGCGGCCTGGACCTGTCAGCGTGCGGTCTTCCGGTTTGACGTGCCCGCACAGCTCGTCCATCAGCCGAAGGCCGGTGAAGGCGTCGATTCCGTAGTAGACCTCGCCACTACGGTAGGAAGAAGACAGCGGTCCCTCGACGTACGCGCGGTTGAGCGCAGCACCGCCGCAGAGCACCGGAATCGACCAGCCACGGCTGGCCATGAGTTCCAGGTTTTCCTTCATCACCACAGTCGATTTCACAAGCAGTCCAGACATTCCGATGGCGTCGGCCTTGTTCTGCTCTGCAGCTTCGAGAATCGCGTCAATCGGCTGCTTGATTCCCAGGTTGATGACGCGATAGCCATTGTTCGACAGGATGATATCGACCAGGTTCTTGCCGATGTCGTGAACGTCTCCCTTGACGGTTCCAAGGACGATCACGCCCTTTTCGGATCCGCTCTGCTTGTCCATAAACGATTCGAGATACGCGACCGCAGACTTCATCGTTTCTGCGGACTGAAGGACAAACGGAAGCTGCATTTGACCCGATGCAAACAGCTCGCCAACGGTCTTCATCCCGGAAAGCAGGATGTCGTTGATGATTCCGAGCGGTTTGTGTCCGGCGTTCAGCGCCTCTTCGAGCAGCTTGTCGATGCCGACTTTCTTGCCATCAATGATTCGTCGCGCCAGTCGCTCTTCGAGCGAGCCGGTCTCCCCCTTATGGGCCCCTGCTTCTGCCGTTTCGCCACCGAAACGTTCCACAAACTTGAACAGTGGATCGTAACCGGGCGTGCGGCGGTCGTAGATGAGATCGCGCGCCAGCTCGACGTCGGCAGGCTTTAGCTTGGCCAGCGGCAGAATCTTGGCCGGACTGACAATCGCGGCATCGAGTCCATTTAGGATCGCCTCCGAAAGGAAGACCGAGTTTAGGACCTGCCGCGCATACGGCTTGAGTCCGAAGCTCACGTTCGATACCCCAAGCAGCGTCAGCGCGCCGGGGAGCAATTCCTTGATCGAGCGGATTCCCGATAGGGTCTCGACTGCGGCATTCCGACTGTCCTCATCACCGGACGCGATCGTGAACGTCAGCGGATCAAACAGCAGCGCCGAAGCCGGAAGTCCGTGCTTTTTGACGGCCAGATCATACAGCCTGCGCGCGACGGCCAGCTTGCGCTCGCCCGTCTTGGCCATTCCGTCTTCATCAATGGTCAGCGCAACCAGTGCTGCCCCATATTCACGAGCAAGCGCGCAGATCCGATCGGCTTTTTCCTCTCCGTCTTCGAGGTTTACAGAGTTAATGACCGCCCGTCCACCGAGCAATTGCAGCGAGGATTCGAGCACATCAAGCTGCGTTGTATCGATCACCAGCGGCTGGGTGATCTGAGTTGCGTAGCGACGGAGCACTTCGCGCATGTCTCGTACTTCATCGCGTCCGACATAGGCCGTGCAGACATCAATGAGATGGGCTCCTTCCGCCACCTGTTCTCGGCCCACTTCGACCAGGCCTTCAAAGTCCTCGCGCAGGAGCAGCTCACGGAACTTCTTGCTGCCATTGGCATTGCTGCGTTCCCCGACGATGAGCGGGGCCGGTTCCTGAATGAGAGGCACCGGAACATACAGCGAAGAGGCTTGCCCACTAGACTTGGACTCTGGTCTCGGGCGACCATAGAACGCCTTGACTGGCTCGCTGCGCACCCGCTGCGCCACAGCCGCGATGTGCGCCGGGGTCGTGCCGCAGCAGCCGCCAACCATCGAGACGCCAAACTCACGCACAAACCGCTCTTGAAAATCGGCCAGCATCTCGGGCTTTAGGTCATAGGTTGCGACGCCGCCCTCGTTGCGTGGCAGGCCCGCATTCGGCTGAACCGAGACAAAACGACTCGCGTTCTGACCAAAAAAGCGGACGTGCTCCTGCATCAGATCCGGCCCCGTCGCGCAGTTTAGGCCAAGGCCATCGGGTTCAATGGCCTCGAGCGCAGGAAGCGCTGCGGTAACGTCGGTACCAACCAGCATGGTCCCCGTCGTTTCGATGGTGAGCTGGGCGAAGATGGGAACCTCGCGCCCCGATTCAGCCATCGCACGACGGGCCGCAAGCACCGCACATTTTACACCGAGGAGATCCTGCGCCGTCTCGATGAGCAGAAGATCGGCCCCGCCCTCAATGAGTCCGCGCATCTGGGTGGCATACGACGCAAACAGATCGGCCCAGCTCACATGGCCCAGCGTCACAAGCTTGGTCGTCGGTCCCACAGAGCCCGCCACAAACCGTGGCCACTCTGGCGTGGAAAACGAGTCTGCCACCTGCCGGGCAATCTGCGCCGAGCGCTTCGACAGGTCATAGGCGCGATCGGCGATGCCGTACTCAGCCAGTACGAGCGACGTAGATCCAAAGCTATTGGTTTCAACGACGTCAGCCCCGGACGCATAGTAGGCCGCATGAACGTCGGCGACGACCTTGGGTCTGGTCTCGCAGAGGATCTCATTGCAGCCGTCTTTGCCGGCGAAGTCCTCGGGGGTAAGGCCAGCCCGCTGGAGCATGGTGCCCATGGCCCCGTCGCACACGAGCACGCGCTTTTGAAGTGCGCTAAGGAATGGGAATGCGGCTATTCGACGGGACAGTTCCCAGCGAGGGCGGACAGGCGAAGCAAAGCTAGTCATTTCACAGCAACCTACCACGGTCCGTTGTCAGGGTTTATGGCAATCGACTACATTGGATGCTGGCGTGCCACATGTGCGCGTCAGCAATCCGCTGGCGTTTTTGACCTAGGAACAACCAAACCGGTGGCCAGGATAGGACTCCGCTACAGACCCAGCCGGACGTTGGGATCGAGACAGAAACGCTACAGAAGGACTCCGTAGCGAGCGATTCGATGGAGACACTCGTTGACCCGGCTCCCTACCATGCTCTGCAAGGACTCTGGGTCGGGCACTTTTCCGTCAGACAGCTCGGAAGGAAATTCTCCCTTGGCAACGCGCTCGACAAGCTCTTTCGTGATGTCCTTCAGGGATCTGTCCCCATCACAGAGAAGCGCCACCGCACGACCGAACGGTTCCTCGAAGCGAATGTTGTCGAGCAGCGGCGTGGTGACTTCCTTGTCAGCCGCTATCCGCAAGCGGGCCAGTCGATTGAGCTTGGGCTTGTCTCCCGGTCGCAAGCAGAAGTCGGCCTGAAACAGAGTCGGACGAATCACCCCCGCGCCAAATCCGGCCATCAGCAGCTCGCACAGTTCGCGGCGCTGCATCATGCGGAAAGAGAGATCGAAATCGGCCCGGTCTTCGAGTCTGCTCAGCCTGAGCGCTTGGACAAACAGCTTCTCGAACGGAATCGCCTGGGGAGAGTTCTCCTGCATGATGACGAGCGCAGCCTTCGCGATGGGCTCAGACAGAGAGAGAGTCATTCCTTCTGACTGGAACTTCTCTTCGACCGGCTCCACCACTTCTGGTTGCGGAGACTTGCTGCGCAGGATCGATTCAAACAGAAACTGCTCCATTTGTTCCGGTCGCAGCCTCCGGTCGAGCTGCCGATCCGCATGACAGAGCAAGGTCTGACGGAAGGCATTGCAGGCGATGTAGTCGCGATACTGCTCCATCACTAGCAGATCCCCAATCTGACGCAGCGTGTTGCGCGCCTCTGGGGAGATCCGGTTGTCCTGCATCGCATGAAAGCGTGACTCAGACAGGAACTGAAGCCCATGAGCAGAAGCCGCGGTGATGAACTCGTGGAAGTAGAACGGCTGGTTGATGTCGCCGAGATCATCGTGAAGGATGTAGTTTCGGGGTAACTCTGTGAGTCGCGTCCGCTCCGTTTCCAGGATTTGCCGGTGGAGCGGCAGCTGCGAGGGAACTGCGCCTGCGATGAAGTTCACCATCGCCAGGGCTTGCGACCGCCGCCGATCCGGATCCGAAATGTTCTGCGTGTGGAAGCGCATCATGTCACGAACCATCCGGCGCTGATGCCAGCCCGGAAAGGTGTTGTAGCTGACGTAGGCCACGCCGTTTTTGCTAAGGAGTCTGCTACAGATCTCCAGAATCTTTTTGCGAACGGAGTCAGGAACCCAGGAGTAGATCCCATGCGCAATGACGAAGTCGAACGGCTCCTCCCCTTCGCCAAACGCAAGCAAATCCTTATGACGGAGAGAGAGATTTTGAAGCCCAAGCTGCTCCACTTCGGCTTGCCCAACCTCAATTTGCCGTCGAGAAAGATCGAGTCCGACAAACGTTGCCTGCGGCAGCGCCATGGCCATGGGAATCAGGTTGCTTCCATCACCACAGCCCAGCTCAAGGACTCTGCAAGTCAGAAGTGGTGGCGTTGAGAGTCCAAACAGGGTCGCCAGCGTCGCAAGATTGGCAGGATGAGTCTGATCGTGTCCTCCACACGGGTATGGCACATCATCGTACTCTGTGGAACCAGCAGCTTCCGGCATTCGCAGATCACTCCTTGGGCCATCATCGCACGAAATGAAGCACCATTCCGAGTGTTTCCGCATCGGCACGACTTGCCTACGTGTCGGACACTCACGGCGGGCACACAGGCAGGAAATCACCGTCTGGTGGTACGCAGAAAGGAATTGGCGGGCCTGTGCATCCTGACAATCAGCGCCTGTCTTTCTGCTACATTGGGGCAAAAGCTGTCCCCACGATTCCTATCCCACGAGGAGCACAGATGGCCATTCCTCTTCTCGCAATCTCAGATACCCATCTTGGTGAACCCACTTCCGTTCTGGAGTTTCCAGAAGGGCGCGCGCGGCTTGCCGAGGCACTTGGAAAGCTGCTTTCGGATCACTCGGATGACGGCACAGTAGATGAGGTCGTCCTGGTCGGCGATATTCCTGATCGCACGCTGGCATCCCACGCGCAGATCCAGCACAGCACCCGGGCGTTCATTGACGTCCTTACGTCGACGCTGAAACCGAAGCGCATCGTGTATGTACCGGGGAATCATGACCACACGATATGGAGTCGGCTGGTTGACTCGACCGGGAGTCTTGCGCATCCGCAGACGAAGTGTACCGACGCGGATGGCTGGCTGCTGGTCAAAGCAGGCGAGTATCCCTTCGATGATCTCGATGCACCAGGAACTGGGAATCGCGAAGGAAGAAAGCGTCTCATCAGCTTGCTCGTCGATCCAGAGCGTGTCTGTCCCTTTGATTTCGTGGTGGCCAATCCAGTGTACGCACGCACTCTCCCTGGACGTAGCGGGAGCTTTGTGTTTGCACACGGAACCCACTTCCGACCCGATGTCGCTGCCCCCAAAGGACTCCTTGACCTACTAACCAAGACGCTCATCGACGAAATTCTGGTCCAGCACCCAGTCGAATCGGTTGCAGGCGAGCTGGTCAAGCAAACAACCCTTGCGGCACTTGAAGCCGCTGTCACTCCGTTTGTCGATACGCTGTGGCCCAGTGCGGAAGCAACAGAGAACAGCAAGGCAGATCGACTCTGGTACATCTTGAGCGTGCTAAGCCGCAAGTTCTTGCACAAGCGGCAGCTCGCAGAGCATGGGGATGCTGCGTGTTTCCTCAGAGAAGCAGCGCAGTGGAAACACCGGATCCACCAACTCCCCCCTGACCGCGGCTCGCTGAAGCGATTCCGCAGGGTGTTCCTGCCACAGCTTCGGAAGTTCCTGGTTGAATCGCATCTACCGGACAACCCAATGACGTTCATCTACGGCGATACGCACGAAGGAGGATGGGCGCACATTCCCGGTGAAAACATCACCGCTTACAACACCGGGGCATGGGTCGTTCACGGCAGACAGCACCATCCCCCTTGCCACATTTTTGTGGTTCCCCAGAGCGGAGAGGAATTCCTGTTTGACGTGTCCTTCGAAAAGGAGTGCCTCTCTACTGGCGAGTCGCTGCTGCGCCACGCCGAAAATGACGTCGAAGCGCGCAAGCAGAGAGTCGAAGCTGCGATGCCAGCCCTCGCGAAAGTCTTCGCACAGCTTCCTGAGCACGACTAACAGAGACGTGCGACTTCAAGCCTGCGTGACTTGGGGTCTGCGGACCTGCTTCGCAAGGGGAATCAGCGACAGAAGCCACAGGATGTGCAGCCCCACAACCACCGCGATAAGAGCACTGATCGAGGCGTGAAATACGAGGGTCAGCGTCAGAACGACCAGCGCGCCGATTCCTGTCCCAAGTCGTGATGCCACTTCAAAGATTGGACGCCGCTGGGCGTAGGCATCGCCCACAAGTCGAACCAGCATGCGCTCGGACGCAGGCTCATACAGACCACCGGACAGGCTGTCCTTCAGCACGCGCATGACCAACATCACTGAGAGCGCTGCTGCAACAAACAGATAGCTACTGCCAAGCAGCAAGGACACGGGCACTGTGAGCACTGACGCCGCCAAGCCCAGATGCCGGATGATCCGCGCGGAGCCTCCCGCTGCGAGAACAAGACTTGCGCCATTCATCCAGATTGCAAGCGAAGAGAGCAGCTGGACAAACCCAGTACCACCGCTCGCGCTGAGCGTGAGCACCCAGTAAAACAGCGATTCCAAACAGATGCCGGATGCGGCAGCCAGGACGAACGCGGCTGTCACTTGTCGGGCCTGCGCTTCCCCCGCAAGCACTCGCCAGGCTTCGGAGAGCCCGGAGTGCGGTGACCCGGACGCAGGCTGTTCAGGTGGTGCGGGCGGCGCAGGACTCGGAGACTTTCCCGTTGGGATGAGCAGAAGCAGAAACATGGCCATCGGAATCATCAGATGATCCCGCGCCACATCCATCGGCATCCTGACGGTATCGATAAGGAACCGATTTATCGAGCCGGTGAGCAGCCCGCCGCAGAGCCCCCCCGCATAGACTGCGGCAGCGAAAATCGTCAGGCCGCGATCCGTTTCCTGTTCATTCCCTTGGATCAGGGAAAACAACTGCGCCCCGATCAGCATGAACGCAACATCGACCCAGACAAAGAAGCCGACATACGCTAGGACGGCTGCGGCCCCCTCGGGTCCATGCTCGCCTCGCAGGGCGATCAACAGGACCCGGAACAGGAGCAGAGAGGTGGCCACAAGCAGGGTCGAGCGGACCCGATACGATTCTTCGCCCCAGCGCTTCTGCATTCGGATCTGCAGCGCCACAAACGGCAGGCTGAGCGCGGCCACAATCAAGAAGGCAATCGGAGCATGACGATAGCCGACGTGGCACGTCAGAGCACAGTCCCGTACGACACTACCAAGTCCCTGGACCAGCCCAAGCAAAAAAGCCGGCAAACCAATCCTGCGTAGCTGTGTACTTGACACCGGGTATTGACCCCTTTTGACTAGACAAGAGATGGTATCATGAACTGACATTATCGATGTAGTGTGCTGCGGTCCCGATGTTTCAGCTTCGGGCAGGAGGCGACCAAGATTGCCATGATGAAGAGCCTGTTCCGACGAGTTCAAGCCCTGCTGTCGCATCTGGAGCGGTTGACTATGTTGCCGCCACTGATGGCTCGATTGGGGGTCGGACTGATGTTCCTTGGCGGTGCGGTCCACAAAGCGACCCACTTGGCGGACTTCGTTGCATACTTCGAGT
Organism: uncultured Myxococcales bacterium; assembly: GCA_964437195.1. GTDB lineage: Bacteria > Myxococcota_A > Polyangia > Palsa-1104 > JAEUJZ01 > JAEUKA01. The sequence goes on along the minus strand of CAYTGC010000020.1, from coordinate 8,826 downwards.
CGCTGCACATTCCGCTGGCCCGGATGCAGGCTCCCTTTGTCGTGGCGGTGGAGCTTGTTGGTGGTCTGGCGCTGATGATGGGAGTCGCCACCAGAGTGGCAGCACTTTTGCTGTCGGGAACGATGGTTGTCGCACTGTTTACGGCCGCGATTCCGGATCACAAGATTCACGCGAATTGGAAGGGTCTTCTCGACTTTCTCTACCTGCCCGAGTGGCTGATCTTGACGCTGCTGGTCTGGCTGGTCGTGCAGGGGGCCGGAAAGCTGAGCGTTGATTTTGTGCTACGCCAGAAGCTGGAGCAGCGACTCCTCGCATGATCTCCATCGCCTCCATCTCGAAGCAGTATGGAGATCGCGCCGTGCTTCGAGACGTTTCCCTTCGCCTCGAGGCCGCCAAAACCCACGTGCTTCTCGGCGCAAGCGGCTGCGGCAAGACCACACTCCTTCGCATTGTGGCCGGGATCATCTCTGCCGACTCTGGAGAGGTCGCCATTGATGGCGAACGGATTCGAGTGGCCGATCCATGTCCGCTGGCGCACAAGCTTGGCTACATGACCCAGGAAGGCGGTCTGTTCCCGCATCTTCGGGCCGACGAAAATGTAACCCTCGCCGCTCGCGTTCGCGGAATGTCCAAGCGCGATCAGGCCGATCGATTGGAAGAACTGCGTGCCCTGGTCGGAATTGATCGCGCTCAGCTATTGCACTATCCCGCAGAGCTGAGCGGTGGACAGCGACAGCGTGTGGCACTGATGAGAGCGCTGTTTCTGCGACCTCAGTATCTGCTGCTGGATGAACCGATGGCAGCGCTCGATCCACTGATCCGGCATGAGCTACAGGAGACGCTGCGCCGTGTGTTTGGTGCGCTGCGAACGACTGTCTTGATGGTTACGCACGACGTGGGCGAAGCCGCCTACTTTGGTGATTCGATCACACTCTTCTTTGAAGGACACGTACTGCAACACGGAACTTTCCGCGACCTGGTTCATCGGCCCGCTCATCCTCATGTGCTCTCCTTCCTACGGGCGCAGCGACCAGCGCCAATGCTCGAAGAAATCCCCCAATGACAGCATTGCTTCGCAGTGTGCACGCGGTCCTCGCCCTGCTTTTATTTCTGGGCTCGGTTTCTTCGCCCGCAGCAGCAGAACCGAAGCCTTCGCTTGTCGTTGCCAGCAAGCCCTTCACAGAGAGCTATCTCCTGTCCGAGATGGTGGCGCTGCTCATTGATGCGGAAGGGGAAGCAGCGTCGGTTCGCAAGTTTGGGCTGGGTGGTCCGCAGCTCGTCGTTGAAGGCCTGCGAAATGGCTCTCTCGATGTAGAAGTGGACTATACAGGAGCCCTGGCTCACCTTTTGCTGCCAGACCGAAAGGATGTCCCTGCAGATGATATCGCACGAGTGGCCGCTGAACATGGAATGATACTGTCGCGCTCGCTGGGCTTTAACAATACCTATGCCCTCGCGGTGCGGACAGAGACAGCGGAAAAACTCCAGCTGCACAACGTCAGCGACCTGGTGAGACACACCACGCTGAAAGCGGCCTTCACGCCAGACTTCCTAAACCAAGAAGACGGCTTCTTTCGGCTGCAGCAGGTCTACGGAATCTCACTTCCCAACGTCCGACCGATGCAGCATGCACTGGCCTACGCAGCCTTGGCAAGTCACGAGATCGATCTCACCGATGCCTACACCACCGACGGGTCTTTGACTCAGTTCGCCCTGACACTGCTTGCCGACGATCGATCGTTTTTCCCAAAGTACTTTGGCGTCATTGTCATCCGCAAAGCAGTTGCGGAACGGCTCCCGAAAACCTGGGAGAAGCTCCGAAAGCTGGAGGGACGACTCTCCGATGCGGAGATGATTCGACTCAATGCCGAGATCGATGTGAAGCACCGCAGCATCGAGGTTGTTGCGCGCGAGTATCTCCTTGGGCAAGCACTGTTGACCGCGCACAAAAAGCACAACGAAGGATCAAGTGGAGTAAGAGCCGAGCTGCTCGCGGCAACGCTGGAACACCTGGGACTCGTTTTGTGTGCGCTCCTTTTGTCCTGCCTGATTGGAATTCCGATCGGAATCATCGCAGTCCGCTACAAGCGAACCGGACAGCTTTTGGTCGCACTGACCAGTCTGCTACAAACGATTCCTTCGCTGGCGCTTCTGTGCTTTCTCATTCCGTTCTTTGGGATTGGCGCACGTCCCACCATCTTCGCGCTGTTTCTTTACGGTCTTCTGCCGGTCTCAGAAGCGACCACAACTGGTCTTCTGTCGCTCGACTCACGCATGCTTGAAACCGCCAGGATTCTTGGTCTTTCTCGACGGCAGCGACTGTACCTTATCGAGCTACCGCTCGCCAGCCGCGCGATCTTGTCGGGTATTAAGACCACCGCAGTGATCAATGTGGCGAGCGCAACGATTGCCGCGATGATCGGAGCCGGTGGCTATGGTCGCTTCATCACTTCCGGACTCGCGATGAATGATGTCCGCCTGATTCTCCGAGGAGCCGTTCCCACAGCCATCATGGCGGTTTTGTTTCACTTCCTCTTTGATCTGGTGGCTCGCATCGTGATTCCTCGCGGACTGCGAATCGGTTGTGCATCATCTGCTTGATCGTGGAGCACGAGGAGTGCTACGTTGACGCACGATGTTGCCTGGTGAGCACGAATCGGATTCCCTCCACGCTCAGTTCGGCTTGCTATGGAATGCGCTGCGCGCTGCGAGAGAACGCACCGATGCCTTCTTCTCGCGTCTTGTGCCGACCGCGTTTTCTCTCCGAACCATCGCAGAACGACATCGACTGATCTTCTATTTGGGACACTTGGATGCGTTCGATTTCAACTTGCTCGGGCGCCGGGTGTTTTCGACAGCGTCCGCTGACCCATCACTCGACAGACTGTTTGCCTTCGGAATTGATCCGGTCGACGGACAGCTACCAGCGGATCAGCCAAGTGACTGGCCTGAGATCGATCAAGTCCACCACTACACGCGGCAGGTCCGGGACATTTTGGATGCACAAGTCGTGAAGCACAGTGGCAGCGGCACGACGGTTACACGATCGGAATGTGATGCGCTTGCCATGTGTCTCGAACACCGCTTGATGCATCTGGAGACACTGTCCTATAAACTGCCGTATCTGCCTCTCGATGCGTTTGTGCAGACGTCGCGCGTTCGCGTTTGTGAGCAGCCGGGACCGACAGCACCTGGCTATGCGCGGAGTGGTCGACCGCATCTGGTGCGACGGATTGCTGTTCCTGAAGGAACCACTGTGCTAGGTCGCAATCGTGATGCACAGTTCGGCTGGGACAACGAGTTCTGTGAGCAGGCGGTCACTGCGGCGTCGTTCGCGATGGATGCTCGAAACGTGACGCATGAGGAATTCCTAGACTTCGTTCGTGAAGGTGGATACCAGGAACGAAGTCTGTGGACTGACGAAGACTGGGAATGGAAAGAGTCCCGAGATATTGTCCTCCCCATCCGGTTTGTCGCAGATGGTGATACGTTTCGCTATCGTGCCGCGTTTGAGGAAATTCCTCTTCCGCTCGATTGGCCGGTGCAGGTCAGCTTGGCAGAGGCAAGGGCATACACCCAGTTCCTTCGCGCCAAGACCCCTGGCGGCAGCGCTCGACTTCCCACGGAGGCTGAGCTACATCGTGCCGCCTATGCAGACAGTTCCGGGCAAGAGACCATCTCCTCCGCTCGCAAAGCCTATCCATGGGACGGAAAAACAGCCGTCCCTCTTGTTCATGGGAACTTTGGCTGTGCACGGCATGATCCATGCGCCGTCGCTGCGTTTCCAGAAGGAGACAGCGCGCTTGGATTTGCCGATCTGATTGGCAACGGTTGGGAGTGGACTGAAACGGTCTTCGCACCGCTGCCAGGTTTCCAGATCGATCCGCGGTATCCAGGGTATTCGCAGAACTTTTTCGATGGCAAACACTTCATCATCCGTGGTGCCGCAGCGTGTACGGATGTCTGTTTTGTGCGTCGGAGTTTCCGCAACTGGTTCCAGGCTCACTATCCTTACGTGTTCGCTACGTTTCGCTGCGTCCATGATGCCGAAGTCGGCTGACAACGCTGCGGGGGAGTTCCGCCATGAGTGCATTGGAAAGCGACGAGTCACCGGAATTGGATGCGTTTGCACAAGACCTGCGTGCGGGTCTGTTGGCCAAAGGACAGCGTGTTCTACCTTCAAAGTACCTTTATGATGAGGTCGGATCCTCTCTGTTCGAGGTGATCACCGTCCTACCAGAGTATGGTCTGACCCGCGCTGATACACGGCTTCTTAGGCGTCACGTTCCCGACTGGGTCGAGACCCTTCCGCCCGATACCTGCGTGGTCGAGCTGGGCAGTGGCAGCAGCAAGAAAACCCGCATCATCTTGGAACAGCTCTCGCGCAGACAGTCGACTCAGTACTTTCCGATCGATATCTCGGTGGCAGCGCTTTCCCAGTGTAGCCGCGAACTGTCGGATGTGCCCAACTTGGTCATTCAAGGACTGCACAGCGACTACCTTCACGGACTGCAAGTGGCAAGCGCGAATCGGATCAATGAGGGTCCGCTGCTGATCCTGTTCCTCGGCAGCACGATTGGGAACTTCGAGCGGCACGCCGGGGTGTCGTTTCTGCGCAGCGTCAGGCAGCAGCTCCGGGTCGGGGATCTCTTCTTCTTGTCAACGGATCTGGTCAAAAACGAACGCGATCTGATCCGTGCATACGATGATGATGCGGGCGTGACCGCGGCGTTTAACAAGAATGTTCTGGCACGCATCAACCGGGAGCTGTCGGCAGACTTTGATCTGTCTGGCTTTGCTCACCGTGCAAAATGGAATCGCAGTGAGCGCCGCATCGAGATGCATCTGGAGGCCCTGCGTGACATGGTCATTTCGATTCGCAGAGCAAAGCTGGATCTATCGCTTTGCCGTGGAGAAACCATCAAGACGGAAGACTGCTACAAGTTTGAGCGCGCCGAAGTGATCCAGATGGGGTCGATGGCTGGCTTCACGGCTCAGGCCCAGTGGGTCGACCCGGAATGGCCGTTTGCGCAGACCCTCCTTTCCGCTATCTAGCTGCCCATGCACACCCCAGGTCACGTCCTGCTCAACCTCTCTCTGCTCGGCTCAATGACCGGCTTTGAGAGCGCAGTCATCGCAGGATCGGTTCTTCCCGACATTCCCATCGTGATTCTGTATCTGCGCGAGCGCTTGCGCGGCACTCCCACCGAAATCATCTGGTCGGAGTGCTATCAGCGTCGGAATTGGCTTGCGATCATTCACCTCGCGCACTCGATTCCAGTGGCCCTGCTTGGCATCTGTGTCGGCTGGATGTTCAGCCTTCGGCCACTGCTCGACTTCTTTGTCAGCATGCTGTGCCACGCACTGTGTGATTTTCCGGTTCACGTTCACGATGCGCATCGCCACTTCTTCCCGCTGAGCAACTACCGATTCATAAGCCCGTGGTCATATTGGGATGTCCGTTACCATGGCCGCACCGTCGCACTTCTCGAAGCGGCACTTGTCGTTGGCTGTGCGATCCATCTGTTCCTGCACAGCCAGACACGCTTTGCCTCCGTTCCCAAACCACTCTTGGGTTTGATGCTGGGAGGCGTGGTTGTCTGGTACGCGCAGAACTACTACCGGAACCATCTGCGCGCATGACAGCCGGGGCAAACCACGTATACCCAATGCTCGCGCAAGGCATAGGTCTCTTCATCAGTCTTCGTTTTGTGCGCGCCACCAAGTTCGAATCTTCACCAAAGATGGCGGCGCTCACGCTTGGAGATTCCATTTTCGCATTCGGCCTGTCTGTCCTCTTTTTCCTTCTGCACGGCTGTTGTCCCATTTTGACTTGGATGCTCACGGGGGCCTGTCTTGCCGTGCTGCTGGTCCTTTGGATCGATGCCGCCTTGTATGGTTGCTTCAGCTTCGAGCTCGGTCTCTCAGGAATCAAAGACGTCGTCCTTTCCAACCTGATCGCCGAGGTCTGGAGCGTCGGCTACGCCCGCACGTTCTTTGCACAGCACTTGCGCTTTGTCCTGCTGCCATTTGCGTGGATTGGGTTGCTGTCGCTTCCGTATGCTGCCGATAGCAGACCAGGATGGAGGGCTCTGTGCTCTTGCCTCTCTGCGTACTTTCTAACGACGCTGTGGCCGTCTCCAGAACTTCACGCGCAAAGCCGGAAACAGTCTGCGTCACCACGTCGGCGGTCGATGCTGACGGACCTTTGCATTCCGCGGGCTCCCTTCATTCCGAGTGGCTTTGTTCCCAGACCACAGCATGCAACGCTTCTTCCACTCCAGCGCAGACCACAGTCCCACAGCCCGCTCTTCGGAAGACTCGAAGGAACGTCCGTCATCGTCTGCACCTTTGAGTCCCTGGGCGCATGTCACCTTGGCGAAGGAAAAGCAGCGCTCCCCTTTCTTGCCTCGCAGCGGGAATCTCCGCACGCGCTGTGGTCCCGCCACCACGTCTCGCCGGGCCCATTGACGAACGCTGCCCACGCGGCCTGGTATCTCGATCGCTTCCGGGCACATCCTGGCAGCGGTGCAGATGCTGCAAGTCCGCTCGCATTGCTGAGGCAGGCTGGCTATCAGACAATCTACTTGTCCGCCACAAAGAGTGAGCACTACGGACTCCGCGAGCTGCTTTCAGAGGCAGGCTTCGCTCACATCATCGATGGGAGTCGACTGTCGACAGACGTTCCCATGCCAGCTGCGCGCGATTCTCATCTGCTGCGCGAAGGCATGCAGCATCTACGCTCGATTGTCGAGACAACCTCCGGCCCGTACTATCTGCACGTCCACGCGCACAACGCACACATTCCCTATCTGGTGGAGGATGCGCTTCGTTTTGGTCGACACGATCACAAGAGTGATTGGGGACGATTCCTGTGTTCGCAGGAAGAGACAGATGCCATGTTTTCCTCGCTGATTCCACAGCTGACCGAGCTCCTCGCATCACACGCTGACAATTCGTCCCCTGTCCTCCTTGTGCTGAGCAGTGATCACGGACAGTCGTTTGGCGAGCATGGCTACTGCTCTCATGGGACAGCGGTCACCAATGAACAAGTCGTTGTACCGCTGTGCCTAACGCATCCTTTGCTGTCGCGCAGCTCGATTGACTGTTCAACGCACTTTGACGTCTTGCCCACAGTACTCGATCTGCTGGGCGTTGATGCGAGGGCAGTTCATGGACAGAGTGTGCTGAGCGAGCACCACGTCGTCGAGCCGATGCTCTTCGATGGCCAGCCATCACGAAGCAGCAGTGGTTGTCTCGGGCTCCTTTTGGATGGTCGCAAGTACTCACTTGACTTGGTTCGAGACGTCCTGGTTTGTTCTGCTGTGGACGATCAGAACCGCGCCGAACTTGTCGGGGAAGAGCGGGTGTATTACGAGGCGCTGATTGGCCTTTTCGCCAGGGAACGGGGTGTGCTGTGAAAAAGAAGATTCTGGTCGTTTGTCCCACGGACTGGGAAAGGACCGAGATTGCCCGATCAGAACAGACTGCCAAGTACGAGTTCGTGGTCTGCGCCCAAGAGCTGGCCGATTCGATTGGCCTTTGGAACGCACTTCGCTTCGATGTTCACCGTTATCTTCAGCAGCTCGCCGATCAGCATCGCGGCAAAGGCTTTGCCGGCGTGCTGGGCACCGGTGACTACCCGGGCTGCATGTTTTCCGCATTCCTGAGCGAGCAGCTTGGACTTCCAGCGCCGACACCACAGTCAACCGTCGTTCTCTCGCACAAGTTCCACAGCCGAGAGCTCCAGCAGTCGATCGTTCCTTCCGCGACACCACATTTCGCGGTGATTGATCCACATCGACCGGAGCGGCCCCCACAGCTCGCCTTTCCGTTCTTTGTCAAACCAGTCAAGGGAACGATGTCGATCCGGGCCCAGATGGTCGGTAGTGCTCAAGAGCTTCGACAAGCCGTACACCTCTCTGTTCGGGATCAACTGAGAGGCTGGACGCTGTTGTCTCCGTACTCGCAGTTGCTAAGGATGTACCGAGCCCAGCATGTTCCGATCCACTGCTTCGTGGCCGAATCCGCACTGAGAGGAGTGCAAGTTACCGTCGACGGTTTCGTCCAAAACGGAGTCTCTACGGTCATGGGAATCACCGATTCGATCATGTATCCCGGCACGTCCAGTTTTGAGCGTTTCGTCTATCCATCAAGACTCCCCGATTCCGTACAAGCCAGGATGGTCTCGATCACAAATCAGCTCATGAACGGAAGTGGCTTTGATCATAGCTGCTATAACGTCGAGCTGTTCTATGATCAGCAGGCGGACACGATCTCAATCATCGAGATCAATCCGCGCATGTCCTATCAATTTTCCGATTTGTTTGCGCAGGTGGATGGACAGAGCAGCTTCTCTGTTCAGCTTGAACTGGCGACGGGGCACAACGTCCACTGGCGCAACGGAAATGGACCTGCTCGGGTGGCGGCGAGTTTCGTCATGCGCCTGTTCCGCGATGCGCGTGTGCGGTCTGTTCCAACGGACGAGCAAATCTCACAGTTTCAGCAGCGATTCCCAAGCGCGCAAGCAAAAATACTCTGTGCTCCCGGCGATCGACTCTCTGATCACGATCAAGACGTCGGCAGCTATCGCTACTGCATCATCAATATGGCGGCTCAGTCTCTGGCGGAGCTAGAGAGTCACTACGAAGAGGCGAAGTCGCTTTTGCCTTTTTCGTTTGCTGGGTAGATGTTTCGCTGGGAATCCCAGCCTGCGAAAAAGCGTGATCCTGGGTCTGGAGTCCGAGCGCGCGCAGCAGAAGGATGCGCGAATTGGCAAGCTGATATTCCGCTTGGACGCGCTGAGCAGCCGCGGTGGTCATCGCG
>CAYTGC010000019.1:0-38021 GCA_964437195.1 uncultured Myxococcales bacterium | reverse complement strand
CGGACCGAAAGTCCGGCGACATGTTTGCTGGCGCCGCCGCTCGCGAGCTGCTGGGTCTACCCGCCGAGGGAGAGGGGACTGCGCGCATCAAGCCGACGGCGCTCGACAAGTACCAGATCTTTGTGCAGAGCACGTCCGTCAACCGCAAGCTCATCGGCAAGACCAAGTTCCTCTACGAAGTCGACGACTGGGCCGAATAAGCGCAGCTCCCCGTTGCTACGTCCGTAGCTGCCCGCCTGGGTTTCCCTCCAACATTCCGTTGCCGCAGTCAGCCGCGATAGCAAGTGAGGGGCTGTCGATGTCGCGGATGCGTGCCGCGAGGCGCGGACTTTTGCTCATCCTGCTCGGGCTTGTCGGGTCAGGATGCGTCTCTGCCAGTGTGGCGTGGATGCAGCCTCGCGCCAACGGGTCCGTCGAGTTTGTACTCTTTGCGCGCTCCCGATCCCCGAACCTGGGCATCAAGTCCGGTGGTGAGTGGCGGATAGACGACGTCACTGCCGTTGATGAGCGCGTCCTGTGGAAAGAAGGTGTTCCGCCACGGTTTGTTGGCAAGTCGCAGCAGACGACGGCTCCGCTGGAAGGTCTTGTTCCCCTCTATTCGGTGCCGGTGACGCTGTGTAGTCCGCCCGGGGGCTGTGGCGGCGTCCGAGGCGCAGCAGCGCGAAGGCGAGTCGATCGTTTGGTGCCGGTGGAATGATCAGACCTCCGATTCCGGTCGTGTGGAGGCGCGCCTTCCATTCCAGGACACGCCGCAGTTTCGCCAGCTGTTCCAGGGGCCCGATTTGCCGGAATACCTCGTGCCTCTCCCGGGGCAGCGCGCCGTTGTAACGAGGGGCGAGAAGTTGTGGCTGCTCGACGTCAGCGCGAGGGCCGTGCAGCTTGCGATCGAGCAACCTGCACAGCTGCGTGGTGCCACCGCGGATGGCGATATGTTGGTGCGGGTCGAGAATCGCCAGAACGTGCTGCTTCTGCGCTCTCGCAAGGTGTTGCCGCTGTCGTCTGCAATGACTCGGCTCTCGGCGGCGGCGGGAAGCTTGTGGATGGAAGAATCCTCAGCGCGACGTCTGTTTCGCATCGATCCCGAGACCGCGGCCCTGACGGAATCGCCAAAGCCACCCGGCTGCGGAGATTTTCTGGGGGCGGATGTCCGCGGTCACCTGTGGTTTGAGTCCGAGCCGAGCATCGTCAAGCGCGGCGAACTCCTGCCGCTGTGCCGCTGGAACCCCCGGGCGTCCACCTCGGTCCTGATCCAGCTCCCGACCCAGCCGTAATCGCACACCCGTTGACTGGGCTGAATATCCACGCACCCACGTCCAGACGTCCGCAGTAAAATACCGCTGTGATCGTCCCTTCGGGTTTCTACAAGTCGCAACAAAGTGGCTTCGTTCTTTTGGAGCCGCCCGACGCGCTCAAGCTGTTGCCGATCCGCTATCGGGAAAAACAGCGACCGCTGCGCACACTTCGTCACCTGGTGGGAGAGCTGTTTGCAGAGCGCGAGGATCTGGTGCCGCTCCATGCCTCGCTGCCAGAGAATTTTGTGACGGCGGAAGGAGAGTTTGCGGCGCAAACAGCGGTGCTTGTGCGTCGCGTCGGCGATGGAAAGGTTGGCTATGTGCATGTCGCGGCTGTCTTCGGAGATGACTCCGTCGATGTGTTCGACGCCCCGGTCTTCACCGAAACCGCCGTCGAGAGCACTGCGATTCTGGTCCGCCAACTCGCCTATACGACCAAGCTCGGCCTCGGCTATCGCAAGCGTCGCTATCTGTACACGCCGCCGCTTGGGTATTTTTCGATGACCCAAGGGCTGGTTACGCGATTTTATCCACCCAATTTTCCGTCGCAGCGCGCAATGCTGGCGGTGCATCCGGCGGTACCGCGCACGCTGTCTCCGCAGGCGCTCTGTTCGTCGCTGGTCGAGCGCTATCGGAAAAAAGGACTTCAGTTTTCAAGCGACGGCGGCATGGTTCCGATGACGTCAGACCACGGTCTGCATGGAATCGGTTTCTGTCTGTCGGCCCCGGCGCCGGACGGATCCGCGATTCGCTGGCTGCAAGACTTGATGATTTTCGCCGACGCACATTACCTGTACACGCTGGTCTTCGAGAGCACGAGTCAGACGGATCGCAGCCAGTTTGCGTCCGTCCTGTCGTCGGTCGCCCGATCGGTTCACCCTCTTGCCGCCCCGACCCAGCCCGCAAACAAGAGCGGTGCTGCTGCGCCCGCATCTTCGATTTATTTGTAGTTTTCGTGTGGCGATCCCTTGTGCATTTTCGCGTGGCGAAGTACATTTGTCCGCTGTTTACGTTGTGCAGCTTGCTTCCCCATTTTGGTCTTTCTCGCTCGTTCTGAGCGCTGTCAGACCCACCGCGTAGGATGGTCTTCGTTTCGGGGGCGCACGACGTAACAAGGAGTCGTTTCATGAGCCAGAACAAGAAGAATCAGCCGTCGCCTGTTTCGACGGAGAGTGATGCCCAGCCGGAGTCGCGCAAAGCGGGTCAGGCCGCCATTTACGGCATCCTTACCGGCGAGCGCGCACGCAAGCAAGCGAGCGACGCAAATGCAGACGACAAGCGCTGTGATGCCGAGTGGGCGCTCGGCGTGGAGTGGACGCTGCGGATGATGTCGTAGCCGCGCTTCGTCGGCGCTGTCGTTTTCGGGGGCTTTTGGGGGGAGTCACCGCGGGTCTTTGTTGACTGTGGCGGTGATTGAGTGAGTGTGCGGCGGGCTTCGATTGACCCGCAACCTCGGCCGCGGTATGTGAGTTTTCCTCGTCTTTGCCGAGGCCCAAACGCATGACCCGGACCCAATCGCTGCTCTTCATGGCCACGCTCTTTGTGGCTTGCAACCGTGAGTCGACGCCCCTGCCAACCGATGACACGGGCAGCGGAGTCGTTGATCTGGGTATTGTTGCTGATCTTCATCGGCCAGATCTGGCTGGTGGAGATCTCGCTGTTCGCCGCGGCTGGACCCAGGTCTTTGCGTCGAGTGGTTTGCGCCTCAACTCCGTCTGGGGATCGAGCGGAGGTGATGTGTATACCGTTGGACTGCAAGGGACGATCTTCCACTCGACGGGCGATGACACCTGGCAGGAGCAGAAGACCGGACGCCCATTTGAACTCACGTCGGTTTCCGGCAGCTCAGCGTCGGACGTGTACGCAGTCGAATCACAGAGCGTCCTTCACTCGACGGGCGATGGCGCTTGGAGCCCGGTTGCGGGCATTCAAAACGAGAGCGCAGCGGCGTTCCGAACCGTGTTTCTCACCTCGCCGACGAGTGTCTTTGTGTCTGGCGGTACCAGCAAAGCGGTTCCTGCATACCCAACAGGAGGCATCAACATTCTGCGCTGGAACCAGCGAGCCTCTACGCGCGAATATGCCGTCGCCGAACACTCGCTTTTTGGCCTGCATGGCGCAGCCGCGACCGATCTTTGGGCTGTGGGTAGTTTTCAGCAGGGCGGTGGAACGCTGGGAATGGTTCTGCACTCGACGGGGGATGGCGTCTGGAGCAAACAGCGGTTCGAGCCTGAAACCGGCACGCTCTATCTGGGAGGCCTGACGTCGGTGTGGGCCAGCAGCAAGACCGATGTCTACGCCGCTGCTGGCTACAACATCGTCGGCAGCAGCTCTGGAATCTTTCGCTGTGGCGGATTGGGTACGGGCTGGCGACGAGAGACTGATGCGACGAATCCTCCCAATGTGTATGCCCTTTGGGGTTCTGGTCCGACGGACATCTGGGCGGTGGGTTATGTCAAAGACGGCTCGAACTACAACGGCATCGTCTTGCGCTCGATGGGCGACGGCAAGTGGTCTGCAGACCCGGACCTGCCCGCAACAAAGCTCGTCGGATTGCCTCTGTACGGCGTCTGGGGTTCGCGCTTTGGCGATGTCTATGTCGTCGGACAGAGCGGCGTGATCCTTCACAAACGAGAGTAGCCCCACCCCTGATACGATGATGCAATTGCGGAAACTTTCGCCGCGGAGGGGGGACCGTGAGCACACGCACTTTGCAGCTACTTTCGATAGGTCTTTTGTCGCTTTCACTAGGCTGTGGCAGCGATGGAAATGGCGGGTCTGATGTAAACGGAAATGGCGGTGGCAGTGACGGCAGCGTCGAAGTTGCCGATCTGGCGACGCCACCGGATCTCAGCCCGCAGTGCACAGGCAAGCCCATGCCGATGGTCGGGACGCAGACTCGGACCATCAGCGTCGGCAGCAGCAAGCGCACCTACGTGCTACATGTCCCACCTGCGTACGACGCGAGCAAGTTTACGCAGGTGGTCTTTGCCATGCACGGCTTCACCAACCAGGCACTTGATTTTGCCAAGAGCATCGGTATCGAGGCTGCGAGTGACGATCGCAACTTCATCGCCGTCATTCCGCAGGGTTCAGGTCTTGTCCCGTCGTGGAATGCCGGTGGCTGCTGCGGAGAAGCGCAGACTTTCAACACCGATGACGTGGGATTTATTAGGACGCTTCTGGCCAGCATTCGTGGTGAGTTCTGCGTTGATGACCGCCGCATCTTTGTGATGGGACACTCGAACGGCGGATTTATGTCAAACCGGCTCGCGTGCGAAATGGCAAATGACTTCGCTGCGATTGGTCCCAACTCGGCGGGACTCATTTTTAGTGGCTGCAAGCCGAGCCGTCCGGTTCCGGTCTTCTACATGCACGGCGATGCCGACACGGTCGTTTGGTACGGCGGCAGCTTTCCGATCGGCTGGTCGGGCGCCAAGAAGACCTTCGACGACTGGGGCACGATGAACGGCTGTCAAAAGCCCGCCAAAATCACCAGCCAAGTCGGCAAAGTCACCTGCCAGACCTACGCTCCTTGCACTGCGGGGGCGGACGTCAACCTGTGCACCATCAGCGGCGGTGACCACGTCTGGCCGAGCAGTACCGGTGATACCCAGCGCTACGCCGACGGAACCAAGGCCTACCTCGACTTCTTCGCCAGCCATCCCAAGCCGTAGACAGCGATACGCCTTGGGTGCGCCTTTTCCGGTTCGCCCGGGGCCTGCCGCCTAGCGCCGAATCACATCCAGGGTGGCGACCTGATCGAAAGTCCCTGACGCTTGCGTATTGGCGAACAGCGTGGCGCGGAACCTGCCGCTCAGCGGGACCGGGCACTGCAGCGTCAGCGGGTTGGAATGGGACACGCCGCAGCGCTCGCTGGAATCACTGTCTGCGCTGCCGAGGTGGGCGAGCACGTAGAGCCCGCGCGGATTGGCGAGCCGCACAACCAGGTTGTCGGTGACTTCGACCCGCGAGCTTTCCGGGTCGAGTAGCTCAAGGCCAACGCGGGCCAGACCGGGACGAGTCAGTGGTTGGCGCAGAAAGTCACCGCGTGACAGCGGACGCTTCAGCATCTGCCACTTGTCGTCCTCGGGGCGGTGGTCGTAAATGGCCAGCGTCGGTGGAATGAACAGATAGTCGGTACGGTAGTTGTCTTCCCCACCGCTGATCGTCGGATCGTCCCAGGTCGCATCGATGATGTACCACTTTCCAAGGATCTCGACGGCATTCCATGCGTGTCCGACAGGTGCTTTGTCGCCGCTCTCTTCGCGTGTGTCGCCCGTCACGTAGACGAATCGATCGCCGCTGTGTTGTCCGAGTGCAACCAGCAGGCGCGCATAGCCCTCGCAGACTCCGTTCTTGCGCGAAAACACCGACGCTGCATCCTGCGGTTTGCGATGTCCTTTGCGGACCGAGTCGTGGTCGTAGTGCAGTCGCGTCACCACCCAGTCGTGCAGGGCCTTGACTCGCTGGAACGGGTCCGACTCGCGTCCGGCAATGTGACGGGCCACTTGCTCGATGCTGCGCTCGTCGGCTTCGGTCATGGCGCGCACCACTTGATGGACCTCTGAGCGCTGCGGCCAGCGGGTGTCTCCGACTCGCCACTCGGGGGCACCACCAACAGACAGGTCGGGGTCTGGCTCGGGCTGGGCCGTGCGGTCCGGCTGCGGTTTCTCTGGAAGCATCTTTTCCGGGTTCTTGGGCCAGCGTCGGATCGGATACGTTGGCTGTTTGTCATCGAGCGGCTTGACCGTGTCCGGCACCGGCACATCGTCGCCCGGCTGTTTGTACGGATTCGGATTGGCCAGCCGATGCAGCCACTCCAGGCCGGTTGCGCCCTCGTGCAGCGCTGTCCGTAGCTGTTGCGAGGTGTCATCCTGCTTCCCGAGCAGAAACCAATCGCCGCGCGTGGCCAGCGCCGCAAACGCAACCTTGGGAAAATAGCCCAGCAGCCCGCCGAGAAACGCCAAGTTGAGCGCCAGTGTTCGCAGCACCAGCCGCTCGAAGCCCGTCAGCCAGCGCTTCGGCGCCTGGCCTAGACTATTTCTGGATGTTTGTTTGCGATTCCAGGTTACCGTCGAGCGAAGTTCCCACGCGATGGGCAGAATCGGAAACAGCAGCACTCCGGCGGCGGCGGCAAGCTCTGGGCGCAGTCCATAAAACGCAACCAGCGACGATCCGAGCCAGACTCCGAGCAGTGGCGTCAAAAGCACAAACAGCGTCCACAACGCCCGCAAGAACCAGCCGATCACGGCAAACAGGGACCCCATCAACAAAAAGGTCGGCCTTGGCGTTGGTTCTGGCAAGCGGTTTCGCCACAGACCGTCGTCGGTCATCCTTTTTTTGCAGCCCTGTCAAATTCCCGCTTGCGCCTGGTCATCCTGTGCGACGCTTCTTTGGCCCGCGTGAGGCGAGTCTGATGTCGCGCCAACACACCTTTCGCTGCACCACCTGTCAAAGCGTCTTGTTGTTTAGCCCGAGCCTGGGCGGTCTACGCTGCACCCACTGCCGGTCCGTACAAGCCCCACGTCAAAGCACGCTGCGCGTCACAGAACACGACTTGCTCTCGCAGCTGCAGTCTGGCCATCAGGCCGCCAAAGGTCCGGCTCTGGCCGAGAGTCCACAGTCCCAGACCGTGCGCTGCAAAGAGTGTGGCGCGACCGTGGTCTTTCCGGCGCGGATTACCTCGCGCGTCTGTGCCTTCTGCCGGTCCCCGAGTGTTCTTCTGCAAAAAGACGTCGCCCATAGCCTTCATCCCGAGTCCGTGATTCCGTTCTCGGTCGACAAACAGAAAGCCAAAGATCTGATGGCGCGGTGGGCGCGCGGACTCCGCTTCCGTCCCGCAGACTTGATTCGGCTGAGTCGAGCAGAACACCTTCTGGGTATCTACATTCCCTACTTCACGTTTGATGCGCACGTCGAATCGACCTTCACCGGCAAGGCTGGCTTTGACTACACCGAGACCGAGGAATACGAAGAGACGGTCGATGGTGAAACGGTGCGCAAGACCCGCGAAATCCGCAAGACTCGCTGGGAAGACCGAAGCGGCTCACGGTCGGACGACTACGACGACTTGCTCATCTGCGCCGGGCGCGGTCTGCCCAAGCGACTGGCCGACTTCGTCAGCAATTTCGAGACGCGCGCGCTGGTTCCCTACGTCCCCGACTTTTTGGCCGGTTTTTTCGCTGAAGAGCCGTCGCTGGATCTGGCCGAGGGCTGGCGACGCGGCGAATCAGCGATTCGGTTTTTCCAGGAGCAGCGCTGTGCGTCAGATGTTGGCGGTGACCGTCAGGATGATGTCCGCGTCGAGAGTGCGTTTTCTCGCCTCACCTACAAATCGGTGCTGCTGCCGTTTTGGGTTGCGACCTATCGATACCGCGAGCGCTCGTATCACGTCGTGATAAACGGCCAGACTGGGGCCATCGACGGAGACGCGCCAATTTCGAAGCCAAAGATCTTCATTGGCTTGCTGGCGCTTGTCTTTGTCGCCATCGCGCTCGTCTATCTGCTGTTCGCGCTGCGGCTTTGGTGATTTGGGTCCGTCGGATCGGCGAGCGCCGAAGGGGAGGGCAGAGACAGGAAGTGCGGTTACTCGCGCGCTGCGACTTGCTGGCTGCGTCGCTGGTAGGTTGGCGTATCGAAGTCTTCGTCTTCAAAGTTGAGCCGAGTTCCAATCGCTGAACGCACCGGAGCCGTCCGTACCTGCGTTGTGACCGGCGTCGCTACGCGATCCCGACGAGCTGGGCCCGATGCGGCAACTTCCACTCGCGCCGGAGGTGGCGGAGGTGGCGGCGGCGCAGCTTCGGCCTTCTGCTGCACAAACGAGATCGGCACTTGGTGCTGCGTGGTCGATGGACGGCGCTCGTAAATCGTCGGCTCGACATCCGCGTACTGGGCGTCGAAACCGGTGGCGATGACGGTGATGCGTAGCTCGTCGCCAATCGAAGGATCAATCACCGAGCCAAAGATGATGTTGGCATCTTCATGCGCGGCTTCCTGAATCAGCGTCGAGGCTTCGTTGACTTCGAACAGCGTCAGATCGGGACCGCCGGTGATGTTGATCAGGATGCCGGTGGCGCCGGTAATCGACACATCCTCGAGCAGTGGCGAGCTAATCGCTTGCTGGGCCGCTTCGATCGAGCGACGTTCACCCGATGCGCGACCGGTTCCCATCAGCGCGCGGCCCATGTTCGACATGATGGTCTTGACGTCGGCAAAGTCGACGTTGATAAGACCCGGAATCGTAATCAGGTCCGAGATGCCCTGCACCGCGTTGAGCAGCACGTCGTCCGCTTTGCGGAACGCATCGAGCATTGTCGTCTTCTGACCGGCGACCGAAAGCAGTCGCTCGTTTGGAATCGTGATCAGCGTATCGACCGCTGCGGCCAGCGCTCCGATGCCATCTTCGGCGTGTCGGCGGCGCTTTTTGCCTTCGAAACCAAACGGCTTGGTCACCACACCGACGGTGAGAGCGCCCAATTCGCGGGCCACTTCGGCAATGATGGGAGCAGCTCCAGTGCCCGTTCCGCCACCCATGCCAGCGGTCACAAAGACCATGTCTGCGCCTTGCAGCACTTCGGCAATGCGCTCGCGGTCTTCCATCGCGGACTGCCGACCGATTTCCGGATTGGCTCCCGCGCCAAGTCCGCGCGTCACCTTGGTTCCGAGCGGAATTTTGATCGGCGCTTGGTTGCTTTCCAGCGCCTGAAGGTCGGTGTTGGCGGCGATAAAATCTACGCCTTCCAGCCGACTGAGGATCATGGTGCTTATGGCGTTTCCGCCGCCGCCGCCCACACCAATGACTTTGATCTTGGCGTGGTTGTGATTGTCGTCGAATTCCAGTAGGGCCATACGGTGTTCCTCCCCGTGAACTCGATTGTTTAGGGGCGGGATCTATGGGTCAATTTTTTCCCAATATTTTCCGAAAAAAATTTTGCGATCAGCGCGATCTCGGTGGATCTCCGTCGCTGTCTGCGAAATCTTCAAAAGCTGTGTGGTCCGGTTCCGGGACTTCACTGAGCGCACGATGTTCCGCACTGCGGCGCAAAAACATCGCCACCGCGGCCACCACGATGAGCAGCACAAACCCATCGATCATCAGCAGTCCGGGCCACGGAGATGACCACTTGTCCATGTTGGTCGTCCGGCCAAAGTAAGGTGGCCCGCTGCCGTACGCTTCAACGAGCGACGCATAGTTTACCTGCGCTGTGGCGGCCAAGAGACCCAGCGCCAGCAGCAGACCGGTGGTGCGAAACAGCGTCATCGATGGTTCCTCATGTTCGCGCGATCCGTAGCAGCGCGGGCACGGCTTGGCAAAAAAGCGCGGCGCCAGCGAGCGGTTGCTCCGCTTTTGAGAAAAGCGAGATCAGGTCGTGGGAATTCTGACAACACACACCTGCGCGGCCATGTCACGGTGAGACTGACGCCCAGAGAGCAAGCCAGCGACGGCGTTCGATCGGAGCGACCAGCCCATGCCACGGAAGCAGTTTGTTAGCAAATCGCAGGACGCAAAATCTGCCCCGATGCCCAAAGCGCGTTCCCAAAGTGCGCTGTCTACACCCTCTTCTTCGCAACACTTGTCTCGCAAGCCCAGCGGTCTGCCGTCAGAGCTGCAGGCTGGAATGGAGGGAATGTCCGGGGTTTCTCTTGCGGACGTGCGTGTTCACCAC
The DNA here is from genome assembly GCA_964437195.1 of uncultured Myxococcales bacterium. Classification (GTDB taxonomy): domain Bacteria; phylum Myxococcota_A; class Polyangia; order Palsa-1104; family JAEUJZ01; genus JAEUKA01. The sequence goes on along the minus strand of CAYTGC010000019.1, from coordinate 28,060 downwards.
AACTCGGACCGTCCCGAACAGATCGGAGCCGACGCGTATACGCAGGGATCGGACATTTTTCTTGGGCCTGGCCAGGACGGTTTCTTGGCACACGAAGCCTGGCATGCGGTGCAGCAGAAACAAGGCAGAGTCCGGCCTTCGCTTCAGGTTGGCGGTCTGTCTGGAAACATCGATTCCCAGCTTGAATCGGAAGCCGACGCGATGGGCAAAAAAGCCAGCTCGCTTGGCGCGCGTCTTCCCTCAGCGGAGCAGTCGGCCAAGAGCAACCAGCTTGTTGGTCAGTCACCGCCGCAGTCCGCCTCGGCTCCGATTCAAGCCGCGGGCTGTGGCTCTGGTTCCCGCCGGAGAGCAGTCGACAATGAGAGGGCCCTGTCGCGAAGATGGCCGGAGGTGCTCCAATCGTCCGCGATCGAGCAGATCTTGGGGAATCAGGCACGCCCGACCACAGAGACGGAGGAGGAGAAGACCCAGCGGCGCACCCAAGAGATGAATGATCCCTCCACCGAAGCGTTTCGGTACGGCTCCCCGTTCTATCGGCAGGGAGAAGAGACGATCGGCTTTGATGTCTCGCATGAGTTTCACAAGGTGTACACGGTCAACCAGGCACTCAGCCAGGTTACGTTCTATTCGGCGACGCGGTTGACGACCGCCGACATCATCGGCACGACCGGAACTGGTGTCGGATTTGATCCGAGCAAAGGCGGTTCGACCGACCCCATCAGCGCCAGCCAGTGGAACAGCCGTGGCTACACGTACTTCAGCTACGATCCTGCAGTCTGCATCAGCTACATGCGGAGCTTGGGGGTCTCCGCGGACTCGGACGGAGATGCCTATGTCATTTTCGAGTTCACGCTGCCGCTTCAGACGAAGTTCGTGGTTGATCCGGAAATTCCCGGCGGACTGCGGACGAAGAATCGGATTCCTGCATCTTCGATTACCAACCACACCGTATATACGAGCAAGCACAGGCCTTCGAAAAATCCGAAGCGGTCAGGGCTGATCAGCGCGTAAACATCATGCTTCGGATCAATCTGGTCGATGTCCTTTCGCAGATCCGAAAGCGGATGCTGGCGGTTTCGCACGCGGCCTGGCCGACGCTGGCGAAGCTACTGGATTCCCAGCTCGCCGATCCTCTCTCTCCGTTTGCGCTGTTGCCGATTGCGACCGGACTAGCAGTGGGAGCATCGCTGGAAGTCTCGATTCGGGCGACGGCTGCGCTCCTGCTTTCGGAACAGTCGCTGCGGATTGTTGATGACTGCGCGGACGGTGAGGCAAAAGGCTCCCTGCATGCTTCCATCGGGATGGGTCGGGCGATGAATGTTGCGCAAGCGCTGCAGTGCCTGGGACACCACGAACTTGCACTGCTACCGCTGCCTGCGCGACGGCTGAAAGCGCTGACTGCCCAAGCGGCAAAGGCTCAGCTGGAGGTCTGCCGTGGCCAAGACCTAGACATGCAAGCCGTGGCGCAGACGCTGGCAGAATATCAAGCCGTGGTGGAGCACAAGACCGTGTCGGCGTATGAGTTTTTCGCGCTGGCCGGAGCGATGGTCGGGACCGACAAGCCACATCTTCTCGATGCGTGCGCACGCTGCGGCGCAGAGCTTGGCTGGATGGCGCAGATCCTGAACGACATCGCAGCGGTCTGGTTTCCCAAGTCCGGTGAAGAGGGGGAACTTCGCAAGCCCTCCTTTCCGGTTCTGTTTGGACTTTCACTGCCGCACAAAGAGGCGGAATCCCTGGCCGTGCTCCATCGAGAAAAGAGCCGCGACCGCGAAAGAATCTGTGCACTCCTAGATGCAATGGATGTGCGCAGAAAGCTGCTGGGAATTGCGCTGGATCACCGCGATCGCGCGCTCTGTGCGCTGGCTCCGGCGGACTCCGTGACCGTTGGGGTTCTGTCTCCTCTCTCACCCGACGGGGCAGAGCTTCTGCGTGTCTGGCTCGACTGGCTGTTCCAAGATGTGGCCGGGCTTTTTGCGGTCCCTGTTGGTTTCCCCGCTGACTCTGCGTAGGATGCGGCCATGCCGCGACGACTTGACCAGCTCCGCACCGCGTGGAGTCAGTCGCCGATTCTGCTCACCGGGCTGGTGGTGATGGTTCTGTCGTCGCTGTTGCCGATTTGGATTGGGCGGTATGTGCCACTGCTCGACTATCCGGCGCACCTCGCCAACCTGTTTGTGTGGCGACATTTGGACGACCCGATGTTTGGGTTTTCTCGCTACTACGACACCAACCTGGCGCCTTTGCCGTATTGGGTGCAGTACGGCATCGAGTACGGACTGGCCACAGTGTTCGGCGAGGAGCTGGCGCAGAAGCTCTTTTTGTCCTTGGCGATTGTTGGCCTGCCTGCGTCGGTTGCGCTCTATGCCAAACAGCTCGGGAGAGATCCATGGCTTTCGGTGTTGGCTTGTCCGCTTGCGTGGAACATGAACGTTGCGAACGGTTTTCTCGCCTATGTTGGGGGTCTGCCGATTCTGTTTGTCGCGCTGTGGGCGCTCGAAAGTTACGCAGCGCAGCCATCTTGGCGACGAGCTGCTCTGGCGGTTTCACTCGGAATCCTGGTCTATTTTTCCCACGTTCTTTTGTGGGGAGTGCTGCTGTGCGTTTTTGGATTCACGGCTTTTTTGTGCGTGCGCAAGGCTTCGCTGCGTCTCGTCTTGCTGGCTCCGCTGCCGCTTCTGCCGACGCTGCTTTTGGGTGTGTGGGCGCAGCGATTCGGGAGCGCGGACAAGACGCGGGTAACGGTTTCAGGCAAGGGTTGGGCCGATGTTGTCGGCGTGTATAGCGATGTGTGGCAGAACCTTCAGACACTCAAAGGCTGGACGCTCAACACCATGCCCGGTGTGCGCGATGAGATCTACTATCAGGCCGTCCTACTGCTTGTATGGCTCGGGCTCTTCCTCACCGGTTTTCGTCGTGAAACCCCGGCGACCAGTGCGCAGGAAACGCCACCGCTTTGGCGTCGGATCGTGGGCCGTGCAGAGCTGGGCTTTGTGATCGTTACCGCGCTCTACTTTTCACTGCCGAGAAGCCTGCTACAGCCCTTCTATTGGTATGCGGTGAATCGTCGCTTGGCGGTGCTTGTCGCGCTGTTCGCACTGCTCATGATTCGCGGCTCGGTTTTTCGTGGGCCTCTGCGTCGAGCGCTGCTGGCGATGGCGATGTTCCTTTCGACTGTCTACACCGCTGACCTTGGCGCGCACTACTTCCGCATCAATCGACGAATCAAGGCGTATGAGGAACTGATAGCGCTCGTCCCCCGTGGCAAGCAAGTGCTCCCGCTGATGACCCAGTTTGGCGATCCCGACTGTGCGGTCAACTGCTTCAATCAGTGGGGCAGCTATCTGCAGATTCGCCAAGGCGGATACATGATTCCGTTTTTCCCGGTGGAGTTTCCGCTTCGCCGCAAACACGTTCAGACTCCGATGCCGATTGCTTGGGATCAGCCACAGTCCTTCCGTTTCCCAGAGCACGGACGCGGCTGGGACTACTTTCTGATTCACGGGCCGGTGCTGCCCTCACTGTTTGCGGGATCGGGGGACTCTGTGCGGCTCTTGGGGCAGCGCGGAGACTGGACTCTTTACGAAAAACGGCCAGGTCTGCCCTAGTCGGAGTCGGCTACAGCTCGATTTCGTATTCCGAAGCAGCCTTGCCCATTCCCCATCTTCCGTCGGCACGCCAGACTCCTTCGGGATTGTCTTTGCAGCGCGAATACACCGTCAGCCGATTCCCTTTGATGCGCAAGAGCTGATACTGAAGCGGCACTCCACTGCGCCATTCTTTCGTCGGTGCGCCGAACGTCCCGGCACCCAACAGATCGAGCGGTCTGCCTCCCAATGTCAGATCACTGCGATGGGAAGAGATGCCCGCGCTGTGAATGTGGCCATGCAGACCGATGCGGAAACCGGCCTGGCTTAATCGATCCAGAAATCCCGTGTCACGAATGCGGTCATCGTCGCTGCCTTGGGTCGGATGATGCCAAATCGCGATCTTTAACCAGTCCGCAAAAGTGGGCTCTTGCCGCAAGGTCCGCAGCGCCTGCGCCAGTGCTGCGGCATGCACGCTCGCCCGACCGCGATACTGTTTTTGATGATCACAGTTCCACGCCGAGTTAAGTCCCAGACACAGCAGCTTGATCTGCGGGAATGCGTGCAGCGTCGATTGCATCTCGGCTTCCAGCGGATACGCCTGCATACACGCGCGCTTGAAGAAATCGGCAAACGGAGTGAATCGCTGCACGTATTTGCCATCATCGCGCAGATAAAAGCGTCCGCTGTCTTCGACCCAGGCTCCGTCGAAACCCCGCAGCTTGTCGCGGTCGATCAGCGCACCATCGATTTCCTGATACGCAGCGCGCGAGTATTCCCAGCTCACATCGTGGTTTCCAGGGACGAGCACCAGGCGGTGTGGCGGCAGCTTGTAGCTCTTCCGTAGCTCCCACAGGAACTGTTCCGCGGCGTCGAACTGCTCGCTGCTCGAGCTCTCGCTGATGTCGCCAGAAACAATGATTGCATCCAGCTTGGGAATCGCCAGCGCCCGGCTGTCCCGCAGATCCGCTTCCAGCTGGTCCAGCCACAGAACGACCTGCGCGATGCTCTGAAAGTGCAAGTCGGAAAGATGCAGAACATACGACTCAGGAAGGTCGTAGTTCGGGAGCTGTCCGTCGGGAAGTGTGATCGGCGGCAGCAGTCCAGAGATGCTTCCGGTTTCCGCCGGATAGATCTCCAGTCCGCGCTGCCGGGTCCAAAAGACGCGGTCGCGGCGATGCCCGGTGTCGCGAATGAACGCCGACCAGTTCATGTGTTGCAGATAGAAGTCGAGCCGCGGATCTTCAATCGACAGAACCGCTCCGTCGCGATTCCAGTAGAACAGCTCCCGCAGGTGAGGCGCTTGCTCGAACCGCTGCTGGAGCTTGCCTTTTTGCAGCCACTCAATCGCTTCACGCAGGGCCGGAAAACGCTGGCTTGCGGCATCCAGGGACACGCTGTTTTCAGACGACTCGCGCAGCATCCACAGAAGCGCCAGAGTGGCCCCACGCGGCGGAGAAAGGGCATCAAACGCCGCAAAGTCCCGCAGTCCCGCATCAAAACGTTCCGCCAGATGCTGCTGCACGCGATCGACCGCATAATCTCCCGGCGCTGCCACCAGCGTGCGACGACGACGCTCGGTCTCGACCACACCTTCTTTGCGGGCACACTCGTAGCAGAGCGCCTGCGCGGTCAAGAAGCTGCCGTGCGACTCAGATATGAAGCTATCGCGCTGCCGAAATTCGATGTTTAGCGCGTGCTCACCTTTGCGCACAAGCTCGGCGATGCGGGCTGCCGGTTGGCGAAGAAGATCGACGGTGACATAGCGTCCCACAATGTCTGTATTGGGCCCAATCAGGGATGACCCGAGCGGATTGATCCCGACCAGCGTGACCTTGGCATCTTGCCGCGCGGTGTCCGACAGCGCCTTGATAAGGTCCGCGAGATCCTGGCGCAGGTCGGCGGGTACGCGGTGGAAGTCATCGACGATCAGATGTCCCCCGTCTTTTAGGCCCCCTTGGATCAGTCTATGTAGCGCGTCTTGATCTTCTCGCAGGCGACCATTTTTCCAGATCACCTTGGGAGAGTCTGGCGGCAAAAGCTGGAGCGCTCGCCGAACCGCAGTCGTCTTGCCAATCCCCGACGGACCTTCGACCAAAAGCCCCATGCCGCGTCGCCGCATGCCGTCGACGATGTCCACCAGTTGTTCTGAGTCGACCAGCGTGTGCTGCGGCATTCCTGTGGTCGGGAACACCTCACCAAGAGACAGAATGGGGCGAGACACTTCGACGGTGGTGCCGCGAATCGCCCGCAAGATCTCGACCCGCTCGTCCACCTCAACCCAGTGCAGAAGCTGTCGCAGAATCTGCTCGGTTTCGATCTCGGCCAAAAGCTCGTTGAGCTTGCCGACATACGTTCGGTCGCGAATGCGCCGGTATATTTCCGACGGAAAGCAATCGACCACAAAGGAATCGACGGTCTCTTCGGTCCGCAGCGAGTGCTCAAGGATCCGTCGCAGGTCGGCGCGTTTCAGTGGGGGCAAATCCGCTGCCGGTGAAAGTTCAGTCATCGTTTTTGCCGCAGCACAGAAGGAATGAAAACCACTTTAGCACTCGGAGCGAGAAGCGGGGACGATCTCAACCTGGGCGCGGTGATACCATCTGTTTCCATGAAACGGGAACTGCTTTTGGTTACGGTCTTGGGTTTGGTCGCTTGTTCGTCGGGGGGCTCGACTGAAACGCCGCCTGGTTCCGTCCTTGATATGGCCGTGGGGATGGATTCCGATATGCCGGGAACCACGCGTGATTTGGCGATGATGACGTCGCCCGATCTGCAGCCACCACCGGATCTGGCTCCGCCGATACCCGGTGAAGCAGAGTGTTTTACCGACTGGAAGGCGCTCGGAAACTGTCCGGCCCCGCAGATTACCGATTCGTACTTGGGCAACAACTGCGCGGGTACAACCGGTGTCTTCGTCGTCGGTCGTTACTTTCAATCGGGCAACAAGTTTTGGACCACCAACGGCTTTATGCCGTATGGACCGTACTCGCTGGACACCAAACTAAGCCGTGACACCTGGAACTACCTGACGCCGCGGGTGATGTGCATCACGACCAACAACGACGCGACCTACTGGACCGGGTTTGCGATGCAGGTCAGAAATCCCGATGGGAAGACCTCAAACTCGGTGACCGTGACAAACAAGCTGGGCCTGACGCCGACGCTTCCATCGACTGGAACCACCAATCCGTTTGACTGGAACGCGTGCCTGGACGCGCCGATGACGTATGCGCAAGGTCAGGCCAAGATCACGCCGCCGGCCTCCTCTGCGACGCTCGGCCCGGTCACGATCAGCAAGCGCACCCGTCCCTGCAATGCGGTGAGCGGCTGCGGCAGCTGGAATCCGACCACCACCGAGACGACAACCACCGCCGGGCTACAGGTCATGGGCGGCACCGCGATTCACTTTATGCTCGGCACCACCGGCTGTGGCGCGATCGGCTCAGGGTTTATCACCACCAACTACTGCTCGACCACCGGCCCAGCGGGTTCGTATGACGCGCACGTCTCGGCAAACTGCATGATGCTCAACCGGCGCGGCTTTTCGTCGGTCGCGGGCGACGGAAGCTACACCGAAACCCAGTGGGGCGCGGTCATTCGCTACTAGCTCCGCCTTGTCTCCGCAAAAGAGTCCTCCATGAATCGCTCCAAGCTCCTCGCACTGTTTGGCATCTGCTTGCTCTTTGTCCTTGCGGGACTGTGGATCGCTTTTGTCGGGGACACGCTGCTAGGCCTGGGCTGTGCGGTGATGTTCGGGGGCGGAATCGTCATTTTTGGTCTTCAGATCCTCGATTCCTACCGCGAACAGGAGGCGGCGCTCACAGACGGAGAAGTTCGCTTGCCTGGGAGTGTCCTGATTCGGGAAGTGCCGCTGCGCGCCCGGATGGCGTTTGCCGTTACGTTCTGCTTCGGACTCGGCTCACTCATGGTCGGAATGGATCGCCAGCCGCTGCTGCTGTTTCTGGGCATTGGGCTGTGCCTCACCGCGCTGGCGCTCCCGTTCATCAAAGCGCGGGGTTACCTCACGTCGACGATCATGTTCTGTCCGGATGGGATTCACCTTACCGAGCGTCGTCGCAGCTATGTGATTCCCTTCGATCACATTGTTCGGATGCAGAGCGCAGAATGGAACGGACACCTGCTGATCTTCTTGTGGCCGACCGACCTGGACGTGATCACAAACAGCGTCGAACCAGCCGAGCAAAAGGAGTCCCTTACCAAAGCGCTCCTACAGTCGGAAGCGTGGATGGGAGCGCCACTTTCCATCTGGCCGAATCGTTTCGGAATGCAGGGAGCGTTTCTGCTTCGCGCGCTGCATCGCTACATCTCCGAACCACAGACCCGCGACGAGCTAAAGCCCCAGGCCGTGCTGCCCAAATAGCCAGCGAAGCGGCCATCAAAAGGGCAGGGTGAAGTCGCGCAGGTACTTTCGCAAAGGCCGTGACAGCAAGTAGCCAGAGCTTGTCCCGAGCCCCATCTCCACAAACGATCCAATCGGTCGAAAACCAGCCCGCTTGTGCGCTTCCATCGACGGCACATTGCCACGTATCACCGTGTTGAGCATCCGGGTGCAGCCCGCCTCTTCCAGCGGCTTCCGCAGAAAGTGCCACAGCGCGCGCGTGGCTCCCTTCCTGCGGTAGTTTTCGACGGTGTAGATCTTGTAGTTGTAGGCGTGATCGCCCGGCATCTCGATGACCAGCTCACCGATCTCCATTTTTCCGATCATCAGCCACGCTGTCATCACAGGCTGTCCGTCCACTTCCCCCAAAATGAACTTGTCACCCGCACGGAGTCGTCCTTCCAAAAAAGGAATCGAGCCAAAGCCGTAGTCGGGATGTCCGCTCTGCTGTTTCAGATCGTCGGTGGTTCCGAATCGGAACCGAATCGGGAGCGGCGGCGGCGCACTCGGCAGCGCAGCCTGCTCGATCGCAAACACTTGCTTGGCGAAGAAATGGAAGGGCATCGGGTGGCTCCGCAGTCCGTTGGTGCCATCCCACATTCTGGGTGGAAGTGCAAAGCCTGTGTGGGCGCAGGCCGGACAGTCCGGCGCTTCGGCATCTGCATCTAATCGCAAGTTACTTGCAAAAAGACGCCGCGCTGCGCTAGCCTAACGCTGTCGCTTGAGCAATCTGTCAGGTTCCTATTTGCAACCTACTGGCAACTCGAACCTGGCTGGGGGGAGGAACTCGGAGGATGAGAAGACATTCCCTTTTCTATGTCGCGGCAGTGCTGATGGCGGTCGCAAGCTCGGCATCGGCGACGGTTGACACGGTGGTTCGGGGGACGGTTCGGGACGAGCTTTTGGCTCCGGTCGCCGGGGCCGAGGTGCAGCTCGTCGACCGGCGAGGAAAGCTGCTTCGCAAGACGACGACCGACGGACAAGGACAGTTTTCGTTCGCTTCGGTGCCGTTTGGTGACTACGAAATTCGCGCCAAAGGGGAAGGCCGGGCCGAAACTCGCCAGCGTGTGCAAGCCAGCTCATCCGCAGCCACCGAGGTCGAGCTGTTTTCCGTCGCGCAAAATACCGTTGAGGTGATCGTCGAGGAGCGAGAGGTGGTTCCGCCTTCGCGCGCGGTGGGCACTGTGACGACGCTCACGCGTGAGACGCTCAAGTCGCTTCCGAAGGGGGAAGACAGGCCGATTACCGAAGTCGTGACGACGCAGCCAGGCTTTGTCCAGGACGCGTTTGGGAATGTCTACTCGCGCGGAAACCACTCGAACATCCAGTATCAGATTGATGGGATTCCGATTCCCGACTCGGTTGGGAACCTGTTTGCGCAGTCGATTCCGGTGCGGCTCATCGACTCTCTGGAAGTGCTGACCGGCGGTCTTTCTGCCGAGTACGGGAATCGCCTGGCTGCGGTGGTGAACATCAATACCAGGCGAGGAAGCAGCGCGCTCGATGGCATGCTCCAGCTGCGCTATGGGTCGTTTGAAACGCTGGAGTCGAGCGGCTATCTGTCCTGGGGTCGCGGCCCGTTTTCGTTCTTTGTCGGCGGAAGTTACATGCAGTCGCAGCGCATGCTCGATCCGCCGGCACCGGGGACGCTGCTGCACAACTTTGGCCAGAGCGCGCGGCTTTTTGCGCGACTCGACTACGCTGCTGGCGAGCACGACCGAATCGAGCTGTTTGTAAACTACGCGCAGAATCGGTTTCAGATTCCAATCAATCCCAACCTAAAACCCTTTGATGCGACGCTTCCCGACGGGGGACGGACTCCTGATGAGTATGGGAATGACCCGCCGCCGTTTGTTCCGTTTGATACCAATGCCACCGAGACTGAGCATGAAGTGTTTCTGACCCTGTCGTGGGTTCACTCCTTTGGCAAAAAGGGACAGCTCCAGCTTGCTCCCTATTACAAGATGTCGTTTGGGGCCTTGTCGTCGGACCCGGAGCATGCACTCGGGGCGCTTGCTGACCCGGGAATGATCGCAAGTGATGTGACACGGCGGGCCGATCATGGCGGCGCGATTGCGCACTATTCGGTACTGCTCGGGCGGCACTATCTAAAGACGGGCGCGCAGCTAAACTACCTGCGCGGCGCAACCGACTTCACGCAGTATGTTCGGGATGATGAAAGTCCGGTCGGCGGCATCGGTCAGGCGCAGGACGGAGCCGATCGCACGAGCGCACTGCTTCTTGGTGCGTATGTGCAAGATCGCTGGGAAGCGGGACGGCTCGGACTGCAGTACGGACTCCGCTTCGATCTCCAGCGGGTCATGCTCGCAGATGGACAGAGTGTGGATCAGTGGGGCGTAAGTCCGAGGCTTGGCGCGTCGCTGGCCTTTCTTCGCGATCTGGTCGGGCGAGCGTTTGTCGGTGTGCTGTTTACGCCGCCGCCGCCGCTCGATCTGGGCAACGCCGCCCGCGTGCTGGGTGTGATTCCGCCGGATCAGCAGGTTCCCTACGACATCAAGGCCGAGACATCCGTCTACGGAGAGCTGGGCCTGTCGGGTCGGCTGTGGAAAAAGCTCAAGCTGGGCGTCACTGGCTGGGGCAAGTACGCGTGGAACCAGCTGGACAACATTGCGCTCGGATCGACAAACCTCATCGGCACGTACAACTTCGAACATGGGCGTACCGTCGGTGTAGAACTATCGGCAGACCTGGTGTTTCACGAGCACTTGTCGGCGTTTGCCAATGCGACGTGGTTGGTTGCGCAAGGGCAGGGCATTTCGTCGGCGAAGTTTCTGTTCGACGCAGAGCAGCTTGCAGACACCTCTTGGCAGACACTGGATCATGCCCAGTCGTGGACGGCGAACGCGGGCCTGACGGTGGCGTATCAGGGGGCGCAGGCGACGGCGCTTGTGTCGTACGGATCGGGACTGCGCACCGGCCCAAGCAACAACCAGAATGTCCCAGAGCACGTTCGCTTTGATCTGACGCTGCAGTATTCCTTCGACAAGCTGCCGGTTCGTCCGCGCCTGGCCATCGACATCATCAACCTGTTTGACGCGCAGTACGCCTATCGAATCGGCAATGCCTTTGTCGGTAGCTCGTACGCGGCGCCGCGCTCGGTGTTTGCGCGGCTGGCGATCCCGCTCGACTTTCCGACGCTGTAGGCGATCGGTAGGAAGCCTCGTCTGCAGCTAGCCGTTCCGTCGCAGCAGCATCAGATGTTCGCGCCTGGGCGGAAGCGGGATGTCGCTGCGGAAGACGTGGGGGCGCTCGACCGAGGCTTCGGCGATGACGGAAAGTCGCGTGGACTCGGCGGCCCGGCGAATCGGCTGGGCTCCATCGAGAAGCGTATCTTCGACCACCGAATCCCCGACCACAATGAAGCACAGGCCCCCTTCGCACAGCAGCCGCTCGACCGCTGACAGCCAGTTCCAGGTATCGGCTTCGTGAACTTCGATCCGACGGCGCAGCGGCATTTGCATACGTCGCGCGGCCATCTCATCGCGCTCAATCGGCGTTGGATCGATTCCCAGCCAGCCATAGCGCCGCAGGTGGTGGTTCAAGTAGTCGTAGGTGCCAAGATAAGGTGGCGACGTAATCACCCGCTGCACCGATCCGCGCGGCAGCTTGGTATCGCTGCGATCGACAAGCTCGGTGCGTGCGTCTCCCACGATGAGCAGCGGTGGGATGGTCCTTTCGCCCGGTCGCCAAAACGCCTTTTGAAGGCGGACAAATTCCTCTACTTTGCGCAAAAGCCAGCGTGACACCATGCCTTTGCCGACCTGCCGCTCGACGAGCTGACTGTCTGACTCGCTCCGCTGCCGCGAGGCCTTGATTACGATGGCGGAAAAGGCGAGCAGGAGAGCCTCGCCAAGCGGGGCATCCTCGGCGCATACCGCCGCAATCTCTTGCCGCAGCCCGCAGAGTTCCAGATACACATGCGGCGCGTAGTACGCGGGATCGTCATAGTTGCGCGCAGGCGACAGGCGCTTTTTCACCCGCAAAAGCGATGCTTCACAGACTTTCTGCGCGCGATCGAGCAGCGCTTTTTGCATCGGTTCCGGCATCGGCGTGGCTTTGAGCTTCGACAGCCGCACCGAAAGGGGACTCACGTCGCAGCCCACCGTCTTTAGGCCGATGCGAACGCCTTCGACTGAAACCGTGCCTGATCCTACAAATGGATCGAGCAGACACTCGCCCGGCTGCATGTCCTGGCACAGCATTCGGACGAGCAGTGGATGCGTGCGCCCCGCGTAGCTGTGAAACAGATGCGGACCGAGCGCCGCCTCGATCATGGGACGGTCTGGCTCAGGGATGTGCTCGGGCATGCCGGGAATGAGCAGCGCTTCGCCCATTCGATCGGCAAAGGACGGCACGCCCCAGGTGCGCAAGTTGTGGCCGGGTAGCGACAGCGAGCGCCGCTTGCGCTCTCGAAATTCGGTCTGGCTCTGCATCAGCTTTCTCGACGGAAGACGAACCCGCAGCCGCGCGCCCAGACCCTGTTCGATAGCGATCCCAGCTGTGTAGAAAGCCTCACGAACCGACAATCAAACGTAATCGGCAAAACCGATGGTTGCCGGGCCGGGGTGGTTTGCAGTATGTAGGGGCGCATGGCGACTCGCGAAACCGGGCAACATTATCAGGATCCGAAAAAAGCGCTGTGGTGTTTAAAGAAGCTGCCGCTTCTGGCTGACATCCCGCATGACACGCTGTCCCTGCTTGCAGACTCTGTCTCGCTGCTCGATCTTCGGCGGCGGCAAGTCATTTACCTGCCGGGTGATCCAGGTGGCGCGGTGTACTTCCTAAGCTCTGGTCGGGTGAAGATCAGCAAGGTGACACGCGACGGAAAAGAGCTGACGCTCGATTACCGGGTTGCCGGCGATGTCTTTGGCGAGCTGTGCCTGATCGAGGGCGGGGCGCGCGAAGACATGGCAGAAGCGATGGATCAGACACTGGTGATTGAAGTCGAGCGCGGACAGTTCGAGCGCCTCGTGCAAAAAGAAGGTCTGATTGGCTTCCGTCTGGTCAAGGTGCTGGCTCAGCGTCGGCGCGAGCTGGAAGGGAAGATCGAAAACCTGATCTTCAAGGACGTAAACTCCAAGCTCGCCGAGCTGCTCTTGCGCCTCGGCCAGGACTACGGCATCGACGACAGCCGTGGCACCCTGGTGTCGCTCAAGATCACCCACCAGGAAATGGCCAACCTGATTGGTTCCACCCGCGAGACGGTGTCGCTGACGCTCAGCCAGTTCAAGCGCAGCGGTCTGATTGCCACCGAAGGCCGCCGCGTGATCCTGTCGAACCAAGAAGGACTGCGCGCCCTGGCCTAGTTTGTTCGGAATCCGACCGACTCTGCTACAGGCCCGATCCGACGTTCTTCTTGGCAAGCTGCGCGGTTCTTTCATCCCCGAGCGCTTCAGCCTCCCGCAGGAGGAAGCGGAACACCGCGTTGGCCAGGACTTTTTCGCTGCGCGCATTCCACAGCCAGCACGCCCAGTTGTTCGCCTGCCGATGCAGCGACGTCCACGCCAGGCGTCGGGCTTCCGGCCCACCGAAGTCCTCAATCTTCTGATACGACTCGCGGACCTTGGCCCATTCCCGCCACTCGTCGAGCCAGGGCAGTGAACGCTTGTCTTGCGTACGCTCTTCGAGCTTGGTTGTCTGGCCTTCAAAGTGCTCGAGCAGCTCGGCGCGGACTTTTACGACTGCGTCCGCGAGCACACTTTTTTGTGGCAGTTTCCCGTCAGGAAACAGCTTGCTTAGTGGCACCGTTCCGACCCCAAGATAGCTGCGGATCGTGTCTACCACCTGGCTGCGCAGTGTGTCTTTCGCGCGCTGCTCGGCACCCGAAATGCCCAGGGAAAGCGCCCGCGTCAGGATCATCCGCTCCAGCCCTTTGTCCGCAAGCGCCAGATCCCACGCCGCGCCGAGCGCCAGCAAGTGATCGGGGGGCACAAGGTGCGGCTCGCGCTGTAGCATCAGACTTTGCAGCATGAGCGCCACTTCAATCGGTGGTCGATCCGCTGTCATCTTCTCGGTGCTCATCTGTCGCGCGTGATCCGCCTTTTGGGGCTCGTACTTTTGTGCCTGTTCAAGAAGCCACAAAAGATGCTGCTTTTGTGGCGCACGCAGCCATAGCCAATACAGCCTATCACGAGCCATGCGCGGCTCTTTTGGCTCTGGACGCTCGACAAAGATATCCGCGCAGGTCACCAAGAATTCGCTCAGCGGCGTCGCATATTCCTTCGTGGCCAGCGCTTGCACTTTTGGCCAGTCGCCGATTCGCACCGCGTCGACAAGCAGAATTTCATAGGCGACCGCCATCGCCCAGCTCGGCTTCACCGATGGGTCTACCGAATCAAGGCAGCGCAAAAGCGGGACGATCGCCGCAATGCCTTCCCGCCGGGCAAGCTGGAGCGCGTGCGCCAAAAGGGCCGCTGCCCCGCCGGGGAGTTGTTTTTGCTTCTCTTCGAGGTAGGCTTCATCAGCCCGCAGGTCGCGGTGACGGGGCGCGCGCAAAAGGGCCAAGTTGGCGTAGAGCAGCGCCTGTCCCCGCCGGTCTGTCGATGCCCACAGCACGACGAGCGCGGCGCGATACGTCCACTTCGCCAGCCCGCGTGGCAACAGCACATCTTCGACCAGCATCATCGGCTGAGCCAGGAGAACAAACAGGATGAGCGGCGGAATCAGCCAAAAAACGTCACCCTGTCGCAGCGAACCCAGCGCGTAGACCACCGATCCAGCGAGGAGCAGCCAACCACACAGCTTGAGTGACAGTCTCAAATCGAGCTGACTTTCCTCGCTGCGCTTGTCCTCGCGATGGAGCAGTCGCAGCAGGATGAGAAGCAGCAGCCCGAGGACTGCGAGTGTCACTTCTTGGCTCCGAAGCCGAGCGCGCTGGGCGCATCTGGCCACGGACCGGGACCTGGAAGGCCGCTGGCTTGGTTGCTCCCTGCATCGGGAAGGGTCAGCGGCTCGGCAGGAAGCTGTGCCCACAGCTCGTGGATCAGTCTTTTTTGCGGATCGCGCAGCTCGGCCATCGCTTGCCGCACCATCTCGGGGCTGCGCTCGGCTTCTCCAAGTGGCGTCTTGTACTTCTTGGCGGTCGGCAGCCCAATTTCGAGCATGCCGAGGAGCTTCTGCCCTTCGCGCTCCATTTCGGCGCGGCTACAGTCGGGCCTGACCCCGAGCACGTAGAACGGATTTTCGACAAAGCGCTCTCGGCTCATTTCCGACGTGCGAGATAACGCGCAAGCAGTGGCAGCGTCAAGGGAAGCTGCTCACCACAGCGCTTTTGACACAGGGTGTGAAAATGTTGGGCTGTTTCTTCATCGCCCAGGCGATCGAAGCCCCAGCAGCACAGCCCAAGGAGCGGTGGGGCGTGCTCGGTATCGAGTGCAAGCTGAGCCCGTTCCCACAGCGCTTCATCGAGAAACGGAATCTGACCCTCAGCAAGCGCCAAGTACAGCTCGGTCACATAGTAGTGGGCGCGGAGGTAGTCGCCGCTTGGCGAAGGCCCGAGCGCCGCAAAGTGCTGCCTGGCATCGGCGAGCTTGCCGAGCGACAAGAGCGCCCGAACTTCTTGGTAGCGAGCGAGCTGAAGAAACTGGGGCTGGGGCGGATATTCGCCCGCAAACAAGGCCGCGGCCTGCCGGGCTTGTTCGAGCGCCTCATCGTGATTGCCGCGATGACTTGCCACGGTCGAAAGTCTTAGGTGGGCATGTCCCCGAACCGTCTCACTGCCCCATGGTGGGCGCAGGCAGCGATGCAGCAGTTGTTCAGCTTCGTCGAGCCGCGAGACGTGGATAAGCTGGGACGCTTGCTCAAGCCACCTGGTCACCAGCAGTCCATGTCCCCACGCCGCGGTCCCAACCAAGCTGAGCGCCAGCACCAGCGGATCGCCCGAGATCAGCGAACACACCCCGATGCCCGACAAAATCGACAGCGCACCATAGACCGCCGCGCGTCCGGCGTAGCGGCGCAGCGGCGAGATCACGGCGCCCTGCGTATCGATGGCCACCAGCGCCCGTTCTTCGGCGGACGCA
The DNA here is from genome assembly GCA_964437195.1 of uncultured Myxococcales bacterium. Classification (GTDB taxonomy): domain Bacteria; phylum Myxococcota_A; class Polyangia; order Palsa-1104; family JAEUJZ01; genus JAEUKA01. The sequence goes on along the minus strand of CAYTGC010000019.1, from coordinate 12,032 downwards.
TCCCCTTCCCCTGATGACAGCCTGCGTGCGAGCTGCATGGTCGCCGCCATCCATTCCCCCTTATGCTGCCGACTCCGCGGCGGTGCGGTTCTGCGAAATCCACTTCCACAACGGCGGCATGATGCGTGCGAGCGGCTCATTGTCGAGTCGATCCAGCGCCTCGCGCAGAAGATGCCACGCCATGTCCTGATCGGGTTCTTTGCCTCGCGTGTAGGCCCAGGCGCACAAGGCAAGCAGCGCCGACGACGCCGTGATTTTCAGTGCTCGCTCCGCGCGCTCCCACAGCTCACTTGGCGGCGGTGGGCTGTCGTCCGCGCAGAAACGTACATACAGTTCCGTCGTCCAGTACTTGAGCAGCAGGTAGTCGCCTTGGTCGGCGATTTGCACCTGAGACAGCCGCGCGCGGGCTTCGTCGACTTTGCCGAGGTTGCACAGCGCGATGACCTCGCCGTACTGACAAGACCGCAGGTGCGGACTTTTGCGCCAGGCATCGTGATACAGCGCGATCGCCTGGCGAAGCTGGTTCACGGCTTCCTGGTGATCGCCACGGCGGGTTGCCACTGCGCCCAAGTTGTGGTGAACCAGTGCCTTCAGCCGCCGTCCGAGTGCGCGCCTTCGCAGCAGCCTCCGCAGGATGGCCTCGGCTTCATCGAGACGGTCGTGCGATGACAAAAGCGCTGCTTGGTTGATCCGTCGCGTCACCAAAAGGTTGCGGCCAACCAGGGATCCGAACACCAGCGGGAATAGCAGCCCAAGGACGCCCCACAGGTAGGTGTACAGCACGCTGCCACCAACGAGAATCGTGGTCAGCATGGCGTACGAGGCTGCCTGGATCATCCGGTACTGGAGAGGCGGTCTGACCCTGCCTTGGCTGTCGATGTAGACGAAGGTTCGCGGGCCCGCTTCTTCCAGGGTCTTGGCAAGCTGCATCGTCGGCACGTCGCGCGGAGGCCGATCGATGGCATGCTCGACGGCCTGGAGCAGCTCATCTGGCATGTCTTGCCGCGCAAGGGCGCGATCCTCGGACGCCGTGTGGGCCGGGCTCAAGCTGACCCGCTCGGTCGCTACCGCATCGGCACTCGGAGCATCGCTTTGCTTAGGCACTATGTCTAGCCTATCACGACCAGCGCTCACTTTTCGCCGCTGCTTGTTGCTGCGAAACGCAAGCTCAAGTACCCTCGGCTGCCGGAGGATCGTGACAAACCGCATGCCCAACGCCAACTGGTCTTTTGGACAGCTTTCCGCTTATGCGGTCGCAGGTCTCGTCACCAGCTCGCTGGTCGGTTATTTTGCGTGGGCGCTCCCAGACGTTGTGCATCGTGGCCGTGATGGCATTCGCAAGACCCGCGAGGCCCCGTGCCAAGTGCTGCGTCCCTCCCCATCGAATGCCGCGCTCGGACGGCTGCCGCAGCCTGCGCCCGACTTCACCCTCAAAACCCACGACGGACAAGACGTCAAGCTGTCTTCGCTGCGGGGACGGGTGGTGCTTCTTAATTTCTGGGCAACTTGGTGCCCGACCTGTGCGGTCGAAGAACCGTCGCTCGAGCGTCTCGCCGAGCAGCTCAAGGGCCAGCCGTTTTCGCTGCTTGCAGTGAGCGTCGATGAAAACTGGGACTTGGTTCGTCAGCACTTTCAAAACGGTTCGCAGATGACGGTCCTTCTCGACAAAGAGCGCAAGGTTCCGCAGTCGTACGGCACCGAAAAATTCCCTGAGTCCTTCCTCATCGACCGGGATGGCAACGTCCGCTACTTCATCGTCAGCGAACGTCAGCTCTGGCACAGCCCAGAGGTCAAGTCCTGCATCCAAGCGCTGATGGATGAATAGCGAGCCCAGCCTCGCCGTGCGCTCCGATTTTTGTCTGGTATCCCGGCTGGGACTCTGAAATTCTCCGCGCATGGTGAAGCTTTACGGTTTTGGAGCCGGACTGGGGCTGCCTGACCCGAGTCCATTCGTCGTCAAAGTTGCGCACTACCTGCGGATGATCGCCATCGCGTACGAGCCTTGTGCTGGCAACACCCGCAAAGCTCCCAAAGGCAAGCTGCCCTTTATCGAGGATGACGGCACGGTGGTGGCGGATTCCTCATTCATCCTGGAACACCTGCGGAAAAAGTATCAGGACCTGGATGCGGGGATGAGCGCGCAGGACAAGGCCCTTTCGACGGCTGTCAGGGCGCTGCTCGAAGAACACCTCTACTTTGTGATGGTGACGGAGCGCTGGAAGGAAGATCGCGGCTTTGCCGTTCTCCAGCCGGGACTTGTGGGAATCCTGACGAAGTCGGGCCTGCCTGGATTTGTGGCCCCCACGGTGTCGGGACTGATTCGCAAACAGGTCATAAAGACCGTCAACGCGCAGGGAATGGGGCGGCACTCGCAGCAGGAAGTCGAGGCGATGGGAATTGCCGCGCTCGAAGCTGTGTCCGAGCTGCTTGGCGACAAGAAGAACTTCCTGGGTGATGTGCCGCGTTCCATTGACGCCACTGTCTTTGCCTTCCTGTGGCTTATCTTGGCGGCTCCGTACGAAAACGGCGTCAAGGCCTATGCCCAGTCGCGGCCCAATCTCGTCGCGTACACCGAGCGCCACAGGACCCAATACTGGTCGGATTGGAAGTAGCCCAGGCCGTCGGCGGAAACGCTACGGCGCAGTGAACAGGCAGCGCGTGACCGGCTGCAAAATGTCCGCGAGCGCGTAGAGGTAGTACTGCTTTCCGCGCACCAGCGCGGAGGGGGCGCTGCCGTTCGCCGGGAACTTCTGGGAAAGTCCGGCTGGCACCGATCCATATTGCACGGTTCCGCTGGCGACAGGTTTTCCATCGACCGGTACATCGATGCGCCAAATTGTTCCTTGCGGCAGATCGAGGTTCGGTGGCACCGTCGGTGATGCGGCTGTCGCTTCCAGGACATAGACATAGCGGGCGTTGCCTCCTTTCCAGACCAGCAGCCCATCTGGACGGACTCCTTCTCCGCGTGTACAGGCCGCCGGACGGAAGAACCGCTGCTCATCGATCGGGCCGCCCACGTACTTTTCCGTAGCAAAGTCAGCGCGCGTTTTTCCGCGATGCGCCAGCTCGTTTTCGAAAAAGCGCCGCATCCGTGCATCATCTGTGGTCGGGAAAATCCCATGCCCCGGATTGTCTGGCGTGGTGCGAGTAAAGCCATTGTTTTCTGACGCTGGATACGCTCCGAAGCCCGCCGTATCGATCCAGCCTGCACCCATGGCCAGGCCGCGATTGAAAAATCCGTTGATGAAGTTGCCCGGCTGGTCGACATACCAGTTCGATGGGCCTTTGGGTGCTTTGGTTGAGTGACAGCAGACACACGCCGCAGCGCGAACCTGGGACTTCACCCACGCATGCTCGGTGGCGTAGGCGGGATCTTGTAGGCGGGGATCTTCGCGGGTGTTTAAGGGAAGGGTTCCTGCAGGGTAGTACGGACGCTGCGTACGGACGCGATCACAGCTTGCGTAGTCCTCGAAACTGCGACCTTCTTCCGTGACTCCAGAGATCATTTCCCACGTACATACTTGTCCGCCCTCGCTCTCGCCTTTTGCTTCCCCGGGCGCGGGATCTTTGCAGACACGCACGGGCTGCTGAAAAACAGGCAGACCCCCGCTGTCCCCTCCTCCTTCCACACCACCACAGACAGGGGCTGGGTCAAAGACACCGCCGCCGAATAGCTCGCAGCCGCGCTTGGTCGAGCTACAGCGATCCGCATTGTCACCAATCGCGCGCGCTGCAACATAGAGCCCGTCTTTTTCGAAGATGCACTGACCGAGGATCTTGTCGTCGCTGCACGGCGTGCCGATGTCGGCCTGGCCGTTCCAGTCTGCGCAGTCTTCCATGATTCTGTCGGCAGGCCAGTCCCCGTGATAGTTGCGGCACTCGGGCTCGCTGCTGAACTTGTTTACATAGTTGCAGTGCCCCGCGATCTCTTCAGGAAGCAGCGGAACTGCTTTGCTGCCGCAGCCAAAAACCCCAAGGAGCAAGAGTGCGGCAAGCGCAGACACAGACCGCGGCTTCATCGCAGTGTTCGACGGAACATGTGAAACCGAAGGACGCAGATTGGACAGGCTACCGGGCTCGGACATAGGGGTACTCCTTTGACCATGCGCAGCTTCCCACCCGACCTCCGCCTGAGCGGGGGTTGTGGAATCTGCAAGCAATCGGATGCTGCACAGCACCGATCTGCATCACGACTTGTTCGGATGCGGAGGAGCCCCCGTTTCTGTCTCTTTGGTAGCTGCCACAGCGGAAGCGCTGGCTTCCGTTTCTGTGGGCCGAATTGGTCCGATAGGTGGAAGTCTCCTTCGTTCGCAGACCTCATCGAACTCTGTAATTTAAATCACATTGAAATTCTACAAAATCAGATGTAAAAATTGGGACCGGCGGTGCTCATTTTCGGATGAACCCCGAATGGATGGGCTGCGCTTCGCCACACAACAGACCCAGCTTTTGGAGAGAGAAGAGATGCGAAAAACAATGTTCCTAGCAGCGCTTGTGTTGGGTGGTGCGGTGACCACCCTGGCTGGCTGTCCCGATCCCGAGACGGGCCCGCCAGATGTTCCCAAGGACATGACGGTCGCCAAGCCTTTCCACCTTACAGGCATGGTTGTGGGCACAAGTGATGTGGCCCTGAGCAACGCGACCATCCGCGTGGGTGCGAGCGTGACCGCAAGTGGTCCAGATGGAAAGTTCGTGGTCGATATGCCGGCTCCAACGATGCCGGTTCCGTTTTCGATCAGCGCGCCCGGTTATGTGCCGATGGTGATGATGCTGACGAGCGACTCGATGGACGTGAAGTACCGACTCCAGCGCGTTGCAGAGTCCTCGTTCCCCAGCAATACCTTCCCCATTACCGTCAGCGATCCGGGCAGTGGCGCCGTCATTTCGATTCCTGCCGATGCACTTCAGGGTCCGGGGGGCGCGGCACCCGATGGCGAGATCACCATCTCGCTTCGCTTCATCGATCCCGCCAAGCAACCGATGCCAGGTGGCGATGGTGCGCTCGGTGGCAAGGGCGAGCAGCTCGCACTCGATCCGTATGGCATGGTCTACACGGCGGCGCGCGACAGCAAGGGCAACTCGCTCACTCTCAAGCCTGGCGTAGCGATGGGCCTGTACATTCCGGTGCCGAGCGATCGTCTCGCGGGTGCGCCAACCGATGTCGGTCTGTGGAAGCTGGACCCCGTGAAAAACGCATGGGTTCAAGAGATGGGCGGAAACGGCATGCCTGCGATGCTGACGCGCAAGCCGACGAGCTTCACCTGCAAAGACAGGCAGCTTGATCCGTGCGACATCCTGTCCTGCAGCAGCGTGTCGAACCAGGCGTGGGTGGGTCAGGTGTCTTCGTTTGGATTCCTCAATGCCGATGTCACCTTCGACAAGCCGGCGTGTCTCCGCCTGGACATCCAGCAGCCGCAGCAGATCTGCCTGCGCTTCGAGATTCCGTCGGCAGGATCGATCAAGATCAAGGAGCACTGCTTCGGCCAGGGCAGCTTTGCGCTGTACAACCTGCCGCCCAACATGCCGATCATGGTCAAGACGATGACGCAGGGCGCAAGCTGCAGCCCGGATCTGTCGATGGGCAAGATGGCCAACCCCGGCGACGCGTGGGGTGGCACCAGCATTCCCAGCAGCCCAAGCCTTTGCAAAGGCTCGATTGCGATTCCACCCGCGCCGTAGCTTGCTCGGCGTGGCGAATCGTCCCAGCCCCGCACGTCTGGTGTAATATGCGGGGCCATGTCCAGCCATCCTCCGCATCCGACTGATCCCATCGAACGACTTTCTGCCGCGCAGTCCCGAGCCGAAAAGGGCGGGGCGCACAAGTATCACGAAAAGAACGCCGCCGAGGGCAAGCTCTTCTGTCGCGAAAGACTGCGTCTTTTGTTCGATCCCGATGCGGACTTTGTCGAGGACGGACTGCTTGCGAACAACCAAGCCCACGATCTTGCTGCCGATGGCGTAGTCACTGGCATTGGCCGGATACACGGTCGTCCGGTTGCGGTCATGGCCAATGACTCCACGATCAAGGCCGGATCGTGGGGTGCACGCACCGTCGAAAAGATCATTCGCATTCAGGAAACCGCAGGGCGTCTGCGGATTCCGCTCGTCTATTTGGTGGACAGCGCGGGGGCACGCATCACCGACCAGATCGATATGTTTCCGGGACGACGCCACGCGGGCCGCATCTTCAACAACCAGGTCCAGCTTTCGGGATCGATACCGCAGGTCTGCCTGCTGTTTGGTCCGTCGGCTGCTGGTGGTGCCTACATTCCGGCTTTCTGCGATGTGGTGTTCATGGTCAGCGGCAACGCCAGCATGTACCTGGGCTCACCGCGCATGGCCGAAATGGTGATTGGCGAAAAAACCACCCTCGAAGAGATGGGCGGCGCCAAGATGCACTGCGAGGTGTCGGGCTGCGGTGATCTGTTGGCCAAGACCGAAGCTGACGTCATCGCCAAGTGTCGTGACTATCTGTCGTACCTGCCTTCGCACGCGGGCGCAAAGCTGCCGCCACCCAAAGAAGGCGCACCACTTGTGCCGCGACCGGACGCTCGCCGCATCGACGACATCTTGCCGAAGAACCACAACCAGTCGTGCGACATCATCCAGGTCATTGAAGCGCTGGTCGATCAGGGCAGCTTCTTCGAGATCAAGAAGCTGTTCGCCAAAGAGATCGTGACCGGGTTTGCTCGCCTTGCTGGCAAGACCATCGGCATTGTCGCCTCGCAACCCAAGCACAAAGGCGGCGTGCTGTTCGTCGATTCTGCGGACAAAGCGGCCCGGTTTATCTGGCTGTGCGATGCGTTTGATGTTCCGCTGCTGTTCTTGGCGGACGTGCCGGGCTTTATGATTGGGACTGCGGTGGAACGCCAGGGCATCATTCGTCACGGTGCCAAGATGATCTCTGCAGTCGCCGATGCCTCGGTGCCCAAGATCTGTGTGGTCTTGCGCAAGGCGTATGGCGCGGGGCTTTATGCGATGTGCGGTCCTGGCTTTCATCCAGACGCAACGATCGCGCTGCCGCAGTCATCGATCGCCGTGATGGGTCCAGAGGCTGCGGTCAACGCGGTTTTCTTTAACAAGATCCAGGAAAAGCCCGAAGCCGAGCGTGCTGCATACATCGAACAGCTGCGCGCCGAGTATCGTGAGGACATCGACATCTACAAGCTGGCAGGCGACCTGCACATCGATGCGATTGTCGAAAGCGACAAGCTTCGCGCGGACCTCATCCGGCGGTTCGCCTTCGCGGCTGAAAAACAGGTTCCTTCCTACCCCCGCAAGCGCTCCGTCACCCCGGTCTAGCGCCCGATTGCTCCCAGGTTCCGCCCGATTGCTCCCTGCTCACAAGCCCAGGGCGGAGAAAAGCCGCTGCCGTTCGGTCATCGCGTCGCCGGGGCCAAAAAAATGCCAAGTGGGCGTCGAATCTTGGGGCCACACGGGATCGGAAAGACACCGGGGGGTTGGTCCGCCGTTGATCAGATGACCAAGCGGTTCATCGTCCTGCGGCCCACAGACCCGCGCAGTGCAATCACTGCGTTTGGACTGTGGACTCTTGCGTGTCCCGGAAACTCCGGGTTCCTGCAGCGTCTGTCCCCGATTCGGCGCCGTGTCGGAAAAGTGTCTTGGCTGCGGGCCTGACTTCAGGACTGTCCTTGGGAAAATTTTTCGGCTGCGGCCCAAGGGCCACACCGGGTTTTGTCTTGCGATGGGACCGTGGCCCGAGCGATGCGAGTACGCGAAAATGTTCTTTCGACCTTGGCCCAGCGGCCCTTCAGTTGGCACAAGATTTTCTGGGTCCGGCTGGCTCAGCCAAACGATCCACGGTGTCGATGACAAACGTGGAAAAGTGATGCAAGAATCATCGCTCCGACGATGAAGCAGACTACTGAGGCCAGCAGCAAGCGCTCGTCCTTTTTTGGGATGGTCACCCAAGATCCTGGGCTTGAGCGCGTTTTTCGGATCGTGGAGAAAGCGGCGCAGAGCCAAGCGAGTGTCTTGTTGCGTGGCGAGACCGGCACCGGAAAGGAGCTGCTCGCCCGCGCGCTGCATGATCTGTCGCCAAGACAGCATGGACCATTTCACGCGATAAGCTGCGCCGCGCTTCCCGCCAGCTTGCTGGAGAGTGAGCTGTTTGGCCACGTTCGCGGCGCATTTACGGGAGCCGTGCGTGACAATCCCGGGCACTTTCGGCTGGCCAACAAAGGCTCCCTGTTTCTGGATGAAGTGGCGGAGATGCCACTGGAAGTGCAAGCGAAGCTTCTGCGCGTGCTGGAAACCCACAGCGTGATTCCTGTCGGTGGGCAGGAGCCAATTTCGGTCGATGTTCGGATCATTGCGGCCACCCACAAGACCCTGCGTGGCGAGGTCGAAGCCAATCGCTTTCGTGCCGACTTGATGTACCGACTGCGCGTGGTGCCGATTTTCATACCACCTCTGCGGGAGCGAACCGGTGACGTGCTCCTTTTGGCGCACCACTTTGTGAGCGAGCTGAATCAGCGCTCGCCGCGTCGGATTGAACGAATCTCAGAGGATGCCGCTTCTGTGCTGTCGGGCTACGACTGGCCTGGCAACATTCGCGAGCTGCGCAATGTCATCGAATACGCCTTCGTCATCGGCGAAGGTCCAGTGCTGCAAGTCGCCGATTTGCCGCCGGAGCTTTTGGGGATGCCGCCACCTTTGCCTGCGCGCTTTGCGTCCTTGCAAAATGCCAGTGTGGGATCGTCCTCCGCGATGGCAGGTGGCGAGAGAGAGCGAATCCTGGCTGCCTTGCGATCTTCTGCGGGGCACGTCGGTCATGCTGCGGCGCAACTCGGCATGAGCCGGGTGACGCTGTGGCGACGGATGAAACAGCTTGGCCTGTCCGCCAGTGGCCGCTGATTCCTACAGCTCGCCTTGGATGAGAAGCTCGGTCAGGTACGCTTTGAGTGCTTCCCGCCATGGCGGCAGCCGCAAAAGACCGCGCAGGCGGAGCATCCGGCAGTCCAGGAGTGATGACGACGGACGCGGCGCTTTGGCCGCCAGATCCTCGGTGGACACGCCAATGAACGTCCGAGGCAATTCACAGCCCAGCTCTGCCGCCTCTTCGCACAGTGCTTGGGTGAACCCGTACCACGTCGTCTCGCCTTGACAGGTGGCATGGTACACCCCGTGTTCGCCACGCTCGCACAGGGTGATGATCTGACGCGCCAGAAGTCGGTTCCAGGTCGGCGCCGTAAGTCGCTGCTGGTCGACGCGCAGCGGCTGGTTCATTTTGAGCCGCGCGACCAGCGTGGAAACGAAGTTCCGGCCTCGCCGTCCATACAGTCCGCCCACCCGGACGATGAAGCTGCGGGCGCCGGCTTTTTGGACCAGCCGCTCCCCGGCCAGCTTGCTGCGCGCATAGGCGGACAGGGGCCGTGGTTCATCGAACTCATCGTACGGACGCGTCTGTCCGCCATCGAAGACAAAGTCCGTCGAGACATGGCATAGCGCGGCGCCGCCTTCCCCGGCTGCCCGTGCCACCATTTCGGCCCCAAGCGCGTTTATCAAAAACGCTTCATCTGTGTGCTGCTCGGCCCCATCGACGTCCGTGTACGCAGCGCAGTTTACGACGAGCTGGCAGTCACGCTCGGTAAACCGATCACGCAAGCGGTACAGGTTTTCGCGGTCGGGGCTGCGCAGATCACAGATCGACCGATCAATCGGGTCCACGTCATGTCCAGCCAGCTGCAGTTCTTCGCAGACGTGGACACCAAGACTGCCTTGTGGACCAAGCACAGCGACGCGCATTAGGCGACCTCCTGTTTGGCATCGAGCCGCGCTGCATAGTTGCGCTCGAAAAAGGTTCGATACTCACCAGACTGCACGCTCTGACACCAGGCCGGGTTCTCGCGGTAAAAGCGCACCGTCTCGCGGAGTCCAGCGTCCAGCGTCCAGCGGGCCTGCCAGCCTAGCTCTCGCTCGGCTTTTTGACAGTCCACGGCGTATCGTCGGTCGTGGCCGGGGCGATCTGCGACAAAGCGAATCAGCGACCGTGGCTTGTCCAGAAGCGAAAGGACTGCGTGCACCATGTCGAGGTTTGGCCGCTCGGCTCGTCCGCCGAAGTTATAGACCGCGCCTGGTTTGCCGTGACGGAGCGCCGCTTCAATTCCCTCACAATGATCCGCCACATAGATCCAGTCTCGTACCTGCTGTCCATCGCCGTAGACCGGTAGCGGTCGATCCGCCATCGCTGACAGAATCATCAGCGGAATCAGTTTTTCGGGAAACTGATACGGACCGTAGTTGTTGGAACAGCGCGTCACCACAACTGGCAGTCCGTAGGTATGCGCATACGCGAGCGCCAGATGATCAGACGCGGCTTTGCTGGCTGCATACGGAGATCTGGGGGCAAGCGGCGTGGTTTCCGTGAAGGCGGGCTCGGTCGGTTCGAGGGATCCATAGACCTCGTCGGTTGAGACATGCACAAAGCGTCCGATTTCGGCGTTGCGAGCGGCTTCGAGCAGCACCGTGGTTCCCACCACGTTGGTTTGCACAAAGGGCATGGGGCCCAAGATCGAGCGATCAACATGACTCTCTGCGGCGAAGTGAACGATCGCATCGATCTGTTCCGCAAGGAGCAGCTTGCCGACCAAGTCCGCGTCGCAGATGTCGCCTTTTACAAAGCGGAAGCCGCGATCGCCGCGCAGTGCTTCGAGGTTCCGCAAGTTGCCGCAGTACGTCAGCGCATCGAGCACCACCAGTCGATCATCTGGATGCAGCCGTCGCTGCAAGAGAACGAAGTTGGCACCGATGAAGCCGCAGCCCCCAGTGACGAGCAAATTCATGCCGCGCATAGTGATACAGAGTCAGCGCGGAAACCAAGTGTTTGCGGCAATGCCCACCGGGCGCGCGCTATGGTGATGGCTACAGACAGCAGCAGATTGGGGTCTTGGCTTCCCAGTTCCATGGCGCGGGCGTGTTCGATGGCGGGCCAGTCACCCAGACAAGCTCCGTCGCAAGGGCCCTTCAGCAAGGGGTGGCCCGTCAGTTGCACATGCATGATTCCTTCGGTCGCCCACCACAACACAGGTTGGGCAAGGAGGTTTACCATGCGACTCTCTGTCTGTTTGGGCGCACTGCTCCCGCTACTGGTTCCGGCGCAGCTACTCGCCGCCGACCCAAGCAAGCTGTCTGGAATCGGCGACAGCATTTCCCAAGGCTGGGGGGCCAACAACCTACCCGGGGAACACCCGCAGTTTGGTTTTGGCCAGGGCACCGATGCCACGGTCAACTCACTGTTTCTGCGCTACAAGACCAAAAACGCCGCGATGACCAAGGAGTTCGTCTCGGAGTCGGGCGCAGAGATGGTCGGGGGCCGAAACAACGCTGCCGGTCAAGCGGCGCGGATCTGCGCGATGGCGACAAAGCCGAACCGTGTGGTAATCGAACTAGGCGGCAACGATGTCTGCTCGCGTGACAAGGGCTCGTCCAGCGATGCGACCTCGAACCTTTACTCGGTGACGACCTATCGCAACGCGCTCAAAGCCGCGCTCGATGTTCTGGGCGGCTGTCTTCCGGCTGGCTCGCAGGTCCAGGTTCTCTCGATGCCGCGCGTCGACTATCTGTACAACGCGGGCAATGCCAAAAACGCGATTGGCTGCAACGTGATCTGGTCGGTGGCTGGGGTCTGTCGCGTGGTGACCGGCGAGAGCAACGCCACCCGTCGCGCGGCCATCGGCGCACGAATCGATCAATATAACGATGGGCTGCGGGCCGAAGTCGAAGCCGCGGCCACCCGTTACAGCGGCAAGATCAGCATCATTACCGATTGGCGGGGCACTGCGACCAGCAACTCGTCGGTGGGCACCTATCGCTTTGGCAAAGATGACATCGACGGGCTCGACTGCTTTCATCCCGCCAAAGACACCGGTCAGCGCAAGCTGGCCTGCGCCGCTTGGGAAGCTGCCGAATATGGCGCCCTGGCAAACGTCCCCGCATGTCTAAAGTAAAAGGAGGCCGACCATGAAGACACAGATTGTTTCGCTTCTGTTTGTGGCGCTACCGTGGCTGGC